>NZ_JBAWSY010000007.1:0-193755 GCF_037104765.1 Psychrobacillus mangrovi | reverse complement strand
GTTCCCATACCGAACACGGAAGTTAAGCTCTTCAGCGCCGATGGTAGTTGGGGGTCTCCCCCTGTGAGAGTAGGACGTCGCTGGGCACCAAGAAGTCGTTACCGAGTAATCGGTGGCGGCTTTTTTTTGTTCAAGAAAAACAAGCCGAAGGCAAATCGATAAGTTGGTAAATATATATGCGAGAAAGTAGAGGAGCAAAGAGTTCGAGGAAGCAAGGAAGAGAGACTCGCAGCGTATGATATACGCGAGAATCGAACGACTGCGGCTGACGAAGAAATCTGCCGCTCATCTGCTTTCGCAGCCCGAACACGGAAGTGAAGCTCGCGCACCGATAGTAGTTGGGGCCACCCCCCTATCAGAGTAGGAAGTTGCTGGGCACCAAGAAGTCGTCACCGAGTAATCGGTGGCGGCTTTTTTTGAGTTTATTAGGCTAAATTGTGATATCACAAAGAGGCACATTCTTTATTATGAGAAATGGTTGCTTTCACGCACTTATTGGTCGCTTTGGATTCATCTTAGTCGCTTATATGACTCATTTGGTTGCTTATAAACTCTCCCTAGTTGCTCTCGTAGGAAAACTAGTCTCCCTTATCCATATTTTTACTTAAAATCGTAACCGGAAGCGGTTCTTGGTCTCGGTCTCAACTAAAATGGTCTCGATTTAGAGAATTTGGTCTCGGTTACGACTAAATTAGTCTCACTTTCAGCCAAATAAGTCTCGTTCTTCTATTAAATGGAAAACTTGGTGTATTCATAAAGTATTCTTCTATTTTCTTAGTAGAACCATCCAATACTAACTTCCTATTTCTTTCTCTTTGTATTAGTTGCACTTAAAAAAGGGTATACAACTAAGTAGTAACTACAATTTACGATAGGAGGCTGATGGTATGACTTCAACTGCAATTACCATGGTGTTGATAATTTTTATTATAAATATCGTTTATGTCACTTTATCTACAACGCGAATGATACTTACGCTAAAGGGATATCGATATGTTGCAGCACTAATCAGTATAATAGAAGTGGTAGTATATATAGTAGGTCTTGGTCTCGTTTTGGATAATTTAAATGAGATTCATAATCTGATTGCGTATGCACTTGGATTTGGTACAGGAATAGTCGTAGGATCAAAACTTGAGGAGAAAATGTCATTAGGATATATTATGGTTAGTGCCATTTCTACAGAAAGTGAAAGTGAGATAAACTTATCGACACTTTTAAGAGAAGAAGGGTATGGAGTTACAAGTTGGACTGCAAATGGATTGGAAGGTGCTAGACAAGCACTACAAATATTAACTCCAAGAAAAGACGAAGTGAAACTGTATAGTCGCTTAAAAGAGATCGATCCTAAAATATTTATAATTGCATATGAGCCAAAAACTATTCATGGTGGGTTCTGGGTAAAACGAGTAAGGAGAGGAAAATTGTTTTCATGAAGCAAGAGACAAAATGGTTTGAAGTGCAAGAAAACGAAAGTATTTCGGAATGTATGGATAAAATGACTTCCCAAGGTTTTCAAGTTGTTGGAAGAAAAGAAGTACCATTGTTCGAAGAGGTGAATGGACAACCGGTGCCAGTTAGACAAATGATTCAGTTAAAGGGAATAAAAGAAGTGAAAAAATAGCCAAAAGACGAACATTATAGTTTTCTGAAAATTTATTGTTCGTTTTTTAGCATTGACGCGAGTCGCTATAATTGTTAAACTATGAATAGAAATAGACGATTAAATCCCCATATATGCTAAGGAATTGGCCTTAGCGTCTCTACCAAGTCACCGTAAATGACAGGACTATGAGGGAAAGCGACTTTTGGATATTACTAAAAGGATTTGTTTTCATATGTTGATAGAAACACAATCCTTTAACTATGTTCCTCAAGTAAACTGCTTTTCTTCTGAAGAGAGTAGTTTATTTGGGGAATTTTTTATGCTTAACTTCGATTAGCTAATAATTGGGTTGAAGCCTTCGGAGGATGTTCTAGATTTATATCGAGATTGATATGGATCAAATATACCGAGGCAATAAGATGAAGGGACGAGAATAATGAACGCAAAAATTGGTGTAATTATGGGTAGTTCTAGCGATTGGGAAACAATGAAATATAGTTGTGAAATATTAGAAGAACTTCATATACCTTATGAAAAGCAAGTAGTATCCGCACATCGTACGCCAGACTTAATGTTTGAATATGCTGAGCAAGCAAGATCACGTGGGATTCAGGTAATTATTGCAGGAGCAGGTGGTGCAGCTCATTTACCAGGTATGGTTGCTGCTAAGACAACTCTTCCGGTAATAGGTGTTCCAGTCCAATCTAAAGCACTAAATGGACTAGATTCTTTATTATCAATTGTCCAAATGCCAGGTGGCGTTCCTGTTGCAACAGTAGCAATCGGAAAAGCTGGTGCTACAAACGCAGGTTTACTTGCGGCTCAAATTCTTTCTATAACGGATTCCGAAATAGAGATTAAACTTGAAAAAAGACGAGAAGACACGAAAAATATAGTATTAGAAAGTAATGGTGAGCTTCGATGACTAAAGTAATTTTTCCGGGTCAAACAATCGGTATAATCGGTGGTGGCCAACTTGGACGAATGATGGCATTAGCAGCGAAGGAAGCTGGGTTTAAAATAGCAGTGCTAGAACCGACAATGGATTCACCTTGTGGCCAAGTAGCAGATATACGTATGGTTGCTTCTTATAATGACGAAGCTGCGTTAGAAGAGCTAGCAGAAGTGAGTGATGTGATTACGTATGAATTTGAAAATATTGATTATGAAGGTTTAAAAAGATTAACCCAGATAGCATATGTTCCACAAGGGGCAGAATTAGTAAAGATTACACAAGATAGAATTCTAGAAAAGACAGAGATTCGGGCTTCTGGTGTGCCTATTGCGAAATTTGTCGAAGCATACACATTTGAAGAGCTAGAACAGAGAATTGATGAAGTAGGTTTTCCTTGTGTCGTTAAAACTGCTCGTGGTGGTTATGATGGGAAAGGTCAGCAAATCGTTCAGTCAAAAGAAGAGTTAAGTAATGCAAAGTCTCTTTTTGAACATTCCGCATGTATTGCAGAAGCATTTGTTTCATTCACAAAAGAAATTTCTGTTATTGTTCAAAGAAATGGTGCTGGTGAAACATATTGCTTGCCAATTGGTGAGAATATTCATGTCAATCATATTTTGCATGAAACGATTGTTCCAGCACGGATTGACGATTCACTTGCAAATAAAGCGATTGAAGCAGCTCAAACCATCGCGAATCACTTAAATCTCGTTGGTACACTAGCTGTAGAGATGTTTGTTTTAGAAAATAATGAGATACTAATAAATGAATTAGCACCAAGACCACATAATTCTGGTCACTATTCGATTGAGGCGTGTAATATCTCTCAGTTCCATCAGCATGTTAGAGCTGTTTGTGGATGGCCACTTCGTGAGCCTAAGTTATGGACGGATACAGTAATGGTAAACATATTAGGACAGCATGTTATTCCTTTAACGAATTCTATTAGTAAGTATCCAAACTGGTCCGTTCATTTGTACGGAAAAAGTGAGGCTAAAACAAATCGTAAAATGGGACATGTAACAATCCTATCAACTAACATTGAAGAGACTTTAGAAGAAATTGAACAATCGAATATTTGGTCATAAAACAGGAGGAAATTAAATGATAGAACGTTATACTCGCCCGGAAATGGGAGCAATTTGGACAGAGGAAAATAAATACAAAGCTTGGTTAGAAGTTGAAATTCTTGCTTGTGAAGCATGGGCGGAAATAGGAGATATTCCGAAAGAGGATGTTGTGGCACTTCGCAAAAATGCATCCTTCGACGTAAATCGTATTTTAGAAATTGAACAAGAAACAAGACATGACGTAGTAGCATTTACACGTGCAGTTTCCGAAACTTTAGGGGAAGAGCGTAAATGGGTACATTATGGACTAACTTCTACGGATGTAGTAGACACAGCACTTTCTTATTTAATTAAACAAGCGAACGTTATTCTTCGTAAAGATATCCAAAATTTTATAGAAATCCTTGAAAACAAAGCAAAAGAACATAAGTACACAGTAATGATGGGGCGTACGCATGGAGTACATGCAGAGCCAACAACTTTTGGTCTTAAACTTGCTCTTTGGTTAGAGGAAATGAGACGTAACTTAGAACGCTTTGAAGCAGCTGCAACAGTTATTGAAACTGGAAAAATGTCAGGTGCTGTAGGGACTTATGCTAACATTGACCCTTTTGTTGAAAAATATGTATGTGACAAACTAGGTCTTGCAGCTTCTCCGATTTCTACTCAAACATTGCAACGTGATCGTCATGCACAATACATGAGCACGTTAGCTCTTATTGCAACTTCAATCGAAAAATTTGCGACAGAGATTCGTGGTCTTCAAAAATCAGAAACTCGTGAAGTAGAAGAATTTTTCTCAAAAGGTCAAAAAGGATCTTCTGCAATGCCACATAAGCGTAATCCAATCGGATCTGAAAATATGGTAGGGATGGCAAGATTAATTCGTGGATATATGATGACTGCATACGAAAATGTTGCTTTATGGCATGAAAGAGATATTTCTCATTCATCTGCAGAACGCGTTATCTTACCAGATGCAACAATTGCTCTTAACTATATGTTAAATCGATTTGGTAATATCGTGAAAAACTTAACGGTATTCCCAGAGAATATGAAGCGTAACATGGATTCTACTTTGGGATTAATTTATTCTCAACGCGTGCTTCTTGCACTTATTGATAAAGGGTTGGCTCGTGAAACAGCGTATGACACTGTTCAACCATTAGCAATGAAAGCATGGGAATCTCAAACTGCATTCCGTACATTTGTTGATGCGGATGAAAAAATTACTTCTTTATTAACAAAAGAAGAGTTAGATGATTGCTTTGACTACAACTATCATATCCAACATGTAGATTTAATTTTTAATCGTTTAGGACTTAACTAATATCTTCAACTAGCAATCAGTGGGGGAGAATCCCCCTGCTGATGAAGCTTCACTTCATCGGAGGGATTTACAGTGGAAAAAGGTCGTCTATTATACGAAGGAAAAGCAAAACAATTATTCGAGACAGATGATGAAAATATTCTGTTTGTTTCTTATAAGAATAGTGCTACAGCTTTTAACGGTGAGAAAAAAGAAGAAATAGAAGGCAAAGGGATTTTAAATAATAAAATCACTACTATTCTATTTGAAGAGTTGAAAAAGCGAGGAATTGAATCTCACTTTGTGGAGCAAATTTCAGAGAATGAGCAACTTGTAAGAAAAGTAGAGATCATTCCATTAGAAGTAGTTGTTCGAAATGTAGCAGCAGGAAGTTTAGCAAAGAGATTAGGTATGGAGGAAGGAATTCCTTTAAAACATACGATTGTAGAATTCTATTACAAAGATGATGCTCTAGGTGATCCTTTACTAACAGATGCACATATTGAACTGCTTGCACTTGCGACACCTGAAGAAGTAGAAACGATCAAAGCGAAAGCACTGGAAATCAATCAAGTACTTCAACCAATCTTTAAAGAGATTGGTGTTACTTTAATAGATTTTAAATTGGAATTTGGTAAAACTGCAGAAGGTGAAATTTTACTTGCAGATGAGATCTCTCCCGATACTTGTAGACTTTGGGATGACAAAACGAACAATAAACTAGATAAAGATGTATTTAGACGTAATTTAGGAAGCTTAACAGAAGTTTATGAAATAATACTTTCCCGCCTAGGAGGATTATCAAAATGAAAAAAGTTAAAGTGTATGTAACATTACGTGAAAGTGTTTTAGATCCACAGGGTTCTGCGGTAATGGGTGCTCTTCATTCTATGGATTACAATGAAGTGAAAGATGTGCGCATTGGAAAGTATTTAGAGCTTCAAATCGAAGAGAGTGATCGTGATTTAGATGCTATCGTGAGAGAAATGTGTGAAAAACTTCTTACAAATACAGTAATCGAAGACTATCGTTACGATGTTGAGGAGGCTGTAAGCAAATGAAGTTCGCAGTAATCGTATTTCCAGGATCGAACTGTGATTTAGATATGTATCACGCGATTAAAGACGAACTTGGGGAAGAGGTAGAATACGTTTGGCATGACGAGAAGGATTTAAGCGGATTCGACGGAATTTTATTGCCAGGTGGCTTTTCATACGGGGACTATTTACGTTGTGGCGCAATTTCACGCTTCTCAAATGTTATGACAGAAGTTGTGAAAGCAGCGGAAGCTGGTAAGCCCGTTCTAGGTATCTGTAACGGATTCCAAGTATTAACGGAAGCAGGTCTTCTTCCAGGAGCACTACTTCGTAATAAAAATCTTAAATTCATGTGTCGTACAGTAGATTTAAAAGTGGTAAATAATGAAACGCAATTTACTTCTGCATATAAAAAAGACGAAATAATTCAAATTCCAATCGCACACGGTGAAGGAAACTATTATTGTGACGAAGAGACGCTTGCTACATTAAAAGAAAATAATCAAATCGTTTTCACATATGCTTCTGAAAACCCAAATGGTAGTTTAGAAGATATCGCTGGTATTGTGAATGAAAGAGGAAATGTCCTTGGAATGATGCCTCATCCAGAACGCGCTGCAAATGATATTATGGGCGGTTCAGACGGTCTAGCTTTATTCAAATCAATTGTGAAACAGTGGAGGGAAACTCATGTCAGTCATGCTTGAACCAAATCCAACGCAAATTAAAGAACAAAAACTATATGCTCAAATGGGAATGTCAGACGAAGAATTTGAAATGGTAGAAAAGATTTTAGGGCGTCTACCAAACTATACAGAGACTGGTTTGTTCTCAGTTATGTGGTCTGAGCATTGCTCGTATAAAAACTCTAAACCAGTATTACGTAAGTTCCCTACGAAAGGTCCTCAAGTATTACAAGGACCAGGTGAAGGTGCTGGTATTGTTGATATTGGTGATGGTCAAGCAGTAGTATTCAAAATGGAATCGCATAATCATCCGTCTGCAATTGAACCTTATCAAGGAGCAGCAACAGGTGTTGGTGGGATAATTCGTGATGTATTCTCTATGGGCGCTCGTCCAATCGCAATGTTGAATTCTCTACGTTTTGGAGAACTGAAAACTCCACGAGTAAAATATTTGTTTGAGGAAGTAGTTGCGGGTATTGCCGGCTATGGTAACTGTATCGGTATTCCTACAGTTGGTGGAGAAATTCAGTTTGATGACTGTTATGAAGGAAACCCACTCGTTAACGCAATGTGCGTTGGTTTAATAAACCATGAAGACATTCAAAAAGGGATTGCTACTGGGGAAGGTAACACAGTTATGTACGCTGGTGCGAAAACTGGTCGTGACGGAATCCATGGTGCAACATTCGCATCAGAAGAATTAACAGAAGCTTCAGAAGAAAAGCGTCCAGCTGTCCAAGTTGGAGATCCATTCATGGAGAAACTTTTGTTAGAAGCTTGTTTAGAAGTAATCAAATCTGATGCTTTAATCGGTATACAAGACATGGGTGCTGCGGGCTTAACTTCATCCTCTGCAGAGATGGCATCAAAAGCTGGTTTTGGTGTGGAGATAAACTTAGACTTCGTACCACAACGTGAAACAGGGATGACCGCATATGAAATGATGCTTTCTGAATCACAAGAACGTATGTTAATTGTTGTGAAAAAAGGTCGCGAAGATGAAATCGTTAAGATTTTCGAAAAATATGATTTAGATTGTGTAGCTGTAGGTAAAGTTACAAGCGATAAAATGCTTCGTTTAATTCATAACGGTGAAGTTGTTGCTAACGTACCTGCAGACGCGCTTGCAGAAGAAGCTCCTGTGTATTACAAGCCTTCTGCTGTTCCTGCTTACTATACTGAATTCCAATCGATGGAGAACGTGGAACCATTAGTTTCTGATTATAAAGAAACTTTATTAAACTTACTCCAACAACCAACGATTGCTTCTAAAGAATGGGTTTACGATCAATATGACTATCAAGTTCGTACTAGTACAGTAGTTACACCTGGGTCAGATGCTGCAGTAGTTCGTGTGCGTGGTACAAATAAAGGATTAGCGATGACAACAGATTGTAACTCAAGATATATCTACTTAGATCCAGTTGTAGGTGGAAAGATTGCAGTAGCAGAAGCTGCTCGTAATGTTGTTTGTTCAGGAGCAAAACCACTTGCGATTACAGACTGCTTAAACTTTGGTAATCCAGAAAACCCTGAAATCTTCTGGCAATTAGAGAAATCAGCAGATGGCATTTCAGAAGCTTGTATTGCACTAGAGTCACCTGTTATCGGCGGAAACGTTTCATTGTATAACGAGCGTAGTGGAACAGCTGTTTACCCAACGCCAACAATTGGACTAGTTGGATTAGTAGAAGACTTAGCGCATGTGACAACGCAATCCGTGAAACAATCAGGAGATCTTGTCTATGTAATTGGAGACACAAAAACTGAATTTGGTGGCTCGGAGCTTCAGAAATTAATAGAAAAACGTATCTTTGGCCAAGCACCATCGATTGATTTAGAAGTAGAAGCAGCTCGTCAAAAAGCACTTCTTTCGGCAATAAGAGCTGGTATTGTCCAATCTGCACACGATATTGCAGAAGGTGGACTTGCAGTAGCATTAGCTGAAAAAGCTTTCGGTGCAAAGGCTCTAGGAGTAGAAGTAACTCTTACTGGCTGTGCAACTACAGCATTATTTAGTGAGTCACAATCTCGTTTCTTAGTAACTGTAAAACCTGAAAATGCTGCTAAATTTGAAGAAATCGTACAAGATGCAATTCAAATAGGTGCAGTAACAGACTCTAATAAAGTAATAATCTCTAACGAAGACGGAACTGAATGGATTAACGGTTCTGTTGACGAATTCCGTTCCGCTTGGAAAGGAGCAATACCATGCTTGCTGAACTCAGAGGCTTAAACGAAGAATGTGGTGTGTTTGGAATTTGGGGACACCCTAACCCTGCTACCATGGCTTATTATGGATTACATGCTCTACAGCATCGAGGACAAGAAGGTGCTGGTATTGTTGTTACTAATGGAGAATATTTACAAGCTGTAAAAGGTGAAGGATTAGTTAATGATGTTTTCAGTAATGGAAAATTAGAAGCGCTAGAAGGCCACGCTGCAATTGCACATGTACGTTATGCAACTGCAGGCGGTTCTGGCATAGAAAATGTACAGCCTTTATTGTTCAAGTCTACAACTGGAAGTCTTGCTGTTGCTCATAATGGAAACATTGTAAATGCAACACGTTTAAAGCGTTCTCTAGAGCGCCAAGGAAGTATTTTTCAAACTACATCTGACACAGAAGTATTTGCTCATTTATTGAAAAAAAGTACGCTTCCAACATATGAAGAGCGTGCTAAACAAGCATTGCGTTTAATTGAGGGTGCATTCGCTATTGTTGTTTTAACAGAGGATTATATGTTAGTTGCACAAGATCCACAAGGAATGCGACCACTGTCTTTAGGACAGTTGGATGGGGCTTGGGTAGTTGCATCTGAAACAAGCGCATTCGATTTAATTGGTGCGGAATTAGTTCGTTCGATTGATCCAGGTGAGTTATTAATCATTGATCATAACGGTTGCCGTTCAGAGCGTTATGTTGAGAAAAAAGATCGCGCAATTTGTACGATGGAATATGTATACTTTTCACGTCCAGATTCCGATATAGATGGGATTAATATTCATTCCGCTAGAAAACGTCTTGGAAAACAACTTGCGAAAGAAATACAAATTGACGCAGATGTAGTGACTGGTGTACCAGATTCAAGTATATCTGCAGCGATTGGTTTTTCAGAAGCAACTGGAATACCTTACGAGCTAGGTCTTATTAAAAATCGTTATGTTGGTCGTACATTTATTCAACCTTCACAAGATTTACGTGAACGTGGAGTGAAGATGAAGCTGTCACCTGTACGTCAAGTTGTTAAAGGCAAACGAGTGGTTATGGTAGATGATTCAATAGTTAGGGGAACAACTTCAAAACGAATCGTAACTATGTTAAAGGATGCAGGTGCAACTGAAGTGCATGTGGTTATTAGTTCGCCTCCACTAAAAAATCCATGTTTTTATGGGATAGATATTAGTACAGATTCTGAGCTTATTGCATCTAACAATAGTGTGGATGAAATTTGTGAGTTAATTGGAGCTGATTCTTTAACATTCTTATCTGTAGAAGGAATGGTTGAAGCAATTGGCAGACCAGAAGGCGAGAAAAATTGTGGACATTGTTTAGCTTGTTTTACAGGCGAATATCCAACTGATATTTTCCCGGATACGAAACTACCACATGAAAAAGAGCTAGTTCGATAGGAGGATTCTACGTGTCAAAAGCATATGAAAAAGCAGGCGTAAATATTGAAGCTGGCTATGAAGCAGTTCAACGAATGAAGTCACATGTCGAACGTACAGCTAGAAAAGGAATCATGGGGACTTTCGGTGGTTTTGGCGGAATGTTTGATTTATCTTCTTTAAATTATAAAGAACCTGTACTAATTTCAGGAACAGATGGTGTTGGAACGAAGCTGAAGCTTGCGTTCATGACTGATTCTCACGATACAATCGGTGTGGACTGTGTAGCGATGTGTGTAAATGATATTGTTGCACAAGGTGCAGAACCATTATTCTTCCTTGATTATGTTGCGGTAGGTAAAGCTGTCCCTGCTCGAATTGAGCAAATCGTAAAAGGTGTTGCAGATGGATGTGTTCAGTCAGGAGCGGCATTGATTGGTGGAGAGACTGCAGAAATGCCAGGTTTATACGAGGAAGATGAGTATGACTTAGCAGGATTTGCTGTAGGTGCTTGTGAAAAATCTAAAATTGTTACAGGTGAGAATATTGCAGAAGGTGACGTATTAGTTGGTATTGCTTCAAGCGGTGTCCACTCTAATGGCTATTCCCTTGTTCGTAAAATTGTATTTGAAGAGCAAGGATACACTCCCGAAGCAATTGTAGAAGGCTACGAAGGACTTGGCGAGATTGGAAAGGCTCTACTAACACCAACTAAAATTTATGCGAAGCCAGTAATGGAAATGCATCAAGAGCTTTCTATTCACGGAATGGCTCATGTTACTGGTGGAGGCTTTTATGAAAACTTACCAAGAATGATGCCCCAAGGTTTAGCAGTTGAAATCGATTTAGGTTCATGGGAAGTACTTCCTGTATTTCATTTATTGAAAGAAAAAGGTTCACTCGTTGATCGCGATTTATATAATGTTTTTAATATGGGAATTGGTTTTGTTCTTTCGCTTTCTGCTGAGGAAGCAGAAAAGGCAATTGCTATAGCAGAAGCCCATGGTGAAAAAGCATACACAATTGGTCGTGTTGTAAAAGGTGAAGGTGTTTTATTCAACGGTTCACATGACGGGAGTTTAGTGTAATGGTGGAAAAACCTAAATTTGCAGTATTTGCTTCTGGGAGTGGAAGTAATTTTCAAGCGATTTACGATGCTGTGAATGATGGAAAATTAGAAGCTCAGGCAGTTCTAGTAGTAACGGATAAACCAGGTGCATTTGTAGTAGAACGAGCAAAAAACGTAGGAGTCGAAACACTTGCAATTAAGCCTTCTAGTTTTTCTTCTAAGGAAGCATATGAACAAGAAATTGTCAAAAAGCTTAAGGAACTTGAAGTAGAATGGATTGTACTTGCTGGGTATATGCGTTTGATTGGGAATGTGTTGCTTGAAGCGTACCCTAATCGAATTATTAATATTCATCCTTCTTTACTTCCTTCATTTCCAGGAAAAGATGCAATAGGACAAGCGATGGCTCACGGGGTAAAGGTAACTGGCGTATCAGTTCACTATGTGGATGCTGGAATGGATACAGGACCTATATTAGCTCAGCAAGCAATCGAAGTAGTAGATGGGGATCGAGAGAAAACGGAAGAAAGAATCCACGCTGTGGAGCATGATTTGTATATGAAGACTTTACAAAAACTTTGGAGCCGGTGATTATACCGGCTTTTCTAACTACAAGAGGAGGAAACATTGTGGCAAAACGCGCGTTAATTAGTGTTTCAGATAAATCAGGAATTCTCGAATTTGCAAAAGAGTTGGAACAGCTTGGATATGAGATTTTATCAACTGGTGGAACAAAATCATTTTTAGAACAAAATGGTGTTGCAATTACATCAGTAGACCAAGTAACAAACTTTCCAGAGATTTTGGATGGCCGAGTAAAAACATTGAATCCTATGATTCATGGTGGATTGTTAGCAAAACATGATGACCCTTCTCATCAAGCACAACTAGAAGAGCATAAAATTACACCTATACAAGTAGTGTGTGTGAACTTATATCCTTTCCGTGAAACTATTTCAAAACCGGATGTTGAATTTGAAGATGCTATTGAAAATATTGATATTGGTGGACCATCGATGTTGCGTTCTGCTGCAAAAAACCATCAATACGTAACAGTAGTTACAGATGCATCTGACTATGAAGAAGTCTTAGGTCAATTAAAAGAAACTGGCGAAACTACTATAGAAACACGTCGCAGATTAGCTGCAAAAGTATTCCGTCATACAGCAGCATATGACGCTTTAATCGCTAGTTACATGACTGATTTAACTGGCGAAGAATTTCCAGAATTACTGACATTAACATATGAGCGTAAGCAAGCTTTACGCTACGGTGAAAATCCACATCAAAAAGCAGCGTTTTATAAACGTCCACTTGGATCTGACTTCTCTATTGCTTCAGCAACTCAATTGCATGGTAAAGAGTTATCTTATAACAATATTCAAGATGCAAATGCTGCTATTCAAATTGTAAAAGAATTCGAAGTTCCTGCTGCAGTTGCAGTAAAACATATGAATCCTTGTGGTGTTGGAACTGGTAATACTATATCAGACGCTTTTAATAAAGCATACGAAGCAGATTCAACTTCTATCTTCGGAGGAATTGTTGCATTGAACCGTGAAGTAGATGCGGCAACTGCTAAGGTTTTGGCTGGTATTTTCTTAGAAATCATCATTGCTCCTTCGTTCTCAGAAGATGCGATTGCAATGTTAACAGCGAAGAAAAACATCCGCCTGTTAACAATTTCTTATGAGCAAACGAAAAAAGATGTATGGAACACAGTATCTGTAGAAGGCGGATTATTAGTTCAGTCTCCTGATACATTTGGATTAAAAGATGCGGATGTTAAGGTAGTTACAGACCGTGAACCTTCACCAGAAGAATGGAAAGCATTAGAACTTGGATGGAGCGTAGTGAAGCACGTTAAATCCAATGCAATTGTTGTTTCTACCGAAGATATGACAATAGGTGTTGGTGCCGGACAGATGAACCGTGTAGGATCTGCAAAAATTGCACTAGAACAAGCTGGAGAACGTGCAAAAGGAGCAGGTTTAGCTTCGGATGCATTCTTCCCAATGAACGATACAGTAGAAGTAGCTGCAAAAGCTGGAATTACAGCGATTATTCAAACAGGTGGCTCTGTTAAAGACCAAGACTCAATTGATAAAGCAAATGAATACGGAATAGCAATGGTCTTCACTGGCGTTCGTCATTTCAAACATTAAGGGAGGCATATCTCATATGAATATTCTCGTAATTGGTAGTGGCGGTCGTGAGCATGCTATAGCAAAGCAATTCAATGATTCTCCATCTGTAAATAAAGTATTTGTGGCGCCAGGTAACGCAGCTATGTCAAACGATGCTGAAATTGTACCTATTGATGTTATGGCTTTTGACGAGCTTGTAACCTTCTCAAAAGAAAATAATATTGATTTAACATTTGTTGGACCAGAGCAACCACTTGCAGGTGGTATTGTGGACTTCTTCCAAGCAGAAGGATTACGTATATTTGGACCAACAAAGGCTGCTGCACAGATAGAAGGCAGTAAAGCATTTGCAAAAGAGATTATGCAAAAATATAATATCCCAACAGCTGGGTATGAAACCTTTACAGAAGTAGATAAAGCGAAAGCATATATTGAAAAGTTAGGCGCTCCTATTGTGGTAAAAGCAGACGGACTTGCTGCAGGCAAAGGTGTAGTAGTTGCCATGACGGTGGAAGAGGCAAACAGTGCAGTAGAAGATATGATTGGCAATCAATTGTTTGGAGAATCATCTTCTCGCGTAGTAATTGAAGAATTCTTGGACGGAGAAGAGTTTTCCTTCATGTCATTCGTGCATAACGGTCAAATATATCCAATGGTAATTGCGCAGGATCATAAAAGAGCTTATGACGGAGATAAAGGTCCGAACACTGGTGGAATGGGTGCATACTCACCGGTTCCACAAATTTCTTCTGCAACTGTCGATGAAGCTTATGAAGCAATCATTGTTCCTACTGTAAAGGCAATGACTAAAGAAGGCATTTCTTTTACAGGTATTTTATATGCAGGGCTTATTTTAACGAATGACGGTCCAAAGGTTATCGAGTTTAACGCACGTTTTGGTGATCCAGAAACACAGGTTGTCCTTCCTCGAATGGAAAGTGATTTTGGTGAATTCATGATCGCATTGATGGATGAAAAACCGTATGAACTAAAATGGTCGAAGGAATCTATGCTAGGTGTAGTCATTGCTTCAGAAGGTTATCCAGGAGATATGAAAAAAGGTGCTAGGCTTCCTAATCTTCAAGCATTACAGGAGTTAGGGCTTCATGTTTTCCATGCTGGTACAAAAGCTGATGATGATGGATTTATTGCCAATGGTGGTCGAGTGATTTTAGTTGCTGCTAGTGAAACTACTTTAAAAGAAGCACAAGAGAAGGTTTACGAGGGTCTCTCTACCTTACAATGGGATGGCTTGTTTTTCCGAAAAGATATTGGCTGGCGAACTTTTCTTTAAATTTATAGGATAACTCCGTATTTTGGAGTTATCCTGTTTTTATTTTGGGCTTGTTAAACCTCATTGTTGATATGTAATGGGTAACTATTGCTGTAATCAAGAGAGTGTCTGGAAAGTGCACTCCGTATTACTCTGTAAATACCAATAGTGCAGATTAGTTGAAGAAGGATAATCATTTATAACTATCAGAAAAGTCTTGACATTCTTTTCGTGTATGTTTATATTACATATAACCAATTGGTTATATGTAAAAAGTGAGGGAATGATAATGCCAGATGTTTATAGAGCATTAGGTGATTCAACGCGACGCCGTATATTAAATATGCTTAAACAAGGAAACAAATCCCAAAAGGAGATAGTCGAAGCATTTGATATCTCACAACCAGCAATTAAGAAGCATCTGAATATTTTATTGGAGGAAAGAATTATTTCAGAGAGCCTGAATGGGAAGTATCGTATCTATTCATTAAATCTCAACATACTCCAATTTGCCTACCATGAAATGCTTCAATACATCGAAGAACTACTTGATGACCAGCTCGTAAGTCTAAAAAATTATGTGGAAAAAGGAGAACTTCGAGATGAACAAGATTAATGATTCTATAAAGAGGGGAATTGTTGTTAATGCACCTTTGAAGCAAGTTTGGGATGCATTGACTATGCCTGAGCATTTAAACTGTTGGTATACAAAAAATGCTGAGATAGAATTTCGTCTAGGTGGAAGAGGTTATATGAATCATGGATGGGGGGCAACATCTGAGGGTGTATTTACAGAAATAGACACAATGAAACGCTTTGTACTTCAGAGCCTTGATGGGGATTTTACTACCATTACTTCTTTAGAAAAAGTTGAAAATGGTATTCAGGTGAGTATTGAATATCAGTCTTCCTTTATTAGTGAAATGAATAAATCTACAAAGGAAAATATGTTGTTTGGTACAAGTCAATTCTTAGAAAATCTAAAAAGTGTCTATGAAACTGGTGCTGATAATCGAGCGAATTTTTGGAAAGCATGGATTGGTATTGATCACACAACAAACGAGCGGGATAGAGGTACAAGAGTTTTACAGGTGAAGGATGGTTCGGTAGCTGCAGCTGCTGGAATTAAACCTGAAGATATTATAGTGGAGATTGATGGAGAAGAAATTGGAGGATATGAATCATTTGAAAGAACATTGAATGAAAAAACTGTCAATTGCACTGTTTCTCTAACAATCGTAAGAAAAAGTGAAAAGTTACGGGTAAACTGTCTTGTAGATACTTATCCTATCGCTTATTAATATTCAATAAAGACTGTAAGCGCTAGCGCATTTAGCTGTCTCATACGGCACTTCATGCTGCTGGCAAGGCGCGAATACCAGTGTATTTTCTTGATAAAGATTAATGTAGATTCTATTTAATATACGACAATAAATAGTCACAAAATGCAGAATTGCTTTCACTCTTTTGAAAGGTATTGTATCATCGGAGGTCTCCAGGATGTGCGCCTTACAGCCGCAGGAGCGCGAAGAATGAGACCCCGTAAAGGATGTGGGAGCGACGTAGGAGCGACTCATCCTGCGGAGGCTCATGCGTAGCGTGCGGCAAGCGCACATCCGTGTCTCTACTTTCAAAGTACTTATTATTCATAGTCTGGAACGGATAAATCACCAACTATAGGCATTCGCGCTGGCCGCACGTCCGCATGAGCCGCTGTATGCGCTAGCGCATTTCGCTGTCTCATACGGCACGTCATGCGGCTGGCAAGGCGCGAATGCCAGTTATTCTCTTAATAAAGAATAAAGTAGATTCTATAATATGTATTAATACTTTCAATGAATAATTTCTATTTCATCGGATGTTTCCAGGATGTGCGCCTTACATCCGTTTGTAGCTATATGCGCTTTTAAATGTCTGGGAAAATAATAGGGTCCTGAAAAGCGAATTCTGTATTCAACTTATTATCAAAAACAACACTGATCATCAGATGTTTCCTGCAAATATTCTTTACATTTGCGGCAAGCGCACATCCTTGCTTCTACTCTAAAAGATTATGAGACACATTCTATCTAGACATCAAATATCCACAATTTTTAAAAAACAAAGCAATAAATGTGAATACAGTTCTGCTATACTAGTAAAGATTTTCTAGCAGAATTTACTAAATTTACAATTCATCACTTTGCTTTACTAAAGTGATGTGCTATATTTATTTTTATGAGCGCAACTATAGGAAGGAGAATGGATGCTATGCAATATCCAATTTGGAAAATTGAAGAAATCAGGCACCAGATAGAAGTGGTAAATGGAACAAAAGCACCTGACATTCTTATAAAAAATGCAACCTATTTACATAGCCACTTAAAAAAATGGATTACCGGAAATATTTGGATAGTAAAGGACCGAATCGTCTACACAGGTGCTGAAATGCCCCTAGTTTCGGACAGAACTGAAGTATATGATGCTAACGGTCAAAAAATTGTACCTGGATATATAGAACCTCACGTACATCCATTTCAACTTTATCAGCCTCATTCTTTTGCAGATTATGCAGCACAACTTGGAACGACTACTTTCATTGCGGATAACCTGGTCTTCTTTTTATCACTTGAAAACAAGAAAGCGTTTTCAATAATGGATGAGTTAAGCAAATTACCCTTTGCATTCTATTGGTGGGCTCGATTTGATTCACAAACTGAATTAGAAAATGAAGAAGAATTATTTACTTCTAAAACGATTAGTGAATGGATTAACCGTCCAGATGTAATTATGGGTGGTGAGTTGACTGGATGGCCTAGATTACTATCCGGTGATGATCAAATGTTGTATTGGATGCAGCAAGCAAAAAGTAATGGCATGAAAATTGAAGGACATTTCCCTGGTGCCTCAGAACGTACACTAGCTAGAATGCGGTTACTTGGAGCAGATGGTGATCATGAATCTATGACTATTGAGGAAGTAGAGAGACGAATTCTCCATGGGTATGCTGTGACTCTAAGACATTCCTCTATTCGTCCGGACCTACCAATTCTTCTTAAAGGTATTCTAGAGAAAGATCTTCATATTTTTGATCATTTAATGATGACGACTGATGGAGCTACCCCTTCGTTTCATCTAGATGGTGTAATGGACAAATGTATACGTGTAGCTTTAGAGGCTGGTGTAGATCCGATAGATGCTTATTTAATGGCTTCATTTAACGTTGCAAAATATTATAATCTATCAAACCTGCATGGTGTAATTGCTACTGGCAGATTTGCTACTTTAAACTTTTTAGAAGATGAAAATAATCCTGTACCTGTCAGTGTTTTATCAAAAGGTGTATGGTTAAAACGAGATGGGATAAAAGTTCATGGATTATCACCAGTCGATTGGTCACATATGCCTGATTTAAATTTAAATTTTGATTTGAAAGAAGCAGATTTTCAGTTTTCCATGCCATTTGGAATTGAGATGGTAAATGATGTTATTACAAAACCATACTCTGTATCGGTTGACACAACAGACAACGAACTATCGACGAAACATGATCAGAGTTTTTTAATGTTAATTGATCGGAAAGGTAAATGGAAAGTAACGACGATTATAAAGGGATTTGCAACATCTTTAAAGGGATTTGCATCATCTTACTCTAATACTGGCGATATAATATTAATAGGTAAAAATAAAAAGAGCATGCTAAAAGCTTTTGAAGAAATGAAGAAAATGAATGGCGGCATTGTACTGGTAGAAGATGACCAAGTCATTTGTTCTCTTAAACTTCCAATTGGTGGAGTACTCTCTGATAAACCGATGGAAGAATTGATAGAAGAAGAGATACTTTTAAAGAAAGAGTTGGCAGCGAGAGGATTTAAGCATGGGGATGCTATTTATACTTTGTTATTTTTGCAATCCACACATTTACCTTATGTTCGAATTACACAAAGAGGTATTTTCGATGTGATGAAGAAACAAGTATTATTTCCAGCTGTTATGAGGTAGGGGGATTACTGTGTTCAAAAAAAGGGGATTTATATTTGCAATAAGTATTCTTTTATTAGTTGCTTGTTCAGATAAAGAAGAGATGACAGAAGATATAATCGAACTAGTGGAAGAACCAGCTGCAGCAGAAGAGGAAGTAGAAGATAAAGAGAAAGAACTCCCTTATATTGCTCCTTTTACTGGAGTCGGATCCGAAGTGGAATTAAAACACCGAGCGGTCCTTGTAACGATGAATAATCATCCGCTTGCGCGTCCACAATCTGGTATTGCTAAAGCAGACATTATTTATGAAATGCTCGCAGAAGGGAATGTCACGAGGTTTCTTGCTCTGTATCAAAGTGAGATTCCTGACAAGATTGGACCTGTAAGAAGTGCACGCGATTATTTTGTAACGATTGCTAAAGGGCTAGATGCATTTTACATAGCTCATGGATATAGTCCAGACGCCCAAAAAATGTTAAATGCACGAGTTGTTGATCATATAAATGGAATGCAATATGATGGTATACTGTTTGAAAGGTCGAAGGAGCGTAAAGCGCCACATAACTCCTATATAACAAAAGAAAACATAGAAACGGGTGCTGACAAAGTAGGTGCTTCTATGGACATACGCAAAATTCCTAAACTTTCTTTTTTTGACTCGGTGGAAGGTGTGAAGCTTGGTAATCCTGTATCGAGTATTAGTATTCGTTATGGTAATGGTGCAAGCTTTGAAAATCAATATACTTACTCACCAGATGAAGGTCTCTATGAGAGGACATCAGCAGGAGAATTGACAACGGATAAAGAAACAGAAGACCCTGTCAAAATATCGAATGTAATTTTCATGGAAATTCCACATAAAACGATTGATAATGCTGGAAGACAAGCCCTGTCACTAAATGACGGAGGAAGAGCTTATCTTTTCCAAGCAGGGGTAATGAGAGAGATTGAATGGGAAAATGTTGATGGAATTCTTGTTCCAATGGAGAATGGCGTTCCAGCTAAACTTGTAAAAGGAATGTCATGGATAAGTTTTGTTCCAACGAATCCAGGACTAGAAAATATGGTGAACTTTTTACCGTAATAGTAGACTGAAATGAAGGGAGAAACTATATGCAAATCGATAAAATTAAAGGACATCAAACAGACCAATTATTTAAAGCGGTTTTAGAGTTAAAAGATATGGAAGAATGCTATCGATTTTTTGATGATTTATGTACAATAAGTGAAATACAATCTCTGGCACAACGATTTGAGGTGGCCCATTTATTGAGATTGAAAAAGACATACGAAACAATTAAAAAAGAAACAGGTGCAAGTACCGCAACTATTTCACGTGTGAGACGTTGTTTTGATTATGGAAACGAAGCATATGATGAAATGCTCGGACGTTTGTATCCAGACGAGCAGCCTTTTCAAAATCCTAGAGCAAAGTAGACAATTGACGACCATTTTCAAGCAAGTCTGAGATTAACATGAAGTGTGTTAAAATAGCAGACAATTTATGTTGGCATTTTGCTATTGTCCTAGACTGAATTACTATTACACCATATCGATATTTCATGCTGCGGAGGGATGCGACAAAGTCGCATTCCTTTGCATTTTTTTCTATTTGTTAATGAAATATTACGAGAATTGTCTTTGCTAAAATAAGCAGGTAACGTACTATAAAAAGCGATAAGTGCCCGAAATTGCATCTTCGGGCACTTGCATTCTCAATTTAATAGTATCGTTTCTTTCATTTTCCAAAGTAATTGTATTAGGTAAGCAATGGACAAATAACCATACTTCCCCATGCTATGAATGTAGCGATCGATTCGTACAAAGCAAACCGAAGACGTACAAGTGTAAATGTAAGAAGAAGGTTATGTAGGTTTTACAATTAAACCTTAACTGAACAGGAGCCTCTGTTCAGTTTTTTTGTTATAATGAGGAATGCTTAATTAATTTTATGTAGGTGACGAAATGGATTATAAAGAGTGGCGACATATATTTAAATTGGATCCGGCAAAAGAGATTGGTGCGGATGCATTAGAAAAGATTTGCGAATCTGGAACCGATGCGATTATAATCGGTGGCTCAGATGGAGTGACATTAGATAATGTTATTGACTTATTGATGCGCATTAGACGCTATGCTGTACCTGTAGCGTTAGAAGTTTCAACAATTGAGTCGATTATTCCTGGTTTTGATTATTATTTTATTCCAAGTATTTTAAACAGCACGGATACTAAATGGGTGAAAGATTTACATCATGCAGCAACAAAAGAGTTCGGTGATGTGATGAACTGGGAAGAAATTATTCCCGAGGGTTATTGTATATTAAATCCCGATTGTAAAGCTGCAAAACTTACGAGTGCCCTGCATCCTTCAACAGATGACGATGTTATAGCTTACGCCCAAATGGTGGAGCATCTATTTAAATTCCCTATTTTTTATATGGAATATAGTGGGATGTATGGGGATGTGGAAGTTGTCAAAAAAGCTAAATCACGACTTGTGCATACAAAGCTTTTTTATGGTGGAGGAATCCAAAACAAGGAGCAAGCACGTGAAATGGCTGCGTATGCAGATACAATCATTGTAGGAAATCATGTATATGAGAACTTAGCGGAGGCTTTGGATACTGTAAAAGCTGTTAAGTAATATTTGAGTAATTTCTTATTCAACAGTATAATAATGAGAACAAATGTTCTTTTAAGGAAGTGTATTATGGAACTTATAGCAAAAAACTTGTTGAATGGTATGAATAAAGAACAAGAAAAAGCAGTTAAAACAACAGAAGGTCCACTCCTTATCATGGCAGGAGCAGGATCCGGTAAAACACGAGTCTTAACACATCGTATCGCTTATTTAATCGTTGAGAAAGAAGTTTATCCATCGAAAATACTTGCGATTACTTTTACGAATAAAGCTGCGCGTGAAATGCGTGAGCGAATAGATGGTATTTTAGGTGCTGGTACAGGTGAGCGTATGTGGGTTTCCACTTTCCACTCTATGTGTGTTCGTATTTTAAGAAGAGATATTGATCGAATTGGCTTTTCTAAAAGCTTTTCAATCTTGGATACAACCGATCAGTTGACGGTTATAAAAAATATTTTGAAGGAACAAAATATTGATTCCAAAAAGTATGATCCACGTTCGATGTTAAATGCGATAAGTAGCGCCAAAAATATATGTATTGATGCTGATACTTATAGAGCACAAATGAATGAATTTAATCCATTTGAAAAGACTGTTGCAGAAGTGTATAAGGGATATGAAAAGCGTTTAAGAAAAAATCAATCCCTAGATTTTGATGATTTAATCATGACTACTCTAACACTCTTTAAACGTGTTCCAGAAGTACTTGAATTTTATCAAAGTAAATTTCAATATATTCATGTGGACGAGTATCAGGATACGAATAAGGCGCAATACGAATTAGTACAATTGCTTGCGCAAAAATTTAAAAATATTTGTGTAGTGGGTGACTCCGATCAATCCATTTATCGTTGGCGCGGGGCGGACATTCAAAATATTTTATCATTTGAAAAAGATTATCCGAACGCAACTGTTATTATGCTTGAGCAAAATTATCGTTCTACAGGGAGAATCCTTCAAGCTGCCAATGACGTCATTGGTAATAACACGAGTAGATACCCAAAAGTGTTACGAACAGACAATCTAGAAGGTGAAAAGATTGAAATGTTTCGAGCAAATGATGAGCAGCAAGAAGCACAGTTTGTTGTCCAAAAGATACAAGAATTAATGGAGCAAGAAAATCGGACTTTAAATGATTTTGCCATTTTGTATCGTACGAATGCTCAATCACGTGTAATGGAGGAAGTACTCGTCAAATCAAATATGGCCTATACGATTGTCGGTGGAACTAAGTTCTATGATCGTAAGGAAATAAAGGACTTGCTCGCGTATCTTCGTTTAATTGCCAATAATGACGATGATTTATCGCTTGCGCGAATAATTAATGAGCCAAAACGAAACATTGGAGCAACTTCATTTGAACGTATTGCGATGTATGCGCTAGAACAAGATCGTTCCATTCTAGATGCGCTTAATGAAGTCGACTTCATGGGGATACCTGCTCGTGCAGTAAATTCTGTTGTTCAATTTCACGGACTGATTCAAAACTTTACTCAAATGCAGGAATTTTTATCTGTAACGGAAATTGTAGAACAGGTACTTGAGAAAACTGGATATCGTCAGATGCTAAAAAATGAAAAAACAATTGAAGCTGAAAGTCGATTAGAAAATATTGAAGAGTTTCTATCGGTGACTAAAGCCTTTGAAGAAAAAAGTGATGACAAATCACTCGTTGCTTTTCTAACTGATTTAGCGCTTATTTCAGATATTGATAAGTTGGATGAAGAGGAAGATGCTTCCCAAGGAAATATAATATTAATGACGATGCATGCTGCGAAAGGACTCGAATTCCCTGTAGTTTTCATCATTGGTATGGAAGAGAATATTTTCCCTCACTCTCGTTCTATTGGTGACGATGATGAAATGGAAGAGGAACGTCGTTTAGCGTACGTAGGTATCACTCGTGCAGAGGAAAGATTATTTATTACTTGTGCTCAATCACGTACTATTTTTGGTCGTGGTAGTTACAACAGCCCTTCTCGTTTTATAAGAGAAATTTCCGATGAAATCTTGGAAGTGGTTGGTTGGACAAAAGATATAACAAAAAATAAATATAGAGATGCTAAAGCAATATCTCCAACAACACAGAGAGCAGCTGTTTCAAGACCTGCATATCAATCGACAGGCGGAGAAAAAATGGGCTGGCAAGTTGGAGATAAAGCTGTGCACAAAAAATGGGGCATAGGTATGGTTGTTAGTGTTCGTGGCGAAGGTGAAAATACAGAGCTTGATATTGCCTTTCCAAGCCCAACAGGTATTAAGCGATTGTTAGCTAAATTTGCACCTATAGAAAAAGGATAATTCACTCAGTGGAGGAAAGCCCGTGGATAAATTAGAAGAACGTGTAAAAGAGCTACATAAGCTCTTAAATGACTATGGTTACGCCTATTATGTGTTGGATGAACCCATCGTCTCAGATGCTGTTTATGATCAATATTTAAATGAATTGATAGCGTTAGAGGAGCAAAACCCTGATTTGATTTTACCGGAATCTCCAACGCAGCGTGTGGGCGGTACAATAATCGAAGGGTTCAAAAAGGTAACGCATGCAAATCCAATGCTTAGCTTATCCAATGCGTTCAGTGAGGAAGATATTCGAGATTTTGATAGCAGAATCCGTAGTATTATTGAAGAAACTCCTACGTATGTTTGCGAGTTGAAAATTGATGGTCTAGCCATATCACTTTTATATGAAGATGGTCTTCTAACGCGTGGTGCAACTCGTGGAGATGGAACGACTGGAGAAGACATTACAAGTAATATTAAAACGATCCGAGCAATCCCCCTACGTTTAAAAGACAGAGTAACGATGGAAGCAAGAGGAGAAGCGTATATGCCTAAATCTTCATTTAGAAAGCTAAATGAAGAAAGAGCAGCAAAAGGAGAAGAATTATTAGCCAATCCACGAAATGCTGCAGCCGGGTCGCTTCGTCAATTAGACCCTAAAATGGCAGCGAGTAGAAAACTTTCTTTCTTCGCATATGGACTTGGTGGCGACGGAGAAGATCAAAATATTGATCGACATTCCAATGCGTTGGAATATATGAGAGAGCAAGGTCTTCCAACAAACAAAGAAACAAGAAAATGCTCTTCTATTGAAGAAGTACTCCAATTCATTGAAGAGTGGACTGCTAAGAGAAACGATATTCCATATGAGATAGATGGGATCGTAGTAAAAGTTGATGATTATGCACAACAAGAGGAATTGGGGTTTACAGCGAAAAGTCCTCGTTTTGCTATTGCTTTTAAGTTCCCGGCTGAAGAAGTCGTAACGACAATTAAAGATATCGATTTAACGGTTGGGCGCACTGGAGTTGTGACACCAACTGCTATTTTAGAACCAGCACAAGTTGCAGGTTCAACTGTCCAACGGGCTACATTACACAATGAAGATTTAATTCGTGCAAAAGACATACGAATTGGTGATCGTGTGATTATTCGTAAAGCAGGAGATATTATTCCTGAAGTGGTTTCCGTAATTATGGAGGAACGTGACGGATCAGAAATTCCGTATGAAATGCCCAAAAATTGCCCTGTATGTGATAGTGAATTAATAAGAATCGAGGAAGAGGTTGCACTTCGTTGTGTGAACCCTCAATGCCCTGCTCAAATCCAAGAAGGCATCTATCATTTTGCATCTAGAAATGCGATGAATATTGAAGGTCTTGGAGAAAAAGTAGTGGAACAGTTATTTAGAGAGCAGCTGATCGTAGACGTTTCTGATTTATATAAACTAACTGTAGAGGATTTGGTTGGTTTAGAGCGTATGGGATTGAAATCTGCTACTAACTTAGTGCAAGCAATTGAAGCTTCCAAAGCAAATTCGATGGAAAGAGTCTTATTTGGTCTTGGTATTCGTCATATAGGTGAAAAAGCAGCGAAAATTTTATCCGAAACTTTTCATAGCTTCGATGCATTAATGAAAGCAACGAAAGAAGAACTAACAGCAATCTTTGAAATTGGCGATAAAATGGCGGATTCACTTGTGACTTATTTTGAGCAAGAGGAAGTAAGACTGTTAATCGGAAGATTAAAAGAAGCTGGGCTCACTCTACACTATACGGGTAAAATTGTAGACGCTGCTACTATAGAAAATAGCCCGTTTGCAAATAAGACTATTGTTCTGACAGGGAAGCTTACACAATTAACAAGGCAAGAAGCAAAAGAAAAAATTGAGGATTTAGGTGGAAATGTCGCAGGTAGTGTTAGTAAAAAAACTGACTTAGTCATTGCAGGAGAAGATGCAGGTTCAAAGCTTGAAAAGGCTACAAGCCTAGGAATTGAAGTCTGGGATGAACAAAAACTACTAGACCAATTATCGAAGTAAAGGAGTTTGAACATGGCAAAAAAATTAATAGGAATGTCCAGTCTAATTTTATTGCTTATTGTTTCTGGGTGTACTCCTTCGTTGGATAAAGAAACAGAAGTAATTCAAGACACTGAGAAAGAAACAACAAAAACAGTAGTCATTCCAAGTTTACAATTAGATGAAACTTACTACCGAACTTTACAGCCTTATGAGGAAAGTGCAAGTCGAGGGCTAGTCGTATCCAATCTTGCGACTAAATACGATATGAAAGAAGTAGAAAATGGATTGCTTCGAATTTCTCGAAATGAGTTTTCTCCAGATACGTATTTATTTCAAGAAGGCCAATATTTAGAAGGTAGCATGTTGAAGGATTGGTTAGCTAGAAGCAATCAAGAAGAAGGTGGTTTAAATCCAAGCGATGAGGGCTTGACAGGCGAAGAAAAAGCAAAAAAAGCTCCTGTTTATATTACGCATATTGTTGAACAAAACTATTTAAAACAAGAAGATAATACGGTAAAAGTTGCAGGTGTTTCAGTCGGACTTGCTTTAAACTCTATATACTATTATCAAAAAGAGCAATATGGAGCATGGTATGAGGAGCCTTTATCACAAGCGCAAATTGAAGAAAATGGAAAACGAATTGCTGAAGAAGTAGTTTCGCGTATGCGTAAAGACGAAGCTCTAGCAAATGTTCCAATCGTTGTTGGTTTATTCAAACAAAATAGTAAGAATGCAGTTGTTCCAGGGACATACTTCACCTATAGTGTAGCTCCGGGTGGAAAAAATGTTTCTGATTGGAAGCAGATTAATGAGGAATATATATTATTCCCTTCAGGAGAATCTAAAGAAAAATATCGTGATTTAGATACGATTTTCCGAAACTTTAAACAAGATGTGGAGATGTACTTTCCCAATTACACAAGTATTATTGGGACAGGATATTTTAAAGACGATCAGTTGCAGAAATTATCGATTAATATTCCAATTCAGTTTTATGGTACTGCAGAAATAATAGGTTTTACACAGTATCTTGCAGGATTATTAAAAGATCACTTTAATACTTCGTTAAATATAGAAGTTCAAGTAAATTCTTTGGATAGAGCGGAAGCATTATTGATTAAGAAACCAGGCGATGAAGACCCGACTGTGCATATATATTCACAATAAAAAGTGTCACTCTGTTCAACTAGTGTGAAAAATGATATGATATTGCTTATGGTTATTGAATTCGGAGGTGTAATTAATGGCGAATATTTCAAAAGAAGAAGTAAAGCACGTAGCACATTTGGCACGACTTGCAATTACGGAGGAAGAAGCAGAAAAATTTGCTCTTCAACTAGGTGCAATTACGGATTTTGCTGAACAATTAAAAGAGTTGGATACGACAAATGTAGTACCAACATCTCATGTTTTACCACTAGTTAATGTTATGCGTGAAGACAAAGCTAGTAAAGGATTAGATCGAGAAACAATGATGTTAAACGTAAAAGAACAAGAAGCAGGTCAAGTAAAAGTACCATCCATTATGGAATAAGAAGTGTGAGGAGGGAAACTAATGACGTTATTTGAACGTTCATCGAAAGAACTACAAGCTTTATTACATAAAAAAGAAATTACGATTACTGATCTAACGAAAGAAGCGTATGAAAGAGTCGCAGAGTTAGATGGAAGTGTAGAAGCTTTCCTAGCATTAGATGAAGAAAAAGCGCTAGCAAAAGCTACAGAATTAGACGAAATTCCTTTCGAAGAACGTGGGCCATTGTTTGGTTTACCTATCGGAGTAAAAGATAATATAGTGACAGAGGGTTTAGAAACAACTTGCGCAAGTAAAATTTTACAAGGATTTAATCCAATTTATGACGCTACTGTCGTGAAAAAGCTACGTGCAGCAGGAATGGTAACAATCGGAAAGCTAAATATGGATGAATTTGCAATGGGTTCTTCAAATGAAAACTCAGCATATAAAACAACTAAAAATCCATGGGCATTGGACCGTGTTCCTGGTGGTTCTTCAGGTGCATCTGCAGCAGCAGTAGCAGCAGGGGAAGTACCTTTCTCATTGGGTTCTGATACAGGTGGTTCTATTCGTCAACCAGCGGCTTATTGCGGTGTTGTTGGTATGAAACCAACATATGGTCGTGTATCTCGGTTTGGATTAGTTGCATTTGCATCTTCTCTAGACCAAATTGGACCAATCACTCGTAATGTAGAAGATAACGCACTACTTTTAGAGGCGATTTCTGGTCTTGATGCCAACGATTCTACTTCTGCTGACGTTGATGTACCAAATTTTGCTGCAGCTTTAACTGGAGATATTAAAGGTCTACGTATCGCTGTTCCGAAAGAATATTTAGGAGAAGGCGTTGGAGAAGCGGCTCGTCAATCCGTTTTAGACGCGTTGAAAGTATTGGAATCTCTTGGAGCAACCTGGGAAGAGGTTTCCTTACCACATTCTAAATATGCTTTAGCAACATACTATATTCTTTCTTCATCTGAAGCATCCTCTAACCTTTCTCGTTTCGATGGTATTCGTTATGGTTTCCGTGCAGAGAATGTACAAAACTTGATGGATCTTTACAAAGAAACTAGAGCTCAAGGATTTGGAGATGAAGTTAAACGTCGTATTATGCTTGGAACTTATTCTTTAAGTGCAGGGACTTACGATGCATATTACAAAAAAGCGCAACAAGTTCGTACATTGATTAAAGAGGATTACGATAAAGTGTTAGCAGATTATGATGTTATTATCGGACCTACTGCCCCAACACCAGCATTTAAAATTGGTGAGAAGGTTGAAGATCCATTAACGATGTATGCAAATGATATCTTAACTATTCCCATTAATCTTGCAGGTGTGCCTGCTATTTCTATTCCATGTGGATTTGAAAATGGGCTACCGCTTGGTTTACAAATTATCGGAAACTACTTTGATGAGTCGACAATTTATCGCGTAGCTCATGCTTACGAGCAAGCGACTGATTTCCATAAACAAACTCCTCAAATTTGGGAGGGAAAATAACATGAACTTTGAAACAGTAATTGGATTAGAAGTACACGTAGAGTTGAAAACAAACTCAAAAATCTTCTCATCCGCACCTAACCACTTTGGTGCAGAACCAAATACAAATACAACAGTAGTCGACCTTGGATATCCAGGAGTACTACCGGTGTTAAATAAAAACGTAGTCGATTATGCTATGCGTGCAGCTCTTGCATTAAACATGGAAATCGAGCAAAATACAAAAATGGATCGTAAAAATTATTTCTATCCTGACAATCCGAAAGCTTATCAAATTTCACAGTTTGATAAGCCAATCGGTAAAAATGGATGGGTTGAAATTGAAGTAAATGGGGAAACAAAGCGTATTGGTATTACTCGTCTTCATATGGAAGAAGATGCAGGGAAATTATCGCATGCAGATGGTTACTCTTTAGTGGATTTCAATCGTCAAGGTACTCCACTTGTTGAAATCGTATCAGAACCAGATATTCGTACACCTGAAGAAGCGTATGCTTACTTGGAAAAAGTAAAGTCTATCATTCAATATACAGGTGTATCCGATTGTAAAATGGAAGAAGGGTCTTTACGTTGTGACGCTAACATTTCTATACGTCCATATGGACAAGAGGAATTTGGTACTAAAACAGAGTTGAAAAACTTAAACTCTTTCAACTTTGTACGTAAAGGGCTTGAGCATGAAGAGCTACGTCAAGCACAAGTACTAACTTCAGGTGGAATCATCGAGCAAGAAACTCGTCGTTATGATGAGAAAACAGGTAAGACGATTCTTATGCGTGTTAAAGAAGGTACAGATGACTATCGTTATTTCCCAGAGCCTGATTTAGTGGATATTGTAATTGATGATGCTTGGTTAGAGCGTGTACGCTCAGAAATACCAGAACTTCCGGACGCTCGTAAAAAACGTTATATCGAAGAACTAGGATTGCCTGCGTATGATGCAATGGTTCTAACATTAACAAAAGAAATGTCCGATTTCTTTGAAGAAACAATTGCCCTTGGAGCTGACTCGAAACTGGCTTCCAACTGGTTAATGGGTGAAGTTTCAGCTTACTTAAATGCAGACCAAAAAGAATTGAAAGATACTAAATTAACTCCATCTAATTTAGCTGGAATGATTAAGTTAATTTCAGATGGTACCATTTCTTCTAAAATTGCGAAAAAAGTATTCAAAGAGCTTGCAGATAACGGCGGAGAAGCAGAAGAAGTTGTAAAAGCTAAAGGCTTAGTACAAATTTCAGACGAAGGCGCACTTCGTGAAATCGTAATTACAACTCTGGATGCCAACCCACAATCTATTGAAGACTTTAAAAACGGTAAAGACCGTGCAATCGGTTTCCTTGTTGGACAAATTATGAAAGCAACAAAAGGACAAGCTAACCCACCACTTGTAAACAAAATCTTACAAGAAGAAATTGTAAAACGCTAAATAATCTAGACCGACTCGAAATGAATATTTTGAGTCGGTTTTTTTTGTGAAATATTTTATGGAGCTATCCGATTATGAGGGGGAATCACCCGATTATTAGGAGGAACCATCCGATTATTCAGAGGAGCCAACCGATTATAGGAGGAGCCAACCGATTATCTGGGAGAACCATCTGATTAAAAGAGGGGTTCGACCGATAATGAGAGGAATTCAACCGATAATGAGAGGGATTCGACCGATTATATGAGGAGCCAACCGATTATTGAGAAGAACCAACCGATTATTGGGAGAAGCCAACCGATTATCTGGGAGAACCACCCGATTATCAGCAGGAACCATCCGATTATTCGAATAGACCATCCCATTTTCACATGAAACCAACTAATTTGAATTAGCCGACTGAACGAAGTATACTTAAAAATAAAAGGGGGTTTCTCAAATGCCTACAGAACAACAATATTTTGACGAAGCTAAATCGCTTACACAATACATGGATGATATGACGACGAAAAAAGAGGAATCATTTAGTATTTACGAAAAATTTGAGGTTCCTGCTGATGATGAGTTTATCACAGTATTAAAGGATAAGAATCCACATATACTTGTAATTACAGAAGACTGGTGTGGGGATGCTATGATGAATAATGCAATTCTGCGTAGAATTTCGGAAGCAGCCGATATCGAAGTACGAGCTGTCTATCGCGATGAGAACCTTGATTTGATCGATCAATATTTAACGAACGGTGGTCGTTCCATTCCCGTTTATTTATTAATAAATAAAGATGGAGAAGTAATTTCTAAATGGGGACCTCGTGCAGAAAAAGTTCAACAATATGTAATGGAAAATAGAGAAAAGTTCCCACCTAAAGAAGATCCAACATTCGAAGAAACTCAAAAAGCGTTCTTTGAGCAAATGACAAAAGAATTTGTCGAGAACAAAGACTTCCATTTAGCTGTTTACGAAGATATTCGTAGCAACTGGTTACAAGCACTACAAAAATAAAAACAATTAAAAGCAGTTGGAGTCGGCATTAGTCGGCTCTTTTAATGTTCATAGAATGGAACCTTTTATTAAGAGATATTGTCTATATCACATGAAGAAATTGTAAAGTGGAAAGGAAATCTATATGAAACGTGCACGAATCATATATAATCCAACTTCTGGCCGAGAGCTTTTTAAAAAGCACTTACCTGAAGTTCTGGAAGCTCTAGAAATAGCGGGCTACGAAACGTCTTGTCATGCTACAACAGGTGAAGGAGATGCCATAGAAGCTGCAAAGAAAGCGGTTCAAAGAGGCTTTGATTTAGTTGTTGCTGCCGGTGGAGATGGAACGTTGAATGAAGTAGTGGCAGGAGTAAGTGAATTTGAAAATCGACCAAAAATTGGACTTATTCCTATGGGAACTACAAACGATTTTGCGAGGGCGGTACATATTCCACGCGATATCCATAAAGCGGTAGATATTATAGTTAAAGGTGACACAATTCCAGTAGATGTGGGTAGAGTAAATGGTCGTTATTTTATTAATATTGCAGGTGGCGGAAGAATTACAGAGCTCACATATGAAGTTCCAAGTAAGTTAAAAACGATGCTTGGCCAGCTTGCGTATTATTTAAAAGGAATAGAAATGTTACCTTCGATTAATGCTACTAAAGTGAAGATTGAATACGATGGGGAAGTTTTTGAAGATGAAGCAATGATGTTCTTGGTTGGGTTAACCAATTCTGTCGGTGGCTTTGAAAAACTCGCACCAAATTCAAGTATAAATGACGGTAAATTTACATTGTTAATTTTAAAGAAATGTAATATTGCCGAATTTATTCGCCTTGCTACCTTAGCAATCCGAGGTGAGCATTTAAATGATCCACTAGTTATTTCTGAGAAAGCTACCCATATAACGGTGACTTCTGAGGATAAAGTACTGCTAAATTTAGATGGGGAGTATGGAGGCAATATTCCAGCGACCTTTGAAAACTTATATAGACATGTAGAAGTTTTTGTACCAATTGATGAAATACGTGAACAAGATAGACCTTAAATAAACCCAGCATGCTTATTTAGAGCATGCTGGGTTTTATTTTATTCACTTTAGTTATATTTTACCGGGATTAGGTTATAAATTAACTAAGAAAGGGAATGGTATTGTGTGTTGAAGGAGGAAGGTATGTATAAAAAACAAGAAAAATATTTAATGTGGCTAGCTTTTATTGTGGCTGGGATTATGATACTGTCCATTATGGGTAGAATATTTGGTAGTTAAGGAGGTTTAATAGATGGGAAATGAAGAAGCTGTATTTTTTAGTCGTGTATTAACTGAAATGACCTTATCTTTTCATATTATTTATGCAACCATCGGTGTAGGCGTACCTTTAATGATTATGATTGCCCAGTGGGTGGGCATAAAGAAAAATGATGAACATTACATATTACTAGCAAGACGATGGGCGAGAGGATTTGTCATTACTGTTGCAGTTGGTGTAGTAACTGGAACAGCTATAGGAATGCAGCTTTCTTTACTATGGCCGAACTTTATGGAACTTGCAGGTCATATTATTGCACTTCCGTTATTTCTGGAGACATTTGCGTTCTTTTTTGAAGCTATTTTCCTTGGAATTTATTTATACACATGGGATCGATTTGAGAATCAAAAGAAGCATTTATTATTACTTATCCCTGTAGCAATTGGGGCATCGGCTTCCGCTGTATTTATTACTATTGTAAATGCATTTATGAATGCTCCACAGGGATTCGATGTAGTAAACGGAGAGTTAGTCAATATTAGCCCTTTATTAGCAATGTTCAATCCTGCGATGCCTACAAAAGTTGCTCACGTAGTCGTAACTGCTTATATGACTGCTGCATTTGTTTTAGCAGCAATAGCAGCTTTCCGTTTATTAAAAGGTTCAAATCATATATATCATAAAAAAGCATTGTATTTAACGATGAAAGTTGGACTTATATTTGCAATTGCTACTGCCATCATCGGTGATTTTTCAGGAAAGTATTTAGCAGAATACCAACCTGAAAAATTAGCAGCGGCAGAATGGCATTTTGAAACAGAAGAAAACGCACCGTTAATATTGTATGGGGTTATGGATGACGGCGAGGTGAAATACGCCATTAAGATTCCGTTTGCTTTAAGTATACTTGCACACGGAAATCCGACAGCTGAAGTAATCGGTTTGGATCAATTCCCAGAAGATGAGATACCACCATTATATATTCATTATTTGTTTGACTTAATGGTGACGATCGGAATGGGAATGGTTGCTCTTTCAGCTTTGTACTGGTTAGGGAAGCTAATAAAATGGTCATTCGTCGATACAAAGTTTTATCGTTGGCTAATAGTCTTAGGTGGACCAGCATCCATTATTGCAATAGAAGCAGGCTGGTGGTTAGCGGAAGTAGGAAGACAACCTTGGATTTTAAGAGGACTCATGCGGGTTGAAGATGCTGCAACAACAAGTGCACATGTAGATACGATGTTAGTTTTGTTTGCTGGATTATACATTGTTCTTGGAATTGGTAGTGTAGTAGTACTAACACGTATGTTTAGAAAAAATCCAGTGGAACAAGAGCTAGAGGATCGACATGCTGAGAGAGGCGGTGATTTTTCATGACATTAGAGATCATCGGAATTACCGTGTTATGGACGTTTTTATTTGGTTATTTGATTGTAGCCTCCATTGACTTCGGCGCTGGCTTTTTTAATGCATATAGCTTACTAACAGGAAGGCAGCATATTTTAACGAATATTATTCAGCGTTATTTATCACCTGTTTGGGAAGTAACGAATGTGTTTCTCGTGTTCTTCTTTGTAGGAATAATTGGCTTTTTCCCGAAGACAGCATACTACTATGGAACGACCTTACTAGTACCAGCAAGTATTGCGCTCATTTTATTAGCAATCCGCGGTTCGTATTATGCGTTTGAGACATATGGCTCTAGAGGACATAAAGGTTACTCATTTATGTATGGACTAGCGGGACTATTTATACCGGCTGCTTTGTCCATTGTATTGACGATTTCTGAGGGCGGATTTATTACTATGGTAAACGACGCACCAGTTTTGGATTACAATGCTTTATTTACAAGTCCTTTAACTTGGTCGATTGTGGTACTTAGTTTATCTGCAGTTCTGTATATATCAGCGGTATTTTTAACTTGGTATGCCAATAAAGCAGGAGATAAAGAAGCAACTAAACTAATGCGAAAATATGCATTAGTTTGGGCATTTCCGACAATTATAACTGCGCTAGGAATCATGGTAGAATTACGTTCGCATAACCCTGAGCACTATGCTAATCTGTTGGAAATTTGGTGGGCGTTTGGTTTATCTTTTCTATTATTTATAGGTACCGTTTGGCTTTTATTTAAAAAACGTAGTTACGGCAAAGCGTTTTGGTTACTTGTTGGCCAGTTTTTAATAGCATTCTTTGCATATGGATTTGCTCATCGCCCCTATTTGTTATATCCGTACCTAACTATATACGATAGCTTTACAAATGAAGCGATGGCGATTTCCTTAATCATTGCATTCATTTTAGGGTTTGCGCTATTAATCCCATCTCTGTATTTATTATTACGTCTATTCCTGTTCAATAAAGATTATATTCGAGGTAAAAAAGACAATCACGCATAAGGAGGAGTTCGCATGGCTGACTTTCTGATATTTTATGCACCATTTATAGTACTGATCGGATCAATAATTGTGGCGTTTTGGGCTGCTTCTAAGGATGGAGCAGTATCTGACAAATAAAGAAGGTTCTTAGGGACTGTAGAAGAACTCGTAGAATTTTGAGTTTTTCTATAGTCTTTTTCTATTTGAATAAATCCATGAAACATTATTCCAGGAGTCCTATTTCAAGCGGATAAAGTTCAATATGTTAAAATAAGAATAGGAATAAAATGAAGGGCGGAAATAAAATGAGATACGATGTTTTACTATTTGATTTGGATGATACGCTATTAGACTTTGGAATGACCGAACAGAATGCGTTTAAAGTTTTGTTTGAGGAATATGGATTTCCAAATGGACTAAACGATTATCTTGCAAGTTACAAAGCTATTAGTAAAGTATTGTGGGATGATTTGGAGCATGGTCGCACAACTCTTGCAGAGCTTAAAGTAGAGAGATTTAAACGTTTATTTATAGAGCATACGCTTGATATAGATCCAGCAGATTTTGGTCAGAAGTATATAGAAAATTTAGGAAAAGAAGTTCATATGATTGACGGAGTCGAGGAAATGTTTGCGGGCCTAACTGATTGTAGATTTGCGCTATTAACAAATGGTTTTAAAGATGCACAACATGCTAGAGTAAGTGGTTCGTCGTTAAAGGATTTATTTGAAGCTGTTATAACATCAGAAGAAACTGGTTTTCAAAAGCCTCAAAAAGAAATTTTCGAATATACGTTGGATAAACTTCAAATTTCAGATCCTTCAAGCGTTTTAATGATTGGCGATTCGCTAACATCTGATATTCAAGGTGGAAATAATTTTGGTATTGATACTTGCTGGTTTAATCCAAAGAGAAAGCAGAACCTAACTGACATTAAGCCGACTTTTGAAATCAATTCATGGTCAGAGCTATCTTATATCATTAACAAGCAAGTGGTAGAAATGAAATAATGCAAAAGAACCTCTATATTGAGGTTCTTTTTTTGCGGGATAGGGCTTAGTTGGAATAATTCGTTGATTAGTTGGAAAAATAGGAGCTTAAGTTGGAAAAATAGTTAATTACTGAAAAGCATTGTTCCGGATGGTATAATAAATCAATCAAAACTAGAACGGAGAAATAAAGTGAATACACCAGTAACGAAAAATGATCGCCTTACAGTTCATATAGAAGATTTAACACATGACGGAGCAGGAGTTGCGAAAGTCGATGGATACCCACTATTTATCCAAGGTGGCTTGCCGAACGAGACTGCAGAAATTCATGTGCTTAAAACATTAAAAAATTATGGATTTGCTAAATTAATTAATATTGTAGAACCGTCTCCATTTAGAGTAGAGGCACCATGTCCTGTTTTTGGAGAATGTGGAGGCTGTCAATTACAGCATTTATCATATGAAGGACAGCTCGCATGGAAAGAAAATATGGTTCGAAATGTCATGAAGCGTATTGGAAAAATAGATGTTCCTGTCCTTCCAGTAAAAGGAATGGATAAACCTTGGGAATATCGAAATAAATCCCAAATACCGTTTGCACTGGAAGATGGACAAGTACTAGCTGGTTTTTATCAATCTAAAACTCATCGTATTGCGGATACTTCCACATGCTTAATTCAATCAGATGAAGCAGATAGATTGATGCGTGCAGTGAAAGAAAAAGCATTAGAGTTAGATTTAGTTCCTTATAATGAAGAATCGAAAAAAGGCCAATTACGCCATCTTGTTGTTAGAAAAGGTAGAGCAACAGGAGAAGTAATGGTCGTCTTAGTTACCAAACATGCAAAACTCTCAAAAAGAGATGCCATCATTGAGTTGATTCGTGAGGTTGAACCGAAAGTCACATCTATAGTGCAAAACGTGAACACACGTAATACAAATGTGATTTTCGGTGATGAAACGAATGTACTTTGGGGCAAAGCAGTTATCGAGGATTTAATCGGTAATGTACGTTTTGAAATATCTGCAAGGTCCTTCTATCAGGTAAATCCTGAACAAACAGAAGTTCTTTATAAACAAGCGCTCGATTACGCGCAGCTTTCAGGAGATGAAACGGTAATTGATGCTTATTGCGGAATCGGTACAATTTCTTTATTCCTAGCACAAAAAGCAAAACAGGTGCTAGGTGTAGAAATCGTCCCACAAGCAATTGAAGATGCGAAAAGAAATGCTGAGTTAAATGGATTTACCAACACTTACTTCGAGGCTGGGCCTGCAGAAGTAGTCATACCAAAATGGTATAAAGAAGGTAAGAAAGCAGATGTACTAGTAGTAGATCCACCTAGAAAAGGCTGTGACGAAGCACTGCTAAACACGATTATTGAACAACGCCCGAAAAGAGTCGTTTATGTATCTTGTAATCCAGCGACGCTTGCTCGTGATCTCCGTATATTAGAAGATGGTGGCTATAAAACAAAAGAAATTCAACCAGTAGATATGTTTCCGCAGACGACACATTGTGAAGCGGTTGCGTGGTTGGAGTTAGTTTAATTAAATAAATATAAAAGCAGACAATTTAGAAATACGAACATGTACTTTCTAAATCATCTGCTTTTGCTGTTAAACGAGAGGATTTGAATTCAAATGAAAGAAAATTTTTGGCAGGATTTACCGAAACCATTTTTCGTACTTGCACCAATGGAAGATGTGACAGATGTTGTTTTTCGTCACGTAGTAAGTGAAGCCGGTCGACCGGATGTATTTTTCACAGAGTTTACAAACTCGGATAGCTATTGTCATCCAGAGGGCATGAAAAGTGTGCGTGGCCGTTTGATTTTTACAGAAGATGAACAGCCAATGGTGGCACATATTTGGGGGGATAACCCCGAATATTTCCGTCAAATGAGTATTGGCATGGCAGAGATGGGATTTAAAGGCATCGATATTAATATGGGCTGCCCAGTACCGAATGTGGCCACGAGAGGGAAAGGTAGTGGCCTGATTCTGCGTCCAGACGTTTCAGCTGAACTTATTCAAGCAGCAAAAGCAGGCGGACTGCCTGTCAGCGTGAAAACGCGACTTGGATATAATGATGTAAATGAGTGGGAGGAGTGGCTAACGCATATTTTAAAACAGGATATTGCGAACCTTTCTATTCATTTACGTACAAGAAAAGAAATGAGCCAAGTTGATGCGCATTGGGAGCTAATTCCGGAAATCAAAAAATTACGTGACCGTATCGCACCAAATACGCTACTAACAATCAATGGTGACATTCCTGACCGTCAAACTGGGATGCAGCTTGCTGAACAATATGGTATTGATGGCGTTATGATCGGGCGAGGTATCTTTAAAAATCCTTTTGCTTTTGAAAAAGAGCCAAAAGAGCATAGCAGTAAAGAGTACCTTGATCTTTTAAGACTGCAGCTTGATCTTCAAGATCAATATGCGGAAGTACTACCACGTTCGATCACAGGACTTCATCGATTTTTCAAAATTTATGTCAAAGGATTCCGTGGAGCTGGTGAATTAAGAAATCAATTGATGAACACGAAATCAACAGATGAAGTGCGTGCATTGCTCAATAACTTTGAATCAAACAATGTTGATTGACGTTGGACGGTAGAATGATGTAACCGCAAAAAGAGAGCTTATTAAGCAGTGAATTGGCTGGAATGAATGTGGTATTGAACCCACCAGCACAACATGTGTTGCCACATACACTCTGCACATTGTGAAGCAGTCGCGTGGTTGGAGTTGAATAAGTAAATATACTTTTTAATTAGATTCTAATTTCGTAAAAACTATTACGAAATTAGAATTTTTTTATTGGATTTATTTGAATGGAGTAGATTTGAATCTATGACGAGGTGTGTAATTTTCCCGCCAGATTTCACGCGTACCCTAAGAAGTGTATTCTCTTCAGATATGAAATCGAAGTCTTTCAAAGTTTAAAAAATTCTGAAGATTTAACGAATGATTTTCCCTTTTAGTGTATAGTTAGAGTAAATCATAGTGTGTTAATTGGAGGGACGTACAATTGAATAGGATTATTTTATCGACAGAGAGTGGAGCGGATTTACCAAAAGATTTAGCTGACAAACATGCTGTTCAGGTGGTACCGATGCATGTCATCATGGATGGACATGACTATTTAGATGGTGATCTATCCGTAAAAGAAATTTATGACTTTCATAATCGCACAAAAAAGATACCATCTACAACTGCCACTAATGTTCATGAATATCATGAGTTTTTTACGAGAATTAGAAAAAATTATCCTGATAGCATCATTATTCACATTGGTTATACATCAAAAGCATCTTCTTCCTTTCAAAATGCGTTAATTGCAGCAGAAGATTTTGAAGATCTTTTCCTAATTGATGCTTTGAATGTTACGGGTGGATTAACTGCAATTGTGATGGATGCTGTTACTATGCTAGAGAAAGAACCTGCAATTGAACCTTTGCAATTCATAGAAAAAATAAAATCAAAGGTTCCTAAATCAAGATTGGCTTTCGTACCCGGCAGCTTAGAATTTTTAAGAGCTGGTGGACGCGTTAGTAATATTGCTTACCTCGGCGGGGCATTGTTAAAAATAAAACCTTGTATTGAATTAATAGAAGGGAATCTTGTCTCAATTAGAAAATACCGTGGGGAAATTAGTGGAGTTGCTGAAAAACTCATGCGAGATTATTTAAATCAATATAATATTGATAGAGAACAACTTTATTTTATATACTCAATCGGACTCAATGAAAGTATCAAGCAGCGGATGAATGAAATCGCAAATCAATCAGGTTTTGAAAATGTAATATGGATTCAAGCAGGCGCTATGATTTCTACTCACTCTGGACCTGGGGGCTTCGGCATTGCAGGTCTTGAACATTAGAAACAGTCCTGAAAAAACATCCTTTACATATAAAATTATTTATAATTAGCAGTCGCGTGGTTGGAGTTAGTATAGTTTTAATCAAAAGCGGATTCCTATATTGGAATCCGCTTTTGATTTGATAATTTAATAAATACTTACTGATTTTTAAGAGTCGTTATTTTTGACGCTTTAAGCAAAATATCCATTCTATAAGAATAAATAAAGGTACGATAAGAGAAAAAAGTACTTGACAGAAGTCCGAACGTAATGTATTATATAATATCTCTGTAAAAATTATAGTAAAATTATATTTTACCAAATTAATCTATTAATGTAAAACTTAATTTTTAGAGTAATAGGAAGGTGAAAAATGGAAAGTTTAGATAATAAAAAAGCTGTCTTTTTAAACAAGTTTTTTGGTTTTTATTTATTTGCCGTTTTCATGCTATGGATTAAAACATATATCACACAAGTAACACAGTTTAACTTAGGGGTAGAAGGATTCCTTCAACAATTCCTTTTACTATTAAATCCATTGGGTTCAGCTATGTTGTTTCTTGGAATTTCATTCATTTTCAAAGGACGGGGGAAATATGCATTACTTGTTGTAATTTACTCTCTTATGTCCATTCTTTTATATGCAAATGTAGTTTATTATAGATTTTTTAGTGACTATATTACATTACCAACGATTACTCAAACGCAAAACTTTGGAGACTTAGGCGGCAGTGTTATTTCTTTATTAAAACCCTACGATATATTGTTCTTTATCGATGTATTTTTGTTGATTTACCTATGGTTATCTAAAAAAATACAAAAAGATAATAGTAAAATTAGATACAAAAAAGCAATTGCAGTGATTGCTTTTGCAATAGGAATATCTGCTTTAAATTTAGGACTAGCTAACGCTGATCGTCCACAGTTATTAACTCGTGGTTTTGATAGAAACTATATTGTTAAGTATATAGGAATGTATAACTATACGTTATATGACGCTACTGAAACTATTAAGGCGTCTTCAAAAAGGGCTTTAGCTGATAGCGATGATATAACAGAAGTTATTAACTTTACAAAATCTAACTATGCGGAACCTAATCAAGAATATTTTGGCGCAGCAAAAGGAATGAATGTCATCTATATCCATTTGGAGTCATTCCAAAACTTTTTGATTGACTATAAATTAAACGGTGAAGAAGTAACACCATTCTTAAATTCATTAACAAAAGATCCGAATACACTATACTTTGATAACTTCTTCCATCAAACAGCTCAAGGTAAAACTTCAGATGCTGAATTTATGCTTGAAAACTCTTTATTTGGTTTACCGCAAGGATCTGCATTTATTACAAAAGGTCAGAATACGTATCAAGCAGCTCCTGCAATATTAAAAGAGGATGGCTATACATCTGCTGTGTTTCATGGAAATAGTGGAAGTTTCTGGAACCGTAATGAGATTTATAAATCATTCGGCTATGACCATTTCTTTGATGCTAATTATTATGACACTAGTTCTGAAGAAGATATGGCTGAATATGGTTTATTGGATAAGCCATTCTTTGAACAATCATTAGATCTAATGAAAACTTTACCTCAACCTTTCTATTCGAAATTTATTACGGTTGGGAACCATTATCCATATAAAATGAATCAAGACCTAACAACAATTGGTAAAGCTAATACTGGTGATGCAAGTGTAGATGATTATTTCCAAACTGCTCGTTATGCGGATGAAGCAATTGAACAGTTCATTGATGAATTAAAAAAGTCAGGCTTATATGATAACAGTATGCTTGTTTTTTATGGTGACCATTACGGTATTTCCGAAAATCATAATAAAGCCATGGAACAAATCATTGGAAAAGAAATTACACCTTATGAAAGTGCTAATTTACAACGTGTGCCATTAATTATTCACGTTCCAGGAATGCAAGGGGAAGTCAATCATACTTACGGAGGACAAATAGACCTTCTTCCAACCTTATTGCACTTACTTGGAATTGAATCACAAAATTATGTTCAATTTGGTACCGACATATTATCAAAAGAGCATAATGAAGTAGTAACGTTTAGAAACGATGATTATGTCAGTCCTACTATCTATTCAATTGATGGGAAATACTATGATGCTAGAACTGGTTTACCAGTAGATGACGCAAATCAATTAGAAAAAGCGAATAAGTACCAAATGCAAGTAGATAATAAATTACAAATTTCTGATAAAGTTGTGAATGGTGACTTATTGAGATTCTATTCACTGGCAGGATTTACTAAAGTCGATCCTTCTCAGTACAATTATAATAAGGATTTAACAGAAAAAGCTGATAACGAAAAAAAATAGATTTATTTCGATGAGGAGTAAGCTATCAAAAGAATGTTTTTTGATAGCTTACTCCTTATTGATTTTCACTCACTTTTTTTACTTACTAAATAAATTTTAGAAACCCACCAACATTCTTTTGTTGCTCCATACACACTGTACATTGTAGGGTGGTTGCGTGGTTGTAGTTAATATAGTAATGAAAAAAAGAACGAATTCCCGACGGAGGAATTCGTTCTTTTTGCTTGTTAAGGAGAGTGTGTCTCGTATTTTAATTTAAATGAGAGTAACTAACCATATGCTAGTTGTCCTTATGTAGAGTTTTATGCTACTTGTAACGGATTAACAAGGTATAGTGTATATGGATTTTACCTTCGTGAGTACAAGTAATTTTTTCAACTAATGAATAAAGGCTTTGTTGGCCAATTGAGTCTCTTAATAGTTATGTCGTTAAAAAGCTCTTTCAATAAACCAAACGAGTCCAAAGGCTAAGATTGCCACTGAAGCTCCCGGAATCACCCATGTAGCTGGTTTAACAGTTAATTTCTTTAACCACAGAAGGATAGGGAATACGATGGCTACAATAATCAGTTGTCCAATTTCAATCCCGATATTGAAAGATAATAGAGACGTGGCTAGGTGACTTCCATCTAATCGCATTTCTGAAAGAATTCCTGCAAAACCAAATCCGTGGATGAGACCAAAGGCAAAGGCAAGCCATGGCTGCTGCTTTGAGTCAGGGTTAAAAATATTAATAAGTGCTACGTAAATAATACTCAACGCAATTGTAGCTTCTACCAATCTACCTGGTAACTGCACAATATCTAATGTTGCAAGAATTAGAGTTATACTATGGGCAATAGTAAACGCAGTTACCAAAGTGAAATTATTTTTGATGGTCTTTGCTCCAAATAATAAGCTAATAACAAACAGAATATGATCGTAGCCTGTAAAAATATGCTCTAAGCCAAGTAAAAGAAACTGTGTTGCAGTTTGAACAAAACTCACTTCACCGATTTCAAGCTCTCTTGACTCGAAACTAAGAACTCCTTCTTGTTGTCCGCCATCTAATTTAACCGTTGCATAATTGGCGTGACTTGGATCTGAATCATCTAGAAACATATTATAATCTAAGACTAGCTTTTCAGGTTTGTCTTCTAATTGGTATTTTAGGTTCATGACAGCAAACTGTTTGTCATTAATTGTTTCAACATCAGATGCTTCAAGCGTTCCTTCTACTTTTACACTATCCGCATAAAGTTCAATACGAGAATTGACATAATCCTGAACTATTTTCGTATCAAATAATTGCTGCTGTCCCATTTCTAGATTTATGGCATGACCAAGTTCTGTGAGGTCAACCTTCAGTTCATAATTGATATGATTATCATTTACCTCAATAAGAGAGTAACCTTCACTATTATTGGTATGAGCATAGGCAGAAGGGGATTGAAGGGTAGTGGTAATTGAAAGAATTAATATAATAATTAAATATAGCTTTCTCATAAAATCTACTCCATTTTCAATTGATTCTTTATAGCATTTAATAATGAGAAAAGACAAGGAGGACTTTGTCTCCTCGTCTTGTACTAGTTTTATAGATTATTTAGCAGTTTTGATAAACACTGGGTTAGAGTAGAACCAAAGATCTGTCCATGGATCTTCACCGCGAGGGTCTGTTTCGGGTTCTAATTGATCCGTATTCGTACCACGTAAACGGATATAGCTGTCTTTATCAACATTATCTAAAGTATAAGAAATCTCAATGTATTCTCCATTTTTTGTCCAATCTTCTTCTGTGAAGCGTTTAGCAACTTTGGTAGTTGGGTTTGTCGCAGTTGAACGATCTTCTACTTTACCAGTAACTTCACCCATAATTAAGTCAACACGTTTTACCTCTGGTGTATCTCCATTGGCATTTGCGGCATTTGGATCTTTGATGCGAATTGTTACCGTTACATCTTTAGATTTCCCTGGTATTGTAAGAGTTTCTCCTAAAGTCGCTGAATTTCCTTTAGATTGAGCAAAGATAGGAGATTTTCCACCTGCTTGCACTTTCACATCAAGTTCAGAAATTAGGTCACCAGTTGTAACATATACATTCCCACCACGAAGGCTTTCCATAATATCGTCGTAGTCTTTCTCAGCTTTTACATAAGTTTTAGAATATTCACCTGGCCAGAAGTCACTACCACCTTCACGCCAGTTAACATGTGAATCTGAAGTTGCTGTAATCCACCAGTGTCTTCCTTCACCAAGCATAGAATCCCATAGACCGCCGACTTTAGCAGCCATTTGATCATAACCGCCCATTGTTGGGTAGTTACCATATGAACCACGAGCGCCATCATCAAGTTCGCCATCTGGAGTTAATGCTGCGGCTTGATGGCCAGGAGCACCTTCCATCCCTATGGAGATATTAGGAGCTAAATCGTTCCAATTACGGAATTCCTCGGGTGTATCTTGCCCCCATTCGCCATCACCTTTTGCTGAACGTGATGGATGGTGGGCGATATGAATTGGCTGCTCGTCCTCATCCAACTCAGTTAACATATAGTTTAAAGCTTCAATCATTGTAGATTCAGTATCTCTACTACCATCATTTGGGTATGGTTCGCGTTTATTAAATTGACTTTCAATATCAAAAAGAATTTGTGATTCGTTATCCACTTTAGGAATCATCAATGTACTATGGTCTGCAGCAGGTGTATCAAACTCCATTCCATAGAATTGAATTAATTCTGGATATGCTTCACGCGATTTTAATAGTTCAGGATAAGCTTGCTCTAAATTTACCTTTGAATGGTTAGGACCACCATGATCCGTTGTCATAACCCATTCGAGTCCATATTCTGTTGCTTTTTCTGCATTTTTCATAATTGGGTAAATAGCATCTCCAGCTTGAATAGGTGTCGGAGGATTTGTAGAGTTATCCCAACCAACACTCCATTCGCTATGGACGTGATGATCACCTGCAACCCAAGTCGCATTACTTTGTTTTACTTCTTCTTGTGTTAATTGTTTTGCTGCTACTGTTTGGCTATTATTATTAGTAAAAGCTTGAGTAGTAAAAGCTGTAGCAGCAAGAACGGTTGTTGCGATTAAAGGAATTGCTTTTTTTGCTCTTTTTTTCATTTGAAAGTTCCTCCTAAAATTATTTGTCCAACGGTTTGAATTATAGGAAGTAAATATATATATGAGGTTACTGGAACGTAAATATAGTGTAAATGTTGCGTTTTTTAAGAAAAATGGTAAAATTCTATCATTTGATCATAGGGCATATGGAATAATATTGATTTTGTATATGAGGGATAAAGTATTGAGGATTATAAAAGGAATTCTGAAATTGGAATTACAATAGGAGATAAAAACTATTAGAGTAAAGGATATGGTTTTTCTGCAATAAATGAGAGGATATCTAGTATTTACATTCAAATTACATAAATAATGTATATTTTGAAAGTAACAAAGCATCTAGTAGATATGTGATTTATTATTGTTTTATAAGTTCATAAAGTAGAAGTAATAAGTGGATATCTTCGTCATATTTCACTTTACCGAGCTTTCAGTTCCGAGTAATAATGGAGCTTATTACAAAGTTGTATTTGGTATAGGATAGGTTTTAGTGGTCAAGATGCTACAAAAGTTGAATTATTTATTAAAAAGAAATATCATACAGCATTTAAACTGAAAAAGATGGTTGAATTTGTGTATCTAACACCTTATGATAGAGTGTGCTCGCTTTAAAGCGAAGCGTAAAATGTATGAGAGAATAAGAGCTACATATTTATAGATTTATGAAAAAGTACACTGATAAACGATTAATGAAGAGATTTGTGAAGTATTTATCTCTCTTTGATATGTAAGGAGTACTAGGAGGTTTTATGAGTAACTTATACGAAAAAAGAAACAAAATAGTAATCCCTTTTCTAATCGCTGCCTTCGTCGGACTGTTTAACGAAACGGCATTAAATATGGCGTTTGTTGAGATAAGTAAGGGTTTTGGCATTGAAACTTCAACGGTACAATGGTTAACAACAGGATACTTGCTCGTATTAGGTGTTTTTGTACCTGTATCTTCCTTTTTAATGCAGCGTTTTACAACAAGGCACTTATTTGCTGCTTCATTATCTTTATCGATTTTAGGTACTTTTATTGCAGCCATTGCCCCAAGTTTTTCGATTCTATTAATTGCTCGTATCGTCCAGGCATTAGGAACCGCGATTATTTTACCATTAATGATGACAGTTATTTTAATGGTATATCCAGTTGAAAAACGTGGAGCTGCAATGGGGAAAATTGGTCTTGTCATTGTATTTGCACCAGCTATTGGTCCGACACTAGCGGGGGTAATTTTAGAAAAATTCTCATGGCATTTTATTTTTGGTGTAACACTACCATTTTTACTTATTGCAATTTTAGTTGGTCTAAAATTCATTGAAAATGTTAGTGAAGTACAGCCGACTAAGCTAGATGTATTATCATTTATTCTTTCAACAATCGGTTTTGGTGGCGTCGTTTATGGATTCAGTATTTCAGGTGAATTAGGTACATTTATGACAACTGAAGTTTATATTGCAGTAGGAATTGGTTTACTTGCTTTAGTATTATTTGCAATTCGACAATTCAGGCTTGAAACACCTATGCTGAATTTAAAAGTATTTAAGTACCCAATGTATACACTAGGCTTGTTAATTATTTTAGCTTTAATGATGACATTGTTATCGGTTATGGTCCTTTTACCAATTTACTTACAAAATGTATTATTACTTGCGCCGATGATCGCAGGATTATTACTGTTACCAGGTGGCGTAGTAAATGCCTTTATGTCGGTTGTAGCAGGGAACCTATTCGATAAATATGGTCCAAGGTTGATAGTACCATTAGGACTTGGTGTAACAATAATCGGTTTATTCTTCTTACGTATGATCGATACAGACACGTCAAATTTAACAATCATTATAATGCATATATTATTACTTATTGGGATTTCCTTTATAATGATGCCGGCTCAAACAAACGGCTTAAATCAATTGCCACGTGAATTATATACAGATGGCACTGCAATTATGAATGCATTACAACAAGTATCTGGTGCAATTGGTACAGCAATCGCAGTAACGGTAATGTCGATTACAGCAAAAGGATATGAAAATCCATTAACAGGTTTAGTTGAAGGGGTACAAAATTCAATATTACTTGGATTAATCATATCTGTTATTGCCTTTGTTCTTTCGCTCTTCTTTAAGCGTGTAACGACAATAAAGGGGTACTAATCAAGAAGCTACCAATCAGAGAAGCTCTCCATGAAAAGCGCATAAGTAAATGGGGAGGGAAAGCTTGATTTATTTTGGTAATACAATATTTGAAACTTCCTAGTTTAATAAAAGGCTATGTAAAGATAAATTTGCCAGCGAAGTAAGTGTAGCTTTCGTTAGGAAGGATTTATTGAAAAATAAGGACAAAAGGAAAACTTTAGATTCTACATTTGAATTATAAAAGTCGAAGCAGTGGCATGGTTAGATTACAATAATATACGAAAGTAAGCTCGAAGGTTCAAAGATGAATCTTCGAGCTTTTTATTATTTCTATGCTTAAATAGAATTTATTAATTACTAAAAAACAAAATAAACAAGAAGTATTATTATTTTAAATTAAACTCATCATAAGTTAACTCCGTATGCAAAATATTTAGAAAAAATTAACACAAAATATCTTGCTCTTAATAAAATTTACAATACCTTTACAATTATCGTATCAAAAATTTACACTATGCATTTATTCTATAATAGACAAAAAACGACAAAGAAAAGTTCCTAACATATTTCTTGGAGGTTAGAAATGATTAGTTTTAAAAAAGTAAAAATGGGATTATTCATGCTTTCAATACTTGTTGTACTAACAGCATGTACAAGCAATAACGATAATGATTCACAGACGTCAGATGGTAATGGTGCTACAGTATCTATTTCAGGATCTACATCTGTAGGGCCGCTTGCTGAGAAATTAGCAGCGAAATATTCAGAGACAAATGATACGAGAATTGAGATAAATCAAATTGGTTCTTCTGCGGGAATTACTAACGCAATTAGTGGAGTGTCGGAAATAGGAATGTCTTCGCGGGATTTAAAAGAAGAAGAAAAAGCGAATGGGTTGAATGAAGTAGTTATTGCTTACGATGGAATTGTAGTAGTGACTCATCCGAGTAACAAAGTAAAAGATCTTACGATAGAGCAAATAAAGCAGATTTTTACTGGTGAAGTAACGAACTGGAATGAACTGGGTGGAGATGATATGGAAATCGTAGTTGTCTCTCGTGAGGATGGTTCAGGTTCACGTGATGCGTTCCAAGAAATCGTTGACTATAGCTCTGGTGAATTAGTAAGAAGCTCAATTATCGCAAGTGGTAATGGAAATATTAAAACAACAGTCTCAAACAATAAACATGCAGTTGGCTTTATCTCATTTGAATATATTGATGAATCGATTTCAACAATAGATATTAATGGCGTAGAAGCAACTGCAGAAAATGTTTTACAAGGTAAATACAGTTTGTCTAGACCGTTTTTGTTTGTATATAAAGATGGACAATTAACAGATGCTGGACAAAGATTTATAGATTTTATTTTAAGTGAAGATGGACAACTCATTGCAGCTGAAGCAGGAGCAATCCCTGTAAAATAAATAACTATTTAACTTCATTTAGCAGAAGTGTCTCACATCTATTAGTGGTGAAATGAATGCATAGCATCAATTCAATGGGGGTCCACAAACCCTTGCTGAATAAAATTAAAGCCTCCGGCGGATGCCACAGATTTTTAGAGGAATTTATTGAGCGAGCTCGATAAAAATCTAGGCGCAAATACGCCGAGGCGTATTTGAAAAGGAAGATAACAACATAATTTTTGACGGAATCTTGGAGGAATAAAGAGTGTCTATCCCAACAACTAACAAGCAAGCCGTAGATATCGGTAAAGCAAATAAAAGGAAGTATATGTTAGAGAAGGTGTCTTCAAGAATTTTCTTGATTTGTGCCCTTCTCTCAGTAATAACTTTATTGTTAATCATTGGATTTGTATTTTATAAGGGAGCTCATCCCTTTGTAGTAGAGGGCTATAGCTTTATAGACTTTATTTTGGGTGATGATTGGGTACCGAGTGAAGATAAATTTGGTATATTCCCAATGATTGTTGCATCTATTTTCGCAACGATTGGAGCATTAATTATTGGTGTCCCTATTGGCTTATTTACAGCTATTTTCTTAGCAGAAATTGCTTCAAAAAGGATAGCCAAAATTATTTCACCAGCAATTCAGTTGCTAGCGGGTATCCCATCAGTACTATATGGTGTATTTGGACTAGCAATCATTGTTCCGTTTTTACAAAACAGTTTAGGTTTAGTAAAAGGACAAAGCTTATTAGCTGTTATCCTTGTGCTAGCAATCATGATGTTACCAACAATTGTGACTGTAGCAGAGACAGCGATTCGTGCAGTGCCACAAACATATCGTGAAGGATCATACGCCCTAGGAGTATCACAAATTGGGACAATTTTTAAAGTCATTGTTCCAGCAGCTAAATCAGGTATTATGACGGCAATCGTATTAGGATTAGGTCGAGCGATTGGCGAAACGATGGCAGTTATCTTAGTGGCTGGTAATAGTTTAATCGTTCCAACTAGCTTAACAGATAGTGTTCGTCCACTAACAACAAATATTGCATTAGAAATGGGTTATGCATTCGGTACACATCAAGAAATGTTATTTGCAACCGGAATTGTTTTATTCTCGTTTATATTAATATTAAATTTTGTACTAGCAAAAATAAGTTCGAAGGGAGGTAACTAAGATGAGATATTTGAAAGATAACTTGTTACGTGGACTTTTATGGTTATCAGCTTTCTTATCGGTTGCCGTCCTCGTTATGATTGTTGGATTTATCTTTTATAAAGGTTTCAATTTGATTAGCTTTGACTTCATCTTCGGTGATTATTCTCCAACTGGCGGTGGTGGTATTTGGCCAATGATCGTAACAACTATATACACAGTTCTTATTTCGTTAGTCATTGCAACACCTATCGGAATATTAGCAGCTGTTTATTTACAAGAATATGCTAAACAAGGGCGATTAGTAAGACTAATACGCTTTGCAACTGAAAGCTTAACAGGGATTCCCTCCATTATTTACGGTTTGTTTGGAGCAGTTTTCTTTGTAACTACGTTAAAATTAGGTATGTCGATTCTAGCTGCTTCATTAACCTTAACGATTATAGTGTTACCTGTAATCATTCGAACAACTGAAGAAGCGTTGAAAACAGTGCCGCGTTCATATCGTGAAGGTTCATTAGCACTTGGAACGACAAAATTACAAACATTATATAAGGTGATTTTACCAAGTTCAATGCCGGGAATTTTATCTGGTATAATCCTTTCAGTTGGACGAATTGTTGGAGAATCAGCTGCAATATTCTTAACTGCTGGGACAGTAGCAGCTATGCCAGAGAGCATTCTATCATCAGCTAGAACTTTAACTGTTCATTCTTATTTAGTAACACAAGAGTCTGGAGACATAGAACTTGCTGCAGCAGTTGGTATTGTTTTAATAGTAATTATTTTGGCAATCAATCTTATAGCAACATTTATTTCGAAGAAATTTAACAAAGCAACAAATAAATAAGAAGTAAGTTAATGAGGTCATCAGAAGTAGAACATGGTGGGCTAACGACCAAAAAAACGAGTAGGGAAGGTATTTTCGCAAATGGAGCAACGTAAAGAGGGTACATCGAAAATTAATGTAAAAGATTTAAATTTATTTTATGGTGAGAAACAAGCGTTATTCGGAGTCGATCTTGCTATTCATGAAAAAGAGGTTACTGCTTTAATCGGCCCTTCAGGTTGTGGTAAATCAACCTTTTTACGAACATTAAATCGTATGAATGATTTAATCGATGGCGTGAAAATTACAGGAGATGTTGTCATTGATCATGAAAATGTTTATAAAACAAATGATGTAATCAAATTACGAACGAAAGTAGGGATGGTATTTCAAAAACCAAATCTATTTCCAATGAGTATTTATGACAATGTTGCCTATGGTCCAAGAATGCAAGGCATTAAAAGTAAAAAAGAATTAAATAAAATTGTAGAAGAAAGTTTGCGCAGTGCAGCGATTTGGGATGAAGTAAAAGACCGTCTAAAAACATCGGCACTTGGTTTGTCAGGTGGTCAGCAACAACGCGTGTGTATTGCTCGTGCTATTGCGATGAAACCAGATATTATTCTAATGGACGAGCCTACTTCAGCATTAGATCCAATTTCTACGTTAAAAATAGAAGAATTAATTACAAACATGAAAAAAGATTATACAATTGTCATAGTTACACATAACATGCAACAAGCTGCAAGAATATCTGATAAAACGGCATTCTTCTTAAATGGAGAAGTAGTCGAATACGATGATACAGATAGCATTTTCTCTACACCACAGGATCAAAGAACAGAAGATTATGTAACAGGTCGATTTGGATAATAGGGGGATAACAAATGGGCATTCGTATGAACTTTGAAAACAATTTAGGGGAATTAAAAAGAAAAATCACCGAAATGGGTGAACTATCAATTGTTGCTCTTGAAAGATCTTTAAAGGCCTTGAAAACACAAGATGTCGAGATAGCTTTAAAAGTTATTGAGGGAGATACAGCTATTGATAGCCTTGAGATGGAAATTAATCAGTTTGCAATCTGGCTAATGGCATCAGAAGCACCGGTTTCAAGAGATTTGCGCGAAATTATTGGTGTACTTAAAATTTCATCTGAAATTGAACGGGTCGCGGATTTTGCAGTAAATATTGCAAAAGCAACTATCAAAATCCGTAATACTAAATCTTTACTGGAGATTACGCATCTAGAAAAGATGAAAGAAGTATCGATTGAAATGCTTCGAAAAGCACTACAATCTTTTTTAGAGGAAAATATCCTACTTGCAAAAGAAGTTGGCGACTTAGATGATATAGTGGATCAATATAATAGTGAAACATATAAAAACCTTACTACCTATCTTAGTGAACATCCAGAAGAAACAGATCAGGTTGTACAATTATTATTTGTAAATCGTTTTCTAGAGAGAACAGCAGACCATATAACAAATATTGCTGAAAGTACAGCATATTTGATTAAAGGTCAAATGTATGATTTTAATTCATAAAAGTAAAAATGATTTGTGAATACTCCAATTAGGGAATCGAGATAAAAAACAGAGGGACTGTTCTGAAAGTCAAAATAATGACTTTTAAGGGCAGCCCCTTTCTTCGTAACTTCTATTAAAAAGTGTGATGTATTTCCGTTCCAGGCGGACGCTTTCCGCGGGCGAGCGCCGAGCCTCCTCGGGCCAACAGGATGTTGGTCATGCAATCGTTGCCGCAGGACGCGGCGAACTTAGATTGCCTTTCACTCAATCAACATTATTAGATTGAAATACAAAAGCAGATGGAGGACTTATTGGACAGCCCCTCCGTTTTATTGTAAGTATATAAATAATGAGCTAATCTATCAAGGCATATGTACAAAGCTAAATTTATTTGACGTAAATAATGAAATATAATATTAATAAACCCATTAGCCCCTTGTGTTGCTAGATACACTCCGCACATCGTTATTGGAGCTTGGATTGTTGTAGCAGGATATTTTTAATATTTATAGAATATTAAATGAGGATGTATTTAGGATAATATTTAAAAATAAAAATTTGGAGGTAATCATGGGAAGATTAGTACATTTTGAAATCCACGTGGATGACATGGAACGCGCAAAGAATTTTTATGGAGAAGTTTTTGGGTGGACATTTGAAGATTATAGTAGTTATGCTGGAATGCCTTATTTTGGAGCTATAACTGGGGATGAAAATGAACTTGGTATAAATGGGGCTTTGATGCAACGACAAAGTGCACCCCCTGAAGCAAATCAAGCATTAAATGGGTTTGCTTGTACAATGGGAGTGGAGGATTACGAAGCAACGGAATCTAAAATTCTTAATAATGGAGGTAAGGTTGCAATGCCTAAATATGCCTTACCAGGAATGGCGTGGCAAGGATACTATCATGATCCTGAAGGTAATATATTTGGAATTCATCAACCAGATAAGAACGCAAAATAATATTTTTCACTGCAATCGTTTCAAGATAGTTGGCGTGAGTTAAATAAACAAATAAATTCAATAATAACCACTTTTGAATACTGTTCAAAGGTGGTTATTTCAGTTTTAGTAATACTCATCTGAGTTGAAATAAAATTCAACTCTTTATTTAAATTTAATTTCTATGAATGGTAAAGTGCTACTAAGTTTGAGAAAAAGAGGGATAGGAAATACTTACTTATAACAAGAATCGAACTATATTCCTTAATGTAACAGTAGAAAAAACGCTCGAGAATAGTTGAAGGATTCTCAAAATTTACTGTTGGTTGTGATTAATGGCTAGTAAATGGTAAGGTAGCATTGGTAACATTATTAGGAGGTTTATAAATGGATAACAACGATATATTAATTAGACTGAGATATGCTCTAGATATAAAAAATAAAGATATGATCGAGATCTTTAAACTTGGCGGTTTGGAAGTGACAAAAGAGGAAGTACTAAAGATACTGACAAAGTCAAAAGATGAGTACGATGATCTAGATGAAGCAGAGGAAACTGAATATCAGATTAAATGCAATAATAAGATGTTAGCGTCATTTTTGAATGGTTTTATTACTTTAAAAAGAGGTAAACAAGAGTCTAAACCAGAACAGTCAAGTAGCCCTGAACCGCCTGAAAAGAGTGCTAACAATATGCTTCTTAAGAAGTTGAAAGTAGCACTTCAATTAACAACCGAAGATATGCTAGATATATTGGATGATGGTGGTATTGCTGTTTCAAAAGGGGAATTAGGTGCTATTTTACGAAAAGAAGGGCATCGAAATTATAAAGTGTGCGGCGATAATTTTGCGCGAAAATTCTTGAAAGGTTTGGCAGTAAGGTATAGAGCAAGCTAAATATTAAAAATGAAAAAATTACCCCAATTGTTAGAGTTAATGTCTAATAGTTGGGGTTCAATTCATTTAAGCGTGGATTAAAACGGAATACTGATAATTAAGTGGATTAATACTAATGTTTCTTATTGCTAAAAATGAACTAATCCGTTTGGGTAATATTTTCAACCGCTTTAAGAATTTCCTCACTTTTAAACAGTTAATTTTATAAAACTATATGCGTTATTGAAGTCCCTTAGTCCAACAAGCTAAGTAAAAAAAAAATTAAATGGTGTATCAGTTAAGTATTAAAAAATATTATTTAAAAAAGTTATAAGATATTAATAGTAGAAATACAATCTTTATAAGAAGTTCTGATGAAAAGAAGAACTTTTTTGTTTGTTGGAGGACGTAGCGTTGCATTGTATCTAAAAAAGGTTTTGAATGAGGTGGACCAATGTATTTTGTAAAATCAATTTCAGAGGATGTTCGATTTGCCCAATTAGAACTTCGTAAACATTCAAAAGCAAAGAGGCTTGTTTTAGGAACTTTTCTTGCCTGTATGGCTGCTGTACTTCAGATTGCTGGTGGCTTTTTACCAGGGATCGGATATTTTATCAGCCCATTTGCAACTTTACCCATTTTGATTAGTGCTATGTTTTCTTTTCAGATGGGAGTGATGTCTTATTTTCTTACCATCCTGTTGCTATTCATTCTGTTTCCAAGTGAATTAGTCATTTTTCCTTTTACAACAGGGTTGTTAGGGATTGGTATAGGTGCAGCTTTTTCCTTTTTCAAGAAGAGATTAAGCATTATTTTTGGTGGTGCCATTCTCTTAACGATAGGTATTATGAGTCTATTATATATTTTCCACTTTCCCTTACTTGGGCCAGCCGTATCTGATTCCTTTTCAGTCCTTACAGGAGGAAGTATTTTTATTTTTTCTTTCCTTTATAGTTGGTTATGGGTTGAGATGGCTTTATTCTTTTTTAAAAAATTTAAGACCTTTATAACTTAGTTACTCCCCAAACATCCCAGTATTTGGGTCGGTACTTCTTTAAAGACTTCGAGTTATCTTACTAGGACAACAACATAATATCCGTTCGATTCTAAGAGAAACAATACCTGGAAAAATAAACAAACAAGGGAGCCTGATTGCTCTCTTGTTTGTTTTATAATTCATTCAATTAAATCCAGGAAAGAGTATTATCTGGTATTAATTTGATGGAACAATTTCAAAAACAGACCCTTGGTTAAAATCAGTCACATTCATAGAGCCATATACCCCTAAATATATTCTGGTTTGATCCATATTCGTTCCTAAACTAACATAATAAGCTGACCCGGACCCAAAATAATAATCGGTTTCAATAACACTAAAATCATTTAGTTTACAATCTTTTCTTACCTTGGTAAAAGCTAAAGCCCCTCTAACAGGAGGTTGAGATCCTTCATCACGGGCAAAATCGGTAAACACAACGCTTCCTGTTAAGTCGGGGATTGCATTCCCCATATATGCCTGAACTCCTGTAAGTGCTGTTCCTCCAAACTTATCGGTTCGGGGATCTTTATGAAAATAACTAGTTAAAGGCTGAAGGCGCCGCACTGAAGTTTTTACTGCTTCATTGTAATAAGCAATTGTTTTCTCATCCAAAGTCGGATTTGCAGAGCAGCCACTTATAATCGAAGTAGGAAAAGCTCCTTCCCATCCTCGCCATCCAAAGTTAATAAATCCTTCTTGGTTAGGTTTAAATTTCATTAAAGAAGCTTGAACAAGCTCAGTAACCGGTATTGGCTTATAATGAATGAATGAAAAAATTGACTCTACCAAATCCTGTCCGACATTTCCCACATATTTGATATACTGATTATAAAATCTTTGAAATGAAATGCCTGGTATATTGCGAACGCCTTTGGCAATTACCGTAAGCGTTTCCTGAATAGGCACGGGAAGTTCATTAAAACGTGTTACTACTGGTGGATTGTAGATAAATGTATTCTTATCAACATCGATTTCAATAATTTTACCTAAAATCTCCATATCATTCTGGCTTAAATTAAAAGGATCATAGCCTGATCCACCATCTCCCGTTGTTAAAACAAGTTTTCCTGTTTCTGGTGAAAAGTTTAAGCTATTGACACCATTATGATTAAAAAATGGTCTTCTTAAATTAAGTAATGTCCGCCGTTTTTGAGGTTGACCGTTCGATTGTAAAATCCATTCTTCAACTGTATCAATATGATCATATTGAGTTTCTCTATTTATCCATTTTAGGTTTAAGGTTCTGGGATCACACGGGTTCGGCTTAAAAAATTCAGGAAGACCATCTTGAGCTGGTTTTGCGGCTTCTAATTGAGGAAGAGCACCTGGACCTTGTGTTCCAGCTACTGAATAATGAAGATAAAACAGACCGTTATAATAAAAATCGGGATGAAACGCTAGACCTAGCAATCCGCGTTCATCATATCCACCACCGGAAACACCTAGTTTTATAATTCGCGGGCGAATATCTAAAAAAGTTATTAAACTCTCGTTTCCTATATAAAAGATTTCTCCTATCTGGGTTGCAATAAATAATCTTTCAATTGAGTCACCCGGAAGAATAGTTGTTTTCAAAACAGTGGGTAAATTTATCTTATTTACAATGGGCCGTAAGCTAACCTTCACTTTTACCAACTAACTTTACACTCCCTCTTATTGATTTCTTTTTAAGAATATGAATAGAACTGTTCTATTAGTACCAAATTAGTACCGAGAAAATGACAATACATTGCACCATTTTCTGCACCAACGACGTAGCAATCCAAGGCGGTCATTGGGGACGAGCACTGATTTTAGTGCTACATGAATGGTTACGAGTGCGTTAGTTAAAGATTCGCTTTACGTAAAAATCAATTTTTTATAAAAATAAATAGCAATAAACAGATGAAACCTCGTCTATTTTGATCACAGATGAAAATAAATTGGAGTCTAATGGTTGTATGTCTATCGTGCGCATGGAGTAGCAGCGGTAATTATACGGGGGATTGAAGACGGTATTCAGGAATCCACTTCATATATGTCAAAGCAGATTATTGCATTAATGATAACTGAAACAGAGATTTTTTTTGTGAAGGAGTATTTGTTATTTTCTTTAGTTACTTGTCTCGGTTAACTTGATATCAATTATTTGCTCTGTTTCATTATCAAAGGTAATATCAACAAATACACCAAATTCTTTGTTATTTTCTCGTAACCAAAGTTTGAACTTTTCTGTAGAGGAATCTGTACCTGTTTCCTTACCAATATGAAGATAATCAATAATACTTGCTTCAGGATATTTCTTCTTTGTCTCTTGGATAGCAATTTGTCCCCATTTAGCATAGGGTGGGGAAACTTCATGTTCTTCATTGTTCACATGAAAAGCCGTAAAATTACCCAAAATTAAACTTAGAACTAATTGAATAGCTAAAACTGTCTTCATGGTTTATGAAACCTCTTTTTTAACTGATATTATTTCCGAGTTTATTTAAGTTATTCACATAGCCATTTACATAAATTGCTCTTTAATAATTTAAGCTTTAAATAACCATACTATGTATGAGGTGAAAGCAATGTATAAATTACTGACTCATAACGATTTGGATGGGGTTGGATGTGGGATATTAGCAAAACTAGCTTTTGGTAAAGAAGTGAAGGTGCGATATAATTCTGTAGCATCTTTAAATAGAGAGATTGAATTTTTTCTTGAACATGATAATTCGGATACGTTTTTATTTATAATGGATTTGTCTCCGAATAAAGAAAATGAACAAAGACTCGATAATTTTTATCATGCAAAAGGAAAAATTCAACTACTTGATCATCATAAAACGGCTTTACATTTAAATGATTATGAGTGGGGCTATGTCCTAGTTGAAGATAATCAAGGCAAATTAACATCTGCTACTTCATTGTTTTATAAATATCTAGTCAAACATAGACTGTTGGAGCCGAAGGATTCAATTGCAGAATTTGTAGAGTTGGTTAGGCAATACGATACATGGGAGTGGGAGAAAAATGAGAATCATCAAGCTCATTCCTTAAATTCACTCTTCTTTTTAGTATCAATTGATGATTTTGAAGAAAAAATGATTGATCGACTTCAGACAAGTGAACATTTTGTATTTGATGAATTAGAAAAGACATTGTTGAACATGGAAGAAGATAAAATAGAAAGATATATTCGCCGTAAAAAAAGAGAAATTGTACAGTCAAGAGTAGGGGCGTATATTACTGGTATCGTTTATGCAGAATCATACCATTCAGAACTAGGAAACGAACTTGGAAAAGAATATCCTCATCTAGATTATATTGCAATTATAATTATGGGAGGGAAAAGAATCTCATTGCGCACTATTCATGATCATATTGATGTTTCGGAAATTGCAGGTTATTTCGGTGGTGGTGGACATCAGAAAGCATCTGGTTGTACTTTAACAGAGGAAGCGTACAATCAATATGTGGTCGAAACATTTCACCTGGAACCAATACAAGAAGATGCCAAAAGGAATCGATATAATTTGAAACAATCTTCATTCGGTTCGTTATTCAAAAATAGAAATGATGATATTTTTCTTATTTATCAAAAGGATGAGAAGAACTGGATGATTGAAAAAAATAAAAGCGGAATGGAACAAACCTTTACTAATTTTGATGAATGCGAACGATTTTTAAAAAGAAACTATGAAGCATGGTTGGTAAGGGATGATTTGTTTGTGGAATATTTAATGAATGAGGTTCAAAAACGATAGTCAAAATGACTGCTGTTTGTTGCTAATAGCTTCTTTATTATATAGAACTATGTGAGAAACAGACATGGTTCTTTTTTTTGTTTTATTCGAAAGCATAATCTGATAAATATATTAGTGAGTTGATGTAAGATGTATATTATATAACTAGCGGTGGGGAGAGAAGTATAATGGAAATTGGTGTTACTACTTTTGTAGAAACAACTCCTGATGTTAAAACGGGTAAGGTTATTAGTCATGCTGAGCGTATTCGCGAGGTAATAGAAGAGATTGTACTAGCAGATCAGGTAGGATTAGATGTCTTTGGAGTAGGAGAACATCATCGGGAAGATTTTGCTTGTTCTGCACCTGCTGTATTGTTGGCTGCTGCAGCTTCACAGACAAAACAAATTAGACTGACAAGTGCTGTTACCGTGTTATCTTCGGATGATCCTGTACGAGTATTCCAAGAATTTTCAACGCTAGATGCGATATCAAATGGGCGTGCAGAGATTATGGCTGGACGAGGTTCTTTTATCGAGTCTTTTCCACTATTTGGCTATGATTTAAGTGATTATGATGAATTATACAATGAGAAGCTTGATTTACTGTTGAAAATAAGAGAATCAGAAATGGTCAATTGGAGTGGGAAGCACAGACCGGATATTCAAAATCGTGGTGTTTATCCACGTCCTGTTCAAAATCCGCTACCAGTTTGGATAGCTAGCGGTGGAACACCACAATCTGTTGCTCGTGCTGGCTTCCTTGGGTTGCCACTCGTTTTAGCAATCATAGGGGGTAGTCCACTTCAATTTGAACCGTTGGTACAACTTTATTGGAAAGCAGCTAAACAGGCTGGGCATGACTTATCGAAGTTATCGGTTGCATCACACTCTCATGGATTTGTTGCTGAAAGTACCGAAAGCGCAGTGGACAAATTTTTCCTACCAACCCAGCAAGCTATGAACGTTTTAGGGAAAGAGCGCGGTTGGGGGCCATATACACGTGCAACCTTTGATCATGCACGCAGTCTTGAAGGAGCCTTATACGTAGGGGATGTAAAGACAGTTGCTGAGAAAATCATTTTTCTTCGTAAAAAAGTGGGCATTACTCGTTTTATGCTTCACGTACCAGTAGGTTCGATGCCTCATGATGAAGTGTTAAAAGCAATCGAACTACTCGGAACAGAAGTGGCACCATTGGTTCGAGCAGAAATAGCTCGATGGGAAGCAGAAGGTGAAATCTAGATTATTAATTGAAATGCAAAATTAATTTTAAAAAAGGCTTGATTCTATTAAATTAGAACCAAGCCTTTTTTGAAATTACTAAGTTTATTTTAATTAAGAGTTTTTCAGTGCCCTCGCTTCGCTTCGTGTGGCAAGGGCACGTTTGTGTGATGGCACCGTTAGTCTTTAATATTCTTTGACTTTCTTTTTCCTTGTTTGTATTTCCAATTCACTATTTAGCCCTTTAAGTAGGGAGTAACACATGAAAATCATTATGATGGCAAAAGGAAAAGCGGCTGCAATAGATGCTGTTTGCAATACGGTTAATCCACCAGATAAAAGTAAAACTGCTGCAACAGCAGATTGAATAATGCCCCATGTCATTTTGATTTTATTAGAGGGATTTAATGTTCCCCCTTCACTCAACATTCCTAATACAAAAGTAGAAGTATCTGCAACAGTTACGTAATAAATAGCTACTAGAGCAAATCCCATAAGACTTAATATAGAACTAAGTGGAAGATAATCAAAGAATGTAAAGATAGCCAAAGATACATTGTCTGCAATATATTTAGCCAATTCATGATTTTCTGAGTTGACCACAAGATCAAGCGCGGATCCACCAAAGATAGACATCCACAAACATGTTCCAAGTGTTGGAACGATCAACACGCCTATAATAAATTCTTTTACCGTTCTTCCCCTCGAAATTCTTGCTATAAACATACCGACAAAAGGTGCCCAAGCAATCCACCATGCCCAATAAAATAATGTCCATGATGCAATCCATTCACCTTCACCAAATGGTGTCATCCTTAAACTCATATGGATAAAATCATTGATATAGAGCCCGGTCGTATTGAAGAAGATTCTAATAATGGTCAAAGTTGGTCCGACAATTAATATCACTAACAAAATAGCAAAAGATATAATCATAGCAGCGTTAGATAAATATTGAATTCCCTTTTCCAAGCCAGTGTTAATCGAAATGAGGAAAATAACTGTAGCGACCACAATAACAATTAGTTGAACTAATAACGTATTAGGAACACCGAAAATGGAATGCATCCCTGCTGTAACTTGTAATGCTCCAAGACCTAGAGATGTTGCAATTCCAAAAACAGTTGCAAATACAGACAGAATATCAATTGTTTTACCAATGGGTCCATATATTTTATCCTTCAACAACGGATAGAAAACAGAACTTATGGCTGCAGGCAATTTTTTGTTATATTGACAGAGGGCAAGTGCTAATCCGATTACTGTGTAAATAGCCCAAGGATGTAGACCCCAATGAAAAAAGGTAAATTGCATGGCAACATTGGCAGCATCAGTGGTGTACGCTTCTCCATATGGAGGTTTCGTGTAGTGAGTGACTGGCTCAGCAACACCCCAATAAACAATCCCAATTCCCATGCCTGCTCCAAACAACATTGCTAGCCAGGACACAGTATTGAAATCAGGTCTGTCTGTAGTCTTACCTAATCGTATTTGACCGTACTTAGAAAATAGTAAGTAAAAGGAAAATACTACAAAGAAAAGGGATGCGCCAATATAGACCCATCCAAGGTAATCAATAGATGTGTTATAAATCGCGTTCGTAACTTTTGTAAGAAGGTCTGTGAAAAAGACCCCCCATGCAATAAAAATAAGGGTAAGTATAAGTGAGATGATAAATACACTGTTTTCTTTTAGCTTGTTAACATTCATGGGAGCCTCCAACTGAATATGTATTAATGATTGATAAGACTTCGAAAGTAAAAAAGTTATTTGTCGAGAAGGTTATATAGAAATTCCCATTTTTCAGTGTTCATTATCTCTTCCAGAGGTAACTCTAATCCGCCACCTAGAAATATCGTATTGCCTTTTATTGCGACAACCATCGCTTCCATTAAAGAGTCATGGTCATTTATTTTATAGACGTCCCCTATTGTTGGTAACATGCCAAGAATAGCATCAGATTGGTCATTTAAGCTGCTTTCATCCAGGTTTTGAAAATCTTGATATTCAATGGGATTACTGTGCTCATGGCGACCTGGAACCATCAATAAATACTCATTATGTCTAATTCCGTTAGTCTTATTAGTGATGACACCTTTATTTTCAACTGTTGCCACTACTTCAATTTCATTTAATGAATAATGATCGAGATAATCAGGGGTTGGGTTTGTAATTAGGATGAAATCTCCGTCTTCAGCTTTTCTATCTTTGCTGAGGGTATACACATTTTTATTGAAAATAAAGCTATCCAGTTCCTTTGGTTGGTATTTCTCTACTTCCGCCGCGCTACTTAAATGCTGTGTTAAATCACGTAGCCTCATTAGATGAACAGATTGTTTATACATAGGTTTAACCGAATAAACTCTGTGCAATTCATTTTTATAATATACAAATTGCCCTTTTCTTACCTGAAACAGTTTCACAGAAACAACACCCTCCAATAATTGCTTAATTCATCATTTTAGTTTTTATAGGCCCTTCTTTAGGTTACAAAATTTCTGTTTCTCCGCTTTAGTATGTCTCCAATCAAATAAAAATAAACAATCGCATAATAACAGTCTGGTGAATAATAGGAATTTAGGGATTAAAAGAAGAATAGATTTAATAAGATAATTAAATGTTTGTAGAGGCTAGAAGTCGAAACAAGTTTGATAAAAAGTTGGATGATATAATTGAAAAATAATAGTTCGAATTTCAAGAAGGATAAAAGAGAACATAAAGTGAAGGTGTGTTATGAAATGAACGAGGAGTTATTAATAAATGCCGATGAATGCTATAGGCATGCTGAGCACAAGGCTGCTCACTATTTTAAATCACTTTATGCTCAGGTATTGGAAAAGACTTATGTACCATCCCTCACAGAAGATATACGTTCGTGGAAACACAATCATATTCATCATCATTCATTATTCTCCTTTTTTTCACGTACGAAGGGAAATCCTGATTCTCATGGGTATCACCATTATATCCAATGGCTAAAATACACAGGCAAACTAGATAATTATCTTAATCGAAGCATTTCCTATATTTTTATGCGGGACCTGAGCAAGTCCCTTGACTCACCCGAAACATTGAGAAGGATTGACCGTGTAGTTGATAGTTTGAAAAATCACCTCTCACATTCTACCTCAACCAACCAAGGAGCAAAAGACGAGACGTTTAGCATGGCAGGGTTATACCGTATTGCCCAAAAAGAAGGCGTGGAATCGAGTCTGATATGGGTTATCAATAAGCTGAAAACAGTATCTTCCAATATTCCGAAGGGGATGGATGCTGAGCAAGCTCAACGAAAACTAATTAAAATCATTGCCGGAGTAATCATGCAAGAGGTTGAAGAGATGAATGACAAAACACCTCCTGAAGAACGTAGTAGAAGGCTCGATTCAGCTATAAGGCTTGGTTTTTCCTATGGTTTAACCTATCCATTTATTGATGATCTTCTTGATGCAAAAATATTATCTGAAGAAGAGGAAAAACAATATTCGGATTTGATTCGTACCACAATTATAACTGGAGAAGTGCCAGATTTGGGAGAGTGGGAGGGGAATAACGTTGCCTTAATTGAATATATTCATGCGGAGCTCCGAGATGCATTTATGTATATTAAGAACAAGCAGAGACAAGACACGACAAAGAATTTTTTTGAGCAATCCTATGTATTCTTTAATTCTCAGGAAGTGGATCGGGTAAAAGATTTATCTAATGCAAATTACACCAATGAGGACCTTTATATTCCGGTTATATTAAAGTCTTCTTCTTCCAGATTGATTGTGCGTTCAGTAATCGGTGCTCCTGAGGATAAGAAATTGGACGACCGAACATTCTTTTATGGTATTTATAATCAGCTTGCTGATGATTTTGCAGATATGTTTGATGACATGAAGGATGGTGCGGTAACACCCTATACTTATTATATGAAATACCACGATAAACGCTTGGACCTTATAAATCCATTTGAAATGTACTGGACAGTTATTTCCAACCTGATCCATAACGTATATGACTCAGACAGGAAGACATGTGAAGTAATTTTGGATCGAGCAATAAACGGACTGAAACGATTTAAAGTGCGAATGGGTATTAAAAAATACAACGAAGTTATGGAGCTATTTGCAACCAGTAATCCAAAATTTAATAGACTTATCCAAGAGATGGTTAGAAAAGCGGATGATGTAGATTTCTTTGATAAATTGCTTCGTGATCATATAATTACAATCTTGAAAAATAACCGAAGAGAGCAAGAAGATTTTATAAATACGAGCAAAACCTTACGTAATGAGATTAACCATATCTTACATATCCCTCAAATGGAGGATATGTCTTTGATGAAAGAGCCAATATTAGATGCTGCAAATTACAGTTTAAAAGGTGATGGAAAACGTTTGAGGCCGATAGTGACTTGGTTCATGGGCATAAATGCATATGGATTAAATAAGTTGGCAATTATCCCACTTCTCAGATCATTGGAATATATGCATACTGCATCTCTAATATTTGATGATCTGCCATCTCAGGACAATGCATCTACTCGTAGGGGACGTCCTACTCTCCATGAGGCATATAACGTAGCTATATCAGAGTTAACTGGTTTATTTTTGACCCAAAAGGCTATTGAGGAACAAACCTCTCTTGATCAGTTTGATTCAAAGACTGTACTTAAACTTATACAATACTCAGCTCAAACAACAGCGAATATGTGTAGAGGGCAAGCAATGGACTTAGATTCCAAAGGGAAAAAATTGACATTAAATCAATTAAATATGATGTGCTTTTATAAAACTGGCATAGGATTCGAAGCTTCAATAATAATGCCTGCAATCCTAGCACAAGCAAATGAATTAGAAATAGAAGTATTGAAAAAATTTGCCCGTCATGCAGGTATCGCGTTTCAGATTAAGGATGACCTGCTTGATCTTGAAGGAGATTCTACCTTACTCGGAAAACCTATTGGGAAGGATGCGGAAAACAACAGTTCAACTTTTGTATCCATATTGGGTCAAGAAGGTGCCAAAAAAGAGATGTGGGAAAATTACTGTATTGCAATGGAAGCATTACAAGAATTGCCACGTAATATAACTTTTTTAAAGCATTTTTTAAATTATATTATAAACCGTGACCGTTAGAAAAATAGAACAAATTACGTTTGTCTTAAGCCAATCAGTTTTATTGGTACAAAACATTAAATAAATTAGTAAATGTTAAAATAAACGCAAAATCATAGTACGGACCTAGCATTGCTTTTAGCAATGCTTTTTACATTTACGGAAAATTATAATAATTCTTTCTCGTGCTCCTCCAATCCAATAAAATGCTGACTATAATCGCAAGTAGCAATATAACATTAACGGGAAGGTTAGTTGAAGAAGGAATTTAAATAGAACAATAGAATAAGTAGAGAAAAAGGAATAATGGAGGCTGAATAATATTAACGACTTATTTACAATAGATTGCGGAGAAATATTGTTAAGAGAGTATAGCGTAGAGGATGTTGATGCTATATATGAAATTACCTCACAACCTGAAGTTTATGAATTCTTGCCTGATTTTAAAACAACAAGAGAGCAACGTTTAGATTGGGTAACAAATTATGAAATACCTTCTAATAAAATGTTTTTAGCAGCCGTTCCAAATATTGAAGAGCAAACTTATCTGAGATTAGGAATAATATTAAAGGAAACTGGGAAGTTTATTGGATTTTGTATGACTGGAATTAAAGAGAATTTATCGGCCCCAAATAGAGAGATTGCTTACGCTATTTCAAGGAATTATAGAAATAGAGGATATACGACAAAAGCAGCAAAAGGATTGAGTAACTATTTGTTTGAGAAAACGAATGTTGAACTTCTAAATGCCATTGCGCTAACGAATAATATTAGCTCGAGCAGAGTTATTCAAAAAAGTGGCTTTAAATTTGTAGAAGAAATAGAAATTGAAAATCAAAAGTATTATCATTACATTCTTCATAAGAATGAGTGGCAAAAAAATAAATAAAATATAAATAGGGTAGATCAAAGGAATCCAGAGAAATTTTTTTGGGGTCCTTTGATCCTAATTTTTGGTGGAGCATAAGGGAAAGGGATGGCCAAGACAAAGTGTATTTTGAGGAGTATAATTCTATAAATATGTCTAAAATGTGAACGCCAATCAGGTGAAAGATTAAAATAAAACTAGAAATATAGAATTTTTTTTTGTTATAGTAAAAAACAGACCGGTTGGTATGGTGGAGGTGTGCTACGGGAATGGATACAAAATCGCTGATAATAGACATCGCGACATCGCTTTTCCAACAAAATGGCTATAAAGGTACAGGACTGAGTGAAATTTTAAAAGCATGTAATATTTCAAAAGGTTCCCTTTATCATCATTTTCCAAATGGAAAAGAAGAATTATTAATCACTTGCCTTCAGTCTTTGAATGCAGCAATCACTACGGATATTAAGGAAATTTTTGAAAGACACTCGACTACGCAAGAAGCTACAAACGCAATGATTGAAAAACTAATCGTTAATTTTGAAAAAGAAGGAACTCTTGCTGGATACACATTTAGCAGTATTGTTAGTGAGATGGCTTCATTAAGCGATCCAGTTAGAAATGCATGTGCACAGTTGTATAACAATATCCAAGATATTTACTTTAATAAGTTAGTTGTAGATGGATTTTCAGAAGACAATGCTTTTTCAATTGCGCTTATGTTGACGGCTTCTATTGAAGGTGGAATGCTGCTTTGCTTAACACAAAAATCGGCAGAACCACTTAAAGGTATTTCTAAATTATTACCAAAAATGCTTTAAGGGAGTTTTATTAAGTGAATAAAGAATATAAGACAGGACCTATAATGGCGGCTCTTTTAGTAGCTGGCTTTGTAGGACTTTTTAGTGAAACGGCATTAAATATTGCATTAAGTGACTTAGGTCAAATATTTGAAGTTAGTACTACAACGGTTCAATGGCTAGCAACAGGTTATTTCTTAACATTAGGTATTTTAATACCAGTAACAGGGATTTTGATGCAAAAGTTTACAACGCGTCAAATGTTTATCACCTCTATACTATTAACCATTATTGGTACGGTATTAGCTGCAGTAGCACCGTCATTTGGATTTTTATTAGCGGGACGTATTTTTCAAGCAGCAGGTTTAGCTATTAACTTACCTTTAACACAAAATGTTATATTTACAATCTTCCCTCCAAATAAAAGAGGAGCAGCGATGGGTATTATGGGCTTAGTTATGTTAGCTGGTCCAGCTTTAGGTCCAACAATAGCAGGACTTATATTAGATACATTATCATGGGAATGGATTTTTTGGGTTCAATTACCATTCTTATTGTTATCTCTAATTATCGGGCTTAGTTACTTACCAAATGTTAATGAGGTACGTAAAGTTTCAATTGATGTATTATCAGTTGTTCTTTCAACAATTGGATTCGGTGGTATCGTATACGGGTTTAGTGTGTCTGGTGAATCTGGATGGACTAGTTCAACGGTTCTTGGATCAATTATTGTTGGCGTTTTAGCAATTATTTTATTCTGTGTTCGTCAAATGAAAATGGAGATTCCTGTAATGAATATAAGAGCATTTAAGTACCCACTTTTTGTTCTTGGTGTCTTTATGAGTTTTATTACATTCTTCAATATGTTGTCAATGCTTGTTATTTTACCTATGTATATGCAAATAGCTTTACTAATAGCTGCATTTACAACAGGTCTAATCCTATTGCCAGGTAGTTTACTTAACTGTGTATTAGCGCCAACTATTGGTGGTCTATTCGACAAATATGGTCCGAAAGCAGTTATTACTCCTGGTACTATTTTGGTAGCATTTGGTTATTTAATCTATGCATCATTTGGTGCAGATACTGCTTTATGGATGGTTGTCGTAACTCACATCATCATGATGTTAGGTATCGGTGCGGTTCTTGCATCAACACAAACTAACACATTAAACTCTCTTCCAAAAGAGTACTATCCTGATGGAATCGCGATTACTCAAACAATCCAGCAAGTCGCTGGTGCTGTTGGTATTGCGGTTATGGTATCGCTTTTAGCATCTATACAAGATAGCTACTTAGCAACAGTTGGTAACGATATTTCTGCAGCTGCAGCAACAGGTTCATCATTTGTATTTAAAGTTGGATTAGTATTTGCAATGATTAATGTTGTATTATCTTTATTCATGAAAAAGCCAAAAGAAGTAAAGCTAAAATAATTTTAAATGATTACTACTGAATTTTTATATTACTTTAAAAGGAGATAATAAAATGGCAAATCATTATAAAAGTATTGTAGTGGCTGTGGACGGATCAAAAGAAGCCGAATACGCCTTTCGCAAATCAATTGATGTTGCAAAACGTAACATAGGATCAATATTAAACATTGTAAATATAATTGATACTCGTTCATTCGAAACATATGAACGTTCCATTTTTGATAAAGTACAAAAGCAGTCTGAGGAACTTTTAAATGGCTACAAAGAACAAGCTGAAGCTGAAGATGTTGAAATCGTAAAGGTAGTTATAGAATATGGTTCTCCAAAAAATATCATTACGAAGGAGCTTTCTAATTTAGTAGATGCTGATTTAATCATCTGTGGTGCTACAGGGCTAAATGCAGTTGAACGTTACTTAATTGGTTCAGTATCTGAAGCAATTGTACGTTCAGCAAAATGTGATGTTTTAGTTATACGCACACCTGAGTGAGTATTATCCTTAATTTAAAATCCTAATATTTGACGATTTTAGACAACAATATATACATGTTAAATCTAAACAATCTTTAATAAATGGTCATGGATATGCAAATATCCATGACCTTTTTTTTATTTTTGCTCTGTTATTTATTACAGAATGTATATTTTGAATGTTTAAAACTTTACTTATACTTTACATTGCTTTAATCCTTGCTTCTAATAATTGTTATATCCTTAATCTTTAGGGGGCTATCAGAAGCCTTTATGCCTCTTAAGGAGGGAATTATTTATTTAACGAAGATTTATTTTTTGAAATGCGCTAGACATAGCTACATAATTCGAGTGTTAAAGTACTTATTCGACATTGCTTTTAATTTTTCGTTGGTCGTTGTTAAAAACAACAGAAGTTTGTTGAAAATAATATAACATCGTGGGGGTATCAGTTTGGACTCGACTATAATAACTTTTATGAATGAATTTAATTTTCTAATGTTCCTATTATTTGCCTTTATGTATTCATATCAGATTTTTTATATGTTTGTTGCATTTAAGGCAAAACAGAATAAGTATACAGAAATGCAGAACATTCACCCTCATAAATTCGCAGTGATTATCCCTGCTCGAAATGAAGAACTTGTTATTGAACAACTAATTAAAAGTATAAAAAATCAGAATTATCCTGAGAACATGATTGATATTTTCGTTGTAGCAGATAACTGTACCGATAATACTGCCCAAGTTGCAGAAAAGGCTGGGGCTATTGTTAGGGAACGCTTTAATAAAATAAAAATCGGAAAGGGATATGCCCTCGATTATATGCTTAAAATCATAGAAAATGAATATTCATCTAGTAAGTACGATGGATATTTTGTTTTTGATGCCGACAATCTTTTGGATGAGAATTATATAGCTGAAATGAACAAAACATTTAACCAAGGATACAGGGTAATCACCAGTTACAGAAATTCCAAGAACTATGACCAAAATTGGATTTCTGCAGGATATGCCCTTTGGTTCTTGCATGAAGCAGAATATCTCAATCTTCCAAGAATGGTCCTTAACTCTAGTTGTGCGGTATCAGGAACTGGATTCTTAGTACATGCAGATGTGTTCAAAGACAATGGAGGCTGGATTCACCATCTCCTCACAGAAGACATCGAATTTTCGGTTTCTCAGATTATTAAAGGCGAAAAGATCGGATACTGCAGAAACGCAGTATTCTATGACGAGCAACCTGTCACCTTTACACAATCTTGGAATCAGCGATTACGTTGGGCAAAGGGGTTTTATCAGGTCTTTTCTAAATATGGTAGGGAACTAATTAGCAATATTTTTAAAGGGAAGCGAAACAGTTTCTCATGTTTCGACATGACCATGATGATCATGCCAGCAATGCTCGTTTCCAGTATTAGTATTCTAGTAAATGGGTTATTCTATTTAGCTATTTTTATGGGAATATTTGAAGGTAAAGGGATGTTGCATGGAGCCACTATGGGAATTTTAAACTCGTTTGTGTGGTATTACGGAATACTCTTTGTTCTTGGCGTAATGACAACATTAACAGAATGGAGAAAAATTCACTGTTCAGGATGGAAAAAAATAGCTTATACATTCACTTTTCCAATTTTTATGTTTACATATATACCAATTTCTGTCGTAGCGCTATTTAAAAACGTTGAATGGAAACCGATTGCTCACACAGTGGTGAAATCACTTGATGATGTGCGATAAGGACGAAAGAAAAGAACAGACTACCTGTAAAAGTCAGTTTCAATGACTTTTCGGTAGTCTCTTTTGATGTTATGGATGTATAAAAACAGAAGTCCCAATTGGAATAATACGTGCTAATTCCTCGACGTCCTTATTGTTCATGCGGATACAACCATGTGATACTGCATGACCTATTGAACTAAGATTATTTGTTCCATGAATTCCATAGTGTTCTTTTGATAAACTAATCCACATGGTACCGAATGGTCCCCCAGGATTAGATGCCTTATTAATAATAATATAATTCCCTACCGGTGTAGCATATAACATTCTTCCAACCCCAATAGGATACTGCTTCTGTAAAACGCCATTCAATAGTAAACGTAACCAACGATTGTTGATGGAAACTTCTATTTGATAGGGTATTGTATTGGGGTTTGGAAAACCTGGAATAACAATGGATTGACCAATAGAAAGTACATTTGGATCTATTGATGGATTAGCTCTAATGATTGGATAACGGTGTGCGATAGTCTCTAGATATTTGAGTAAGTGTTTCTCCTGGTTTAACTATATGAATCAGTGTAAACACCTCCATATTTTAGCGTAATAATATATTATATGATGAAAGAAAAAAGTGTTGTTTTCATTTTTTTCTTAAAGGCATTGTTAAATGATACTGGCTCATATGTAGTATGCAGCTAGTGCCATCCATGTGATTGATACAGTAGCAAACAGGGGTCACAGAATTGGCAAATATATTATTACCCAGGTTTCAGGAGGCGAGTTAGTTTGAATTAGTCTTTGCAGTGCATTAATGAATCAACCTAAGTTAATTTCTGGAGATGAACCAACAGGTGCCTACAGGTGTAGTGTAGCTACAAAAAAGTAAAATAATTTTTACTAGTAAAAATTATTAAATCTATTGCTTTTCAATAGATAGGACTATAATTAAAATATTGAAACTATTATATTGTTTAATTTGATATAGAATGGGAGAGATATAATTTGGAAAAGAAAAATCTCGAATTGGCAATTCAGTTACGTCATGAGTTGCACCAACATCCAGAACTTTCGAACCACGAGGTCTGGACCAAACAACATTTAATGAATTTCTTAAAAACGTATACAAAACTTGAAATAGTCGACAACGGTCAATGGTTCTATGCCATTTATCGCGCCAGTGAAGACAAAAAGAATATAGCGTTCCGTGCAGACTTTGACGCGCTGCCTATGCATGAAGTAATAGACATCCCACACGCCTCCCAATTCCCTGGAGTTGCTCATAAATGTGGACATGATGGTCACTCAGCAAGCCTTGCTGCATTTGCTCTGGAAATCGACCAAAAGGGAGCTGACAAAAATGTCTTTTTCCTTTTCCAACACGCGGAAGAAACAGGAGATGGTGCTGTTCAGTGTGCTTCTTTTATAAAAGAGAACAATATAGAAGAAATCTTTGCCTATCACAATATGAGCGGCATGGCTTACAACTCCGTAAACGTGATCGACGGAACGGCTCATTGCGCTTCCAAGGGAATGACAATCCATATGGAAGGTTCTCCAGCGCATGCTAGTCAACCAGAAGATGGAGTAAATCCTTCTTTTGCAATTGCTAAAATTATTGATGCAATACCCGAGTTTATTTCACCAGAGAATAATGAAGGGATTGTACTTTGCACAGTTGTTCAGGTAAATATCGGTGAAAGAGCGTTCGGTATGTCTGCAAGCAAAGGCGACTTACTTTTAACAATTAGAGCATTATACGAAGAGGAATTAGAAAAGCTACAGAAAAATCTAGAGGATCTTGCTAAGGCGCAAGCAGAAGAGTTTGGAATAAAGGTAAGCTTCTCTTACAATGATACCTTCCCCGAAACTGTTAATGACAAGGAAAGCTCTGATAAGATACGTAAAGTATGTGAAGATAAAGGGTTACAATTAGTTGAAATGAAAAAAGCGTTCCGTGCATCAGAAGACTTTGGCCATTACTTAAAGTTAACAAAGGGTGCAATATGTTACATAGGAAACGGCGAAGATTATCCTCATATTCATACATCTAAGTATGACTTCCGAGATGACATCATAGAAACGGCTGTAGAGCTTTTCAAAGGACTAGCAGAACTGTAATACTGTATTAATTTGAGCATCTAAACTTTTGTTTGGGTGCTTTTTTGATTAAATATAGTGTAGCTAGGATGAGGAAAATGCTATACTTTTTAAAAAATGGATTTGGAAGGAGAAACTATGGAAGGAAACAAAGTCTCTTTTAAATCAATTGATGAATATATTTCAACCTTTACTCTTGATGTTCAAGAAAAACTAAAAACACTAAGACAAATAATAATAGAGGCTGCTCCTGATGCAACAGAGAAAATAAGCTATCAAATGCCTACTTTCGCTTTCCATGGGAACCTAGTCCACTTTGCTGCGTATAAAAACCATATAGGATTTTATCCAGCTCCAAGTGGAATAGAAGCTTTTAAAGAGGAGCTTGCACTATATAAAGGAGCAAAAGGATCCGTCCAGTTTCCTTTAGAACAACCACTGCCATATGAACTAATCGGCAAAATAGTTAAATTTAGAGTCGCTGAGAATAGAAATAAAGCTGAAGATAAGAAGAAAAAAACAAATAATGTTTTTTAAAGAAGAGACTGTCCCTTTGCGTAGTCTGTAGGTACAGTCTCGGTTTAAATATTCTCTATAGTTTAGGTAACTTATCCGGATTCATTATAATGTAAATTTCGTTTATTCTTTCATGACTAATATAAAAACTAACGATACTTTGCAGCGAGCCATTCATGTAATTTACTAATGCTGGCTGACCGTTGACATTTCTTATCTCAAAATAAAAATCCTTTGGGGCTTTTTTCACTACACCGTATAATAAGGCTAAAACGTTTGATATTGATGTTATTGGACGAATAGCAGCATTAACTTTTCCTCCACCATCAGAGTAAAGTGTTACATTCTCGGATATCAAATCTAATAAGACATTCATATTTTTCATTTCAAAAGCATGTATAAAGCGATTGATAATAGACTTATTGTTTTCATAGTTCAAACTTTCGCTCTCTATACGTGCAATTTTTTGCTTAGATCTGCTATAAATTTTCCTACAGTTTTCTTCATTTTTTTCGATGATACTGGCAATTTCCATGTCCATTCCAATCTTCATATGAGATACAATGACCCTTGCGCTAACCATCTCAGGGGCGTGGCAATATGTGGTGAGTCTCCCGAGTGTATATAATAAAGACTGAACTCTTTTAGATAACGTAACTTGCATGACCCATTGCTGAAATGTTTGCTTTGCTAACTTTTCTGTATCCAAGCTATTTATATTCTTTAATATAGCTACCCATTCCATTTTTTCTCTCCAGTTCAATAATCGTGTCGTTAAAAGTCCTAAAGGATCAAAGGGAGCAGTGTATTCTATATCATTTTCAATTAAAATACCTCCTAATTTAGGTGATTTTCCATTCAGTTTTATACCTAATTCTTCGAGAATTGGAGCCGCTTTTCCTTTTTTATATAGTGCATGTGGACCCAGATTAAAATAATGTTGATTAATCTTTTCTGTCCTAGCTCTTCCACCGACCTTTTTACCTTTTTCAACTATTAAAATAGACATATCCATTTTAGCTAAATAATTGGCTGCCACATATCCTGCCAATCCACCACCAACGATTACAACGTCCCATTGTTGAGCCATATGATGATAACCTCCTATTATGTTTTATAACTTAAGACGAGAAAGGTAAATGAGTTGTGACAATTTTTGATTGAATGTATTTCTAAATTCATATCTTGACTTCGAGATAATTAATGAATAAAATTAACTAAACAAAGTAGATAACTATGTTTTATTTATTTGACAAAACTTTGACTTGAAAAAGGATGATAAAAAGTGGAAAAGACAAAGAAAGAAGTACCGGTAGAGGTTGATAAAACGGGAAAATTTATTCGACAAAAAAATCAATTTGCAACTCCGTTTGGAGATCAACCAGGTGACCTACCTGTAGAAGCAGAACGCTATCGTCTACTATGGGCTGCGGTCTGTCCATGGGCGCATCGTTCTGTAATCGTGCGTAGTGTATTAGGGTTAGAAGATGTCATTAGTTTAGGGACGGCTAGTCCGATGCGTCCGAATATCGACCGAGTAGACTGGGAATTTTCATTAGATGAAAATGGTATAGATCCTGTTCTTGGCATTCAATATATTAGTGAAATTTATAAAAAAACAGATCCAGAATATGCTGGAAGACCAACAGTGCCTGTTATTATTGATGTGAAAGAACAAAAAGTAGTGAATAACGATTATTTTAGATTAACTAATCATTTGGAAACGGCTTGGGGACCTTTTCATAAAGAAAATGCTCCAGATTTATATCCAGAGCAATTACGAGAAGAAATTGATGCATTAAATGATGTCATTTTTCACGATGTGAATAATGGTGTGTATAAATGTGGATTTGCTCGTTCGCAAGAGGCTTATGAAGAGTCATATGACGTTTTGTTTGATCGTTTAGACGAATTAGAACAACGTTTATCTACGCAACGCTTTTTATTTGGAGACTATATTACGGATTCCGATGTTCGACTATATGCAACACTAGCACGATTTGACGTCGCTTATTATTCAGCTTTTAAGGCAAATCGAAATCGAATTGTGGATTTCCCAAATCTATGGGGATATTTACGCGATTTATTCCAGACACCAGGTTTTGGAGATACAACTAATTTCGAAGCAATTAAAATCCATTACCATTTATCGAATCATATTTCTAGTGACGATCAAAAAAGTCAAAACATATTACCTAAAGGACCTGATGTATCTAACTTCTATTCTCCACATAATCGAGAATCATTAAGTGGAAAAGAAGAAAAATTTCTTATTTATAAATAAGGAGATGAAAAAATGGTGATAATACGCGATGCAGTAGAGGATGAATTATCTAATATTCGAGAACAACGTTTGGCAGCATATAACGAACATGCACCCAAAATTCCAGATGAGCATTGGAAGGTTTTAAAACAATCTATTTTATCAGATAGGGATCTTCAGCCAGGCGTTGAACGGATGGTAGCAGAGATTGATGGAGAAATAGTAGGAAGTGTTGCTTTATTTTCTCCAGAAATAAAAGCATATGAAGGTTTACTAGAAGGGGAACTGGATTATCCAGAACTAAGAATGCTAGCAATCTCACCACAAGCAAGAGGAAAAGGTGTCGCAACTGCATTAATTAACGAATGTATTCAGCGAGCTAAAACAAAGGGGTTCTCCTCTATGGGATTACATACAGCTGATTTTATGGAAAATGCTATAAAATTATATGATCGTCTTGGGTTTGAGCGTTTGCCACAATTTGATTTTGAACCGACTAATGATGGAATTGTCGTAAAAGCGTTCCGTATTACTTTTTAATTAATGAATAAAGGTGTCTTGGAATATATAATTCCTTGGCACCTTTTTAGGTTGATAGAAGTTAATATGATTGTGAAATTAGTAGGAAAATATACATTTAAATAATCTTTTATGAACAAATTAATAAATCATAGTTCTTTTTATCTGATAAAGTCTATACTTGAGAAGAATAACTAAAAAAAGGGAGCTGTTTTAACATGAACACACTTACAAAATTTAAGATATTAAAGCCTGCAAGCGAAGTATTTGAAGCTTTTGTGGATCCTACAAAAATCAGAAACTTCTGGTGGTCATCGAGCTCTGAAAAATGGGAGCAAGGAAAGACGATTACATTAAGATACGACGAATATAACGCGGAAGTAGATATTAAAGTAACTGAAATAGATATTAATAAGAAGATTGTGTTCAAGTGGGGTAATCCAGAAGAAGAAAATACTGTGACGATTTCCCTGATAGAACTAGATGGCATGAGTACAATAATAGAAGTGAATGAAGAAGGGTTTAATGAAAATGATAAAGAGATTATAAATATCTTGATGGATAATAAAGAAGGCTGGGTTTATATGCTGACTTGTTTAAAAGGATATTTGGAATTTGGTATCACAAATTTGAGAGCAGGAATCGTTAAGTAATTCCAAAATTGTATGATCAATATTTCACCTTTGGTTCCAGGTTCTATTAATACTTTCTAATGAGAACCTGGAACCTAGTGTTTTTGTCTTTCTAAATTCTAAAACATGTGAAACCTGTTTGTAGCTTCATATAATTATAGAGCATACGAGCATGTCTTCCTTCTTTTGTATAGGGGTTTATAAGAGGATGGAGCCTGCGGAGAAATTCATGATCACATTCGCAAGGATTAATGCCTCTACTATAACATTTATCATGGGCCATACAAGCTGCATCTACAGCATTTATAGGTGCACCAGGTCCACTACAACCAGGTCCACACCAGTTGTATTCTGGAAACAAACAAAAACGACGATTTCTATTTCTTCTCTGATACAAATCAGCACCCTCCCTTCTATAACTTCAAGTTAATATAAACTATTCAATAGTTATCAATTTTGTATATACTGTTTCCTAAGAGCTTATAAATTTATTAGCACCAAAAGGAGGGGGATTAATGAGAATTGAAGAATTAAAAAATGATCGAGTTAATGACTTTATAGAGTATTGCAAGAAGCACCGATCGGAGTTGGATGATTCATTTTTATATGACGAAGATTTGCAAAGCTTCGAGCCGACGGTAGAAAATCCAACTTATATAGTTATGAATGAACTAAATGATGAAATTGTAGGCGCTGTTTCGTTAATAATGGATGAATATCATAGAAACGGAAAAAAGGCACGTTTTCGAATATTTCATACTGAAATCGAAAGCTTCGTGGTTTATTCTGCTCTCATGAAAGCTATCATGACGCATACGAAAGAGCTAGAGAAAGTTTTCTTGTTTGTCCCATTTGAAAATAAAAAGTTAGCAGAGGTTATAGAAGGATTAAAGTTTAATGTCGAAAGATACACTTTCGTTCTTGTGAGAGAGGATATAGAAGTACCAAAGTATAATTTACCAAAGGGATATGAAATAAGAAAGCTTCAACCTGGGGAAGAAGAGACTTGGTGTGCAGTTAGAAACCCCAGCTTTGCGAGGCTTAAAGGAAGTGAAACTCCTATCACACCTAAGATGGTAAACAAGATGATGACAGATAAAGATCACATAGAGGGCGGCTCCATGATTTTATATCATGGGGACAAGGCTGTGGGGGTTATTCGAGGAACTGATGATGAATACGAAAATGCACCAATTATGAATATAGGACCAATTGCTATCATACCTGAATATCAAGGGCAAGGTTTAGGAAGAATTTTACTTAGAGCTTCCTTGCATTTTGCTAAAGAAAAATCTTATGAAAGAACAATCCTATGTGTAAACGCAGATAATAATCATGCTAAAGCCTTATATGTGCAAGAAGGGTTTAAACAGGTAGAGGCAGTTACGTGTTATAAATACGACATTTATTGAAATTAATGGATCATTGAGATATTGATTCTATGGATGTTGTAATTTATTATCGTGTAAATGGAGATTATCTTGGATAGGGTTTAACTAGGCAAGCAGCAAAAAAAACATGGGCTTATATATATGTATAACTGTTATGATTAATCAAAAGATCAATTAGAGGTGTATGTAATGGCAATTGAATTAGTAAGAGATTATTTTTCTAAACTAGGTATAGCAGATAAGATACAGGAGTATGAAGCGTCGAGTGCAACTGTAGAACTTGCTGCCCAAGCTCTAGATGTAGAGCCTGCGCGTATCGCGAAAACACTTTCCTTCAAAAAGGAGGATAATTGTATTCTTGTAGTAGCAGCAGGAGATACAAAAATCGATAATGCAAAGTTTAAAAGTACATTTGGTGTAAAGGCTAAAATGTTGTCACCAGACGAAGTATTGGAAAAAGTGGGACATGCTATTGGTGGAGTTTGTCCTTTTGGAATACCAGATGATGTGCTTGTATTCTTAGATGAATCATTGAAACGATTCGAAACTGTTTTCCCGGCTTGTGGTAGTAGCAACAGTGCGATAGAACTTACGTGTGATGAATTATATACATATGCAAATGCACAAGAATGGGTAGATGTTTGCAAAGGATGGGAGTAAGGTAGGATGGATATTTCATTTAAAACAGCTGAAGGCAGATTTAATTATCGTGTGGCCGGTTTAATAGTACATGATGAAAAACTACTAATTATGCAAGATGAAAATCAACCCTATTATTATGTTCCTGGTGGCAGGATAACGTTGCATGAAAAAAGTGAAGATGCGATCAGAAGAGAAATAAAAGAAGAGCTTTCACTAGAAGTAAATATTAAGCGCTTGTTATGGGTAAATGAAAACTTTTTCGAAGAATCAACATTGAATGAAAAGTTTCATGAAATTTGTTTTTTCTATTTACTCGAGTTGCAAGACGAGGAATTTCTAATAAGAGGGAACGAATTTACAGTGAACGAAGAGGGAAAAATACATACGTATTATTGGAAGCCCTTTGAAGAATTAATAGCTTTAAATCTTTATCCATTATTTTTAAAAGAGAGAATAACAGATTTACCTCTAGAAATTGAGCACTTAGTAGAAATCAAATTGTAAATAGAGTAGACCGAGGTAACCACTCAAGTGGTTACCTTTTTTATATAAACTCTAAAAATGTATGGAGGTTTAAATGGACTGTTGTAACTTTTGGATTATCAGTAAGCTTTGAAATTTTCTGTGTGATAATTTAGTTTGACTTCCTTCGCTAGTTCTTGTAATCGTTCCTTATCTCGAATAATATAACCGCGTGATTTTTTTTCAATAATATTTACTTTACAAAATTGAGCTAGAACATGTAGTAAATGACGATAAGAAACACCCAAATATTCGCATACCTCTGTGTGTTTCTCTTTATAAAAATCTTGATCTGCAGATAAAAGGATAAATTCTGCAAGACGATTTTCTAATGGAAATGCTTGACTTTGTGTATATTTTGTTGAAATAGTAGTCATCTTTTGACTGATAAAGATGCACAAATATCGAAGGAAAGTGGCATCTTTTAAAAGGTTGTCTTTACATAAATGAATAGGGATAGCAAAACAGGTTGTTTGAGTAGCGGTTTGTATTCCTTTTGAATACCTCTCAGAATTCAACAATTCTATTTCTCCTACAAAAATAGGAGCCTCTAAAAAATTGATTAGGGACACTTTTCCGTTTGAATGTGTCACATAGAGCTTTGCCTTTCCTTCTACGAGATAGTATATGTACTCCGGATTGGAATCTTCCTTTAAAATAAATTCACCACGATCAAATTGACAAACTTGAATATAAGAGATAATTGGAAAAGAAAATAAGGATTGTATTGGATATTTTTCAATGTAATAGCTACGCATAGGTTCATCTAAAAATTTCATTTTTTTCCTCCTAGAGTGAAAAAGTATGAGATATCTCACATTATTGTATGTGTTTAAGTGGTATGATGCAATTATTACGGAGGGAATAAAATGAATAAACAACGATGGCTTTCACAGAACTTTTTTGTGTTTTTTATCACCTGGGGTGTGTTTCTACCATATTGGACAGGCTGGCTAGTTCAAGATAAAGGATTAAGTATAACAAGCGCGAGTTTAATTATGGGATTTGGATTAGTGGCGCGAGGAATTGCTACAATGTTTGTTTTTCCGATAGCTTCAAAATATATGAGCAGTCAAACTGTTGTGCTGGTTCTAACGATAATCTCATTAATAGTAACAGTACTTTATATTCCTGTTACCTCGTTCGGCATGCTTTTTGTTGTTACGATTATATTTAATGCTGTTTATCCAACCTTACTTCCTGCTATTGAAAGTACAGCGAGCTCATTAGTGCAGCAAAGTGGAGTAAATTATGGGAAGAGTCGTTCCTATGGATCGCTTGGCTTTATAATTTCAGTCCTTATTATTAGTATGCTCACAGGTTACTTTGGGGAGGGGGCTATTTTATGGAGCATGATGGTGGGGCTGTGTTTAATGTTATTGATTCGTTTTTTCCCGTCACCAGCAGAACTTTTAGTAAAGCCAACAAAAAAAGATCGAAGGGAGAATCTTTCTCTACGCGATCTGTGGAAAGTTAAAAGTTTTCCTATTGTGCTTCTGATGGTAATTCTATTACAAGGTGCACATGCGTCCTATTATAATTATGGTTACATATATTTGCAGGAGTTAGGTGTAAATAGCTTTTATATTGGAATGATTATTAATATAGCAGTTATTTTTGAAATCATCTATTTTTCTAAGGCAGAAATATTTAAAAATTGGAAGCCTTCATCCTTGTTGTTATTAGCTGCAATTGGATCTACTTTACGTTGGGTACTTGTATTTTTGTTTCCAAATGTTTGGGTTTTTATTTTTTCTCAGAGCTTACACGCATTATCCTTTGGCGTAGCCCATTTTGCATTTATCAGTTATCTAACAAAAAACTTACCGAAGCAACAGCTTCCTAATGCGCAAGGTGTTTATTCAGCTTTTGCACTGAGCTGGAGTACAGCAGTATTAACTTTAATAGGAGGATATTTATATGAAATATCTTCTGGATTGGCTTTCCTTGGGATGATTATTTGTACGATTCCAGCAATTGTAATCATTATCCTAACAAGAAAACGATTTGGATACTAAAATAACCCCCTAGATTTGGGGGCACTGAAAAATTTACTTTTTACATGACGTAATGTTTTTTGAACAGAAAGTGCCTTATTTCTTCGTCAATTTGCAAATTGCCTTGAATGGACTTAAATTGGGGGTTTCTCTTGGGTTGAAATCATGGGGAGCACCTACATGCATTTACTTTAATTTATTATTCAGGAACACGATGATTTTTGAGATAGAAGAAAGGCTTATTAGTAAGCATACAATAGTTGATTGTAGTGAAAGGCGGCGACTCCAGCCGAAATAGCATGAGCTGAAGACCCTGGACTGAGCGTAGTGAAGGAAGCGGCTGAAGCCATGTCGGCGGAAAGCGTCCGCCTGAAACGGAAATCAACGGGGCCCAGACAAAAAGCGAGTATGTGAACGAAATGTCGCTCACATACTCGCTAAGGGATACCTTGAAGAGTTTATCAGTGTCCCCTAGATTTGGGGGTTATTTTCAATAGGTTGTTACTTTAAAGAAAATTTGAATAGAGTATATCCAACGTTGCCACCATGTGAAGTTATTTTCATATTGATCTTGATCGACGGTATACATAGCGTCTTTATTGTTCCAGATTCTTTCAAAGTAATTTTCCATTTCGATTACTAAATCACTATCATTTGGTGCGATAACACGTAAATTATTTTCAAGATTATAGTTATCTAATGTCCGTTCTGTATAGTTTGCGGAACCATTCGATATGATAGTATTTTCGTCTGATTGAATCCAAATAGCTTTTGTATGGTATTGCCCAATAACGGTATTATACCAGCGTATATCCATTTTTCCTTCTGTATCCTCTATCATTTCTTGCACGACTGGACGATTAGGAAGTCCTGATTTTTCTTGCCCAAAGGAATTTTTATTCGGATCTAAAATAAGTTTTACTTCTACTCCACGATTTGTAGCGTCTATTAAGGCATTTACAATATCTCGTTTAGCAATAAAAAACATACCTAGCCATATTTTATCTCCCTCTTTTGTCTTAGCCAAATCATTAAGCAGAGCATCTAGAATTTTTTTCTCCGTTAGGTATTGCACTTCATATTGTCCATCCGATTTTTCTGCATCCACCCGTGGAAGTTTAGGACCTCCTGAGAATAATGAAACGCTTTCCTCTGACTCTAATATGTCATTCAAAATAGGACCAGTTACTTTTAAAGCTATATTTCCATGATATCCGCTTGCATCATGTGGGTTGGAAGATGTGATCATGGCTTCTTTATCTGTCACTACAGTTTTACGATGATTTGCTTTTATATTGATTAATTTCATATAGGAAGCTAAAGTCATTTTTGGTGCTTCATTTGCCATTCCGTTTGGAATCCAACCTTTTCCACCTATATCGAACCATTGAAAAAATATGCGATATATACCGGAATAAACAGGGGTAGAATCCCTCAACGCATCCAGATCCGTGTACACAATTTCGACTCCAGCATCTCTCATTTTTTTAAACCATTTGTTTTCATAAGAACCATAGCCTTTGTTCAGTGGATCTGTAATAAACACAATAGGCATGTCTGGATTTTCTTTCTTTTTCTTAGCTAGAGTAATAGATAGTGTATCTGCAATGCGAGGGAAATTTACTTCATCATCGTAGTATCCATCGAAGAGAAAAAAGTCGACCACTACAAATTTCTCTGCCTCTTCAATCATTGTATATACTTCCTCGAATATATGATTTTCATGCACCATGCCTGTTCCTTTTTGGTCCTGAGCATATGTCAAATCGGTTATAAATTCAACAGTATCTGTTTTATGAATCTTTCCAGCAAATGAGATACCGTCTGGTAGTGGTTTATATGTATGCCATAAAATCACCGCTATATAAATAAGTGCAAAAATACCAACAGAGCCCATAATTATTCGCTTTCGTTTACTCCATGGCTTGCTCGGCTTTCTAGCCATCTGTCGTTCCCCCTAGTTTGTTTGTTTTTCCAGTAATATTCCCACTAAAGAGTAATCGCAAACCGAATAATCAATAAGAATAATTTAAATTATATTGAAAGCATTGGCTTATTTCTTTACAATTAAATTGTATATAATTATTAGAATAATTAGATAAAATAATATGTTCAAGGGGAGACGACGATGGGGATATTAAAAGGTTTAAAGATTTTAGATTTTTCTACATTACTACCTGGTCCATTTGCTTCGATGATGTTGGCAGATATGGGGGCAGATATCATAAAAATAGAATCACCAGACCGAGAAGACTTTCTCAAACATATTGAGCCTAAAGATGGTGATGTATCCGCCACGTTCGCCCATCTAAACCGATCCAAACGCTCATTAGCATTAAATCTTAAGTTAGAGGAATCAAAGGAAATAATATATAAATTAATTCAAGATTACGATATTGTAATTGAGCAGTTTAGACCCGGAGTGATGGATAAACTTGGCATTGGATATGAAAAATTAAAAGAAATCAATTCGAAAATTATCTTCTGCTCTATTACAGGGTATGGTCAAACAGGTCCTCTGCGAAATAAGGCAGGTCATGACATTAACTATTTATCGATAGCAGGAATTCCAGGGTATTCATTTAGAAAAAATCAGGTACCAGTGCCAGCTGGAATTCAGGTGGCTGATATAGCTGGTGGATCTATGCCGGCTGTTATTGGAATATTAGCTGCCGTTTATCATAGGGACAAAACAGGAGTGGGACAGCATATTGATATTAGTTTGACCGACGTTTCTTTTTCTTTAAATGCTATGTATGGTCCTGGATATTTGGTGGGAAAAGAAGAGCCAATGGAAGAGTCTTTACTATTAAATGGCGGTACATTCTATGATTATTATGAGACGAAGGATCACCGTTACTTTTCAGTTGGCAGCTTGGAGCCTAAATTTCAGGAATTACTTTGTGAGTTAATTGGTGATAAAAACTTACTAAAGCTAAGTGGTAGTGAGCGCCAAGAGGACCAACAGAGTTTCAAAGAGATATTAGTACAAACGTTTAAACAAAAAACATTTGATGAATGGTTGATCACACTAGGTGACAAATTTGATGGTTGTGTAGAACCGGTATTGAGTTTTTCAGAAGCAGTAAACCATCCACAAATTAAAGCAAGAGAGCTAGTTGTCTCCGTTCCAAAGCAACAAGGAGGAGCACAAAATCAAATTGCTTTCCCTATTAAATTCTCTAATAATTTGCCAGAATACCGATTTACAGGAGTACAAACGGGAGAACACTCTAAGGATATTATGGAGGAATTTGGTTTCAAACCAGAGACGATTCAATCTTTCACTCAAAAAGGAGTTTTTGGGACAAAAAAGAATAAGGTTGTTCCATTATAAATATTATAGATAAATAGAAAAGGAGTTGGTCATAATGTTTTCACCATTAACACCACTAGACTGGAAGCGTAGAGCGGTAAAATACTATCCGGAAAAGATAGCAATTATAGATGGGGAGAAAAAGTTTACATATAAAGACTTTGGGCATCGTGTAGACAAGCTTTCCAACGCTTTACGACAAGCAGGTATCACTGAAGGAGACCATGTAGCTGTTATGCTTCCCAATACTCATTACATGTTGGAATGTTTTTACGGTATATGTCAGCTTGGAGCAGTAATGGTACCTCTGAATTACCGTTTGAATGCAGAGGATTTGGAATATATAATTCGACACAGTGATTCTAAGATGCTCATCGTCGATGAAGAGTTCACTGCACCAATCGAGAAAATTCAAAATAATTTATCTCTAGAAAAAATTGTCGTTGTGTCTGTAGAAGGACAATCTCATTCATTAAATGGAACTGATTATGAGTACTTTATTCAACATAGTCTAGAAGAAATTTCCTTACCACCAATTGATGAAAATCAGTTGCTGACAGTGAATTATACAAGTGGTACAACCTCTAAACCAAAAGGTGTCATGTTAACACATCGAGGTAATTACTTGAACGCTGCTAATTTTATGTTCCACTTAAGCGTGAAACATGATGATGTTTACTTGCACACATTGCCAATGTTCCATGCGAATGGATGGGGAGGGGTTTGGGCAATAACCGCAGCAGGAGCTACTCATGTATGCTTAAGAAAAGTCGATCCTCCTCTAATATTAGATTTATTTGAAGAGCATAAAATCTCTTTATTATGTGGGGCGCCTACTGTAGTGAATATGCTGGTTAACGAACCAAATGCAAAAGAAGTCAAGATTACAACTAACCCCCGTATGGCTACGGCTGGTGCTCCTCCAGCAGCGGCTCTTATTGCAAAAGCACAATCTATACTTGGATTGAACATGATGCATGTATACGGATTAACAGAGACCTCTCCGTTTATTTTATACTGTGAGTGGAAAAAAGAATTCGATGACAAATCTTCGGAAGAACAATCTACGATTAAAGCAAGACAAGGTATTGAACTTGCATTTAATGGTGAAACAAAAGTAGTGAGCCAAGAAGACGGAAAAGAAGTGGCCTGGGATGGAAAGGAATTAGGGGAAATCATCACAAGGGGTAATGTTGTGATGGAAGGATATTATAAAGACCATGAAAAAACTGCCGAAGCAATCAAAGACGGCTGGTTCTATACAGGTGATTTGGCAGTAACCTATCCTGATGGATATATCGAGATTCAGGACCGTATCAAAGATATGATTATTTCAGGAGGGGAAAATATTTCTTCAACAGAAATTGAAGGTGTTCTTTATAAACATCCAGATATTTTAGAAGTAGCTGTGATTGCTGTACCTGATGAAAAATGGGGTGAAGTACCAAAGGCAATTATTGTTTTACATCCTGATCGTCATGTGACAGAACAGGAGATTATTGACTATTGTCGCTCCAATATGGCACATTTTAAAGCTCCTAAAGCAGTAGACTTTGTAGAGGCATTACCAAAAACCGCTACAGGTAAACTTCAAAAATTCCGTTTAAGAGAAATGTATTGGAATGGACCGAAAAAAGTAAATTAAAATAAGTTGGGTCGATTTCATAATTACTTTTTCTAATTTATAAAGGGAAAATTTATACTAAAAATATATTGATTGTTCGTAAATATAAAATTTTTTTTTTCGTTGATTGAAGCGGAAGGCGGCGACTCCAGCGGGAATAGCTTGAGCTGAAGACCCTGGACTGAGCGAAGGGAGGGAAGCGGCTGCAGCCAAGCCCGCGGAAAGCGTCCGCCTGTAGCGTAAATCAACCTTGTCCGAATTTTGATATTTATTCCTCTATTATGAAATTGAGTCAAGTAAAATAGGCAAAGATAAGATTTATAGGAGATAATTTTTATTATGAATTTAGTAGATATTACGAAGGAAAATTGGCTCAAAATAGTTTTTTTAACTACAAATGAAAATGGTCATGCAACAATCACAGAAAAGTTTGTTGCTTCGAATGCTCTTTCAATCGTTCAGTCGATGTTTGAGTCAGGATGGATTATTAAAGGAATTCAAGTGGATGAGAAGTTAATAGGATTTACAATGTATGGTTTTTCAGAAGATTATTCAAAATATGAAATATGCCGATTAATGATTGATAGAAAATATCAAGAAAAGGGCTATGGAAAGAAAGCTATTGGTATGATTCTAGAAGAAATGAAAAAGATAGAAGACTGTGATGCAATTTATTTATCGACTGAGCCTGAAAATGGAATTGCAAGAAAGCTATACGAATCTTTTGGATTTAAGGAAACGGGCGAAATAATTGAAGGTGAAGTAGAATACTGTTTGAAATTAGTTTAGTATATAAAACGCTTGGATTTGTTCCAAGCGTTCAGACTGTAGACAAATTCAATTTTGGTGCACAGAGTTGTATATTAAATTCGGCAAGGACCACCACTTCGCTTTCCGTGGACTTGGCTTCAGCCTCCTAGGCCAACACGATGTTGGTCATGCAATCGTTGCCGCAGGATGCGGCGAACTTAGATTGCTTACCTCTCAACTGTGGGTCTTCTGCTCAAGCTGTTCCCACAGGAGTCTTCGTGGCGGTCCTTGCCTTATAAACGATTCCTTATACTGTCTTTACATTTAATTGAATAAATAAATCTCTTTAGTGAGGTTTATCATTATTCCTAACCGTTTATAAGAATACTTTTGACGTTAAGCTGAACGCTTGGATTTGTTCCAAGCGTTTATTTTATTCATTTCGAGGAGACAACTAAAAATTTTATTGGTTGATCTGTTAGGTTATACCAATAATGCGTTCTATTTGCATCAAACATAATTGACTGATGCTCTTTTAACTCCTCTTTTTGGTCATCAACTACTACAGTTAACGTTCCTTCTATAACAAAAATAAACTCATGACCACCATGAGAGAAAGCATTTCCTTCATTTTGCCCTGGCTGCAGTGTAACTAAAATGGGGGAGTAGGTAGCTTCACGAATACCACATGATAAATCCTTGTAGTAAAATTGTTGTCTAATTTCCTCTAACTCCTTTTCTTTTTCATTCTCAGGAAAAAATACAGTTGGATTGACTTTTAATGCATCTGCAATTTTTTTTAAAGATTCTAAAGTGACACTAGATCTCCCTCGTTCTACTTGTGAGAGAAAACTAATGGATACACCTGTTTGTCGGGCTAACACTTTTAAAGTCAGTTTACGTTCTTTTCTAATCGTTTTTAAAATCGTCCCTATATTAGAAGACATGCATATTCTCCTTTTAATTATCGCGTTCTTACTATTATCATACATTACTTATGAAAGTACACTCAATGTTAATAGATTAAAAGATATTGACAGAAAATTTTAAAGACTCTACAATAAAAACGGGAGAATTAAAGTGACACTTCAATTTTATAAAGGGGGACGTAATATGGATTCAAAACAAATGCGGAAGGTATGGATTGCAAGTTTAGTAGGTAGTTCAATTGAATGGTTTGATTATTTTTTATATGGAACAGTAGCAGCTCTTGTATTCAATCAATTATTTTTTGTTACAGAAGACCCTACAATTGGTTTATTACTAGCATATGCATCTTTTGCTTTGGCCTTTTTTATCCGACCATTTGGCGGGGTAATCTTTGCGCATATTGGTGATAGAATAGGGCGTAAAAAGACATTAGTTATCACGTTAAGTTTAATGGGGGTAGCAACCTTTGGAATGGGATTACTACCAACTTATCAAGCAATTGGAGTATGGGCTCCGATACTATTAATTACGCTTCGCTTAGTTCAAGGTTTAGGTATTGGGGGAGAATGGGGTGGAGCTCTTCTACTAGCAGTCGAGTATGCCCCTAAAGAAAAACGCGGATTATATGGCGCTATCCCTCAAATGGGTGTGACGATCGGGATGGTTCTAGGAACAATCGCATTATCTCTTATGACTTTATTACCTGAAGGATCATTTATGACTTGGGGTTGGCGTATTCCATTTATATTCAGTGCACTATTAGTTATTTTCGGTTTATGGATTCGTAAAGGTATTGAGGAAACTCCATCTTTTAAAAAGGTACAGGAATCAGGAGATATTCCTAAACTTCCAATCGTAGATACATTTAAGTATCATTGGCGTGAAGTATTAATTGCTATTGGAGCGAAAGTTGTGGAAACAGCTCCGTTCTATATTTTTGGTACATTTGTTGTTTCATACGCAACAACAAATTTAGGTTTCTCACGTACTACTACCCTGAATGCTGTGATGATTGGTACAATCGTTACAACTATCCTTATTCCTATTATGGGTAGCCTATCTGATAAGATTGGACGTAAGAAAGTGTATATCGCTGGAGCACTTGGTATGGTGTTATTTGCTTTCCCTTACTTTTGGATGTTACAGCAACAATCGGTAGCGTTATTAGTAATTGCAACAGTGATAGCATTAGGAATTATTTGGGCACCAATAACTGCAGTTCTTGGGACTATGTTCTCTGAAATCTTTGACGCGAAGGTACGCTATACAGGAATTACTCTTGGTTACCAAATCGGTGCTGCATTAGCCGGCGGTACTGCTCCGCTAGTTGCAACGAGTTTAATGCTTGAATTTAACAACTCTTATATTCCGGTAGCCTGTTATATAATCTTTACAGCGCTTGTATCATTGGTAGCGATTTGGGCTGTAAAAGATCGTAGTCAACAACATTTAGATGATGTAAATAAAGCTACGGTTTCTGAAAAAACAACTCCAAATAATAGCAATGCAAAAGGATTGAGTCAAGTATAAAAGTTATAAGAATAACTCGTCTTTGCCATCATTAGGAAAGGCGAGTTTTTTATTTAAATGGAGGTACATAAATGTTAGTAGTAAATGAAAAACAGATCATACGTACATATGGAATGACAGAGGCAATAAAAGATGTGGAAGATGTATTAAAAGCGAAAGAGACAGAAAAAATTGCAAACCCACACCGAACAGTGATAGAATTTCCGCAACATGAAGCTTCTGTATTATATATGCCAAGTGCTGACTTAGTAGGTGAAGTGACAGCAGTTAAAGTCGTGACAATTTTTCCGAACAATCCGCAAAAGGGTAAACCGACTACCCAAGGAGTGGTTTTACTATCAGATGCACAAAATGGAGAACATATTGCTATGCTAAACGCCTCTTACTTAACACGACTTCGGACTGGTGCTTTAAGCGGAATAGCAACAGATTTTTTAGCAAGAAAGGATGCGAAAGTGGTTACGGTTATTGGAACAGGTGCAATGGCATTCGAACAAGTATTAGCTGTTCTTGCTGTTCGTAAAATTGAACGTATTTTATTAGTGAATCGTACTGCTTTTAAGGCTGAAATGTTTGGGGAAAAATTAAAGACATTTGGCGTGGAAGTTCCTTATGAGGTTTTAGAGGACGTATCAGCAGCCGTTCGACAAGCAGATATTATATGCTGTGCTACTCGTTCCAATGAACCTGTATTTAATGGAGATGATTTAAAACCTGGAACACATATAAATGGAGTTGGTTCTTATTTGCCTCATATGTCGGAAGTAGATGTGACGACGATTACTCGAGCTTCAAAAATTGTGGTAGATGACCTTGCTGGGGTAAAAGAAGAAGCAGGGGAATTAATGCATGCAGAGAAAATTGGAAAATGGTCGTTCGAAGATGTTCATGGTGAGATAGGCAAACTTGTAATAGGAGAAATTAAGGCTCGTGAAAATGAGGAAGAAATTACATTTTTTAAATCAGTGGGTGCAGCTTACTTCGATTTAGCAGTAGCAAAAGGTGTATATATTAAAGCAAAAGAACAACAAATAGGAACGGAAATAGAAGTGTAATAATGTTCAAAGAGGTCATCCAGTAATGGAGACCTCTTTTTAAATGTATTTTATTTTAAATCCGACTAAACCACTATATTTAATTGACTAAATTAGTGAATTTTATTATTATATATAACTAATAGTGAAGAAAAAGAAAAAAATTACCTTATGAAAGGAAGCTAAATATGAAACAACAAACAGTCTCGATCCTTTCGAATAATATATGTCTCTCAGGAGCACTCCATCTTCCTGCAAATTCAGATGGACAGAAAATTCCTCTTATTGTTTTACTACATGGTTTTTTAGGTAGTAAAGTAGGTGAGCATCGAATGTTTGTAAAGGCTGCTCGTTATTTTACTGAAAAAGGTCTTGGTGTATTCCGTTTTGATTTCAGTGGGTGTGGTGAGAGTGACGGTGATTATGCAAATGTAATGGTTACGAAGCAATTAAACGAAGTACAGATTGTATTAAATTATTTATCTTCGATTAAAGAAGTAGATGCCGAGAATATCATACTGATTGGGCATAGTCTAGGTGGGGCTGTAGCTTCAATAACGGCGGCTCGAGACAGACGGATTCGTAAACTTATTTTATGGTCACCAGTAGGTAAACCATACGAAGATATTACAAACATTATGGGAAATGAGGCAGTAGAAACTGCGAAACTAAATGGAAGAGTGGATTATAACGGATTTTATATAAGTCATGCATTTTTAGAGGACTTAAAAAATCATCATCCCTTAGAAGCTATTTGTTCATATAAAGAGGAGGCTTTCATCATTCATGCAAAAGAGGATGAAGACGTTCCAAGAGAACATACATATAGCTATTTTAAAGCGTTGCGAGAAAGAGGATGTAACAAAGAAGTTGAGAAGCATTTTGTGGAGCAAGCAGATCATACCTTTTCCAGTTATGCATTTGAAGAAGAGTTATTTAATAAATCCTTTGAGTGGCTTGAAAAATTTTCGGGTACTAGAGAGAAAATAGCCTTATGAGAAGCAGACTTATTTTCTATATGTGTTGAGATTGAAGAAAAAAAGACAGTTAAAAAAATGGTCTCGTTGATTTTTTAGTCATTTTTTTCTATTACATTATTCTTTGTCTATTTCTTACTTTTTTCTTTTTGTTGCTTCATTATACGAAGCATATTATCTCTAGGCACAACGATATTGTAAATCGTCATATATGTAATTAAATTGATTTCTAGGGTTGAAAACATGGGGAATACCTACTTCCATTTCCTTTAATTTAGTTAACGATGTTTTTTAGATAGAATACAATAGTTGATTGTAGTGGAAGGCGGCGACTCCAGCCGGAATAGCATGAGCTGAAGACCCTGGACTGAGCGAAGCGAGGGAAGCGGCTGAAGCCATGCCGGCGGAAAGCGTCCGCCTGGAACGGAAATCAGTTGGCCCAAGCGGCTCAGGGCTCGCCCGCGGTAAACTTCGGAAAACCTAATCTATAAATTCTTGTTAATCTACTACTTTGAACACACTTATTATCTAAGTGTGTTTTATTTTGCTTAATAAAGGTTATTAGTAAGATTGAAGTTGTAAAGGCGATACTAAAGAAGAGAGTTCTTGTTTAATTGACAAGGTATTTATTTCGTGATAAGATTACTTCGAATTAAAGATGTTTTAATTAAAGATAAATTTGGAGGGGAAATATATGAACCATTTAAAAGGCATGCATCACGTAACAGCAATTACAAGTAGTGCAGAAAAAAACTATGAGTTTTTCACGTACGTATTAGGTATGCGTTTAGTAAAGAAAACGGTAAACCAAGATGATATCCAAACATATCATTTATTTTTTGCAGATGATGTTGGAGGAGCAGGAACAGATATGACGTTCTTTGACTTCCCTAATATTCCAAAAGGAACTCATGGAACAAACGAGATTTTTAGAACAGCTTTCCGGGTGCCAAGTGATGCTGCATTAGATTATTGGGTTAAGCGTTTTGATCGTCTGGACGTTAAGCATACTGGAATTGAAGAGCAATTTGGAACAAAAGTACTTTCTTTCGTTGATTTTGATGATCAGCAATATCAATTAATTTCTGATGAAAATAATGAAGGACTTCCATCCGGTACTCCATGGCAAAAAGGACCGATTCCTTTAGAGTATGCCATTACTGGTTTAGGGCCAATTCATATAAGAATTGCTGAATTTGATTATTTAAAAGAAGTGATGGAAAAGGTTTTATTATTTAAAGAAATCGCAACAGAGGGATCCTTCCACTTATTCGAGGTTGGAGAAGGTGGTAATGGTGCTCAAGTAGTCGTAGAGAAAAACATTATTCTTCCTCCAGGTCGTCAAGGATTCGGAACAGTTCACCATGCAGCATTCCGTGTAGAAGATCGTGCAGTATTAGAAGAATGGATTCAGCGTATGGCAAGCTTTGGTTTTCAAACGTCTGGTTTTGTAGACCGCTTTTTCTTCCAATCCTTATACGCTAGAGTTGCGCCAGGTTTATTGTTCGAGTTCGCTACAGATGGTCCAGGATTCATGGGAGACGAGCCTTACGAAACACTTGGAGAAAAATTATCATTGCCTCCATTCTTAGAACCTAAACGGGAAGAGATTGAAAGTATGGTACGTCATTTTGACACAGTAAGAAGCACAAAAGAATTTGAAAAAGAGTATTAATATTATTAACCTACTTCTGCTTTCAGAAGTAGGTTTTTTTATTTTTTGCTTTGTTAAATGATACTGTTGTTATCTCTAAGCACAGTTCATGCCATACCTATATGTATTTGTGCTGACCGCATGTATCAACTAGTAAAAAGTACGAAATTTCAAAAACGTGATTCTATACTCCATGCTGTCATGAAATGAATACGAACTATAACAATAGGTGTCATCAGGATGTGCACCTTACACACCACATGAGCGCGAAAAATGAAACGCCGCTTTGTGGGAGTGAGTGGAACGATCGACTCATCCTAACGGTGGCTCATGTGTAGCGTGCGGCAAGCGCACTTCCATGTGGTTAGCATTACAATAGAAGAACAGATTTTTTCTTAGAAAAACAACAAGGAGGGTTAACAAATTCTTCTTATTAATAAGTAATTTTACCTAAAATACATAAATGCTAAAGATTTAGAAAAACGGACGATATAATAAATAAGTAGTTAAAAACTCATAGAGAGATTCTTATTTTCAATTAGAGGGGTTAATAAGGTAACTACAATTTATCATTAGCTTTCTATGGCTAAGGGGGAGAAAGAATGAGGATCCGTTCAAAACTTTTTATTATTGCTATTAGTTTATTACTTATTCCTAGTTTAATAATTGGTGTAAGTAGTTACTATTCAGCGAAAAACAATTTAGATAATCTTGGAGAAAAAACGCTTAAAAATAGCGTGGAAATGGCACTTTTAGTTATCGATTCATTGAATACTTCGGTGGAAAATGGAGATATGACGTTGGAGGATGCGCAAGAACAAGCAAAACAATATTTACTTGGAGATTTGCAAAGTGATGGCACCCGAACAATAACGTCTAAAGTGGATTTAGGTATGAACGGTTATTTTGTAGTTTATGGAACAGATGGATTAGAAATAGCTCATCCATCATTAGAAGGTGAAAATGTTTGGGACAAGCAGGATGTGGATGGAAATTATTTTGTTCAGAAAATGATTGAAGTTGCACAATCTGGCGGAGGTTTCACGCAGTATAAATGGAATTTACCAAATCAACCAGAAACGATAGCCCCTAAAATCACCTATAATGCTGTGGAACCTAATTGGGGATGGGTAATCAGTGCAGGGACTTATATGAAAGCGTTTAACGAAGGTACGAATGATATTCTTATGACTATTCTAATTACTCTAGGAATAAGTGCATTGATAGGTATTGTTGTTATTTATCTTTTCTCAAGACATCTTGGAATACCAATACAACATATTGCTCAAAGTGTCACACAAATTGCCAAACAAGACTTATCTACTGAAAGTATAAACATAAAAAATAAAGATGAGCTTGGCCATTTAGCTACAGGAATAAATACAATGGCTAATAATCTAAAAGAAGTAATTGCTTCTGTTTCCGATTCAGCACAGCAGGTAGCTGCAACATCCGAACAACTTACAGCTAGTAGTGAACAGACTAGTAGGGCTTCGGAGGAAATAACGGGATCCATTCAACAAATTTCTGCTGGGCAGGAAAGCCAAATGTTGGGAATTGAGGAAGCGAAAAATTCTGTTTCGTATATTTCCTCTAGTATGACAGAAATAACGAAAAATATTAAAGAATTAAATGAACTTTCGATTGCAACCTCTAAAGATTCTTTAGCTGGTAATGAAGTTATCAAGCAAACAGTAGAACAAATGAAGCAAATTAATAATCAAAGTTCGGTGACGACAGAATCTATGGTGCTTTTAGAAAATAAATCACAAGAAATCGGCGAAATTATTAATGTAATAACAGGTATAGCTGAGCAAACCAATTTACTAGCTTTAAATGCGGCTATAGAAGCAGCAAGAGCAGGGGAACATGGTAAAGGGTTTGCGGTAGTAGCTGATGAAGTGAGAAAACTAGCAGAGGAATCCGGGAACGCTGCAAAAAATATTTCTTCTTTAATTGGTGAAATTCAGTTAAATACTAAACATACTGTTCAAACTGCTAACGAAGGGAAAGTAGTGATAGAAAGTGGAATGAGCTATGTTTCGAATGCTGGTAAAACGTTTGAAAAAATAGCAGAGGATGTAAATCTAATTAATAACAAACTTTCTTTTATTTCCGAGGAAATACAAGAAATCAATAGTAATACGGAAGTTCTTGTAAACGAAGTTAATAAAACGAAAGATGTAACAGAACAATCTACTAGTTATACACAAAATGTCTTAGCAGCCGCAGAGGAACAATATGCTTCGATGGTTGAAATAACAGCGGCTTCAAGGTCGTTGGCAGAAATGTCAGAGAAACTTCAAGATATAGTTTCAGATTTTAAGTTGAGATAGGAAATAAAGGGGCTGTCCTGAAAGTCAAAAAAATGACTTTTAAGGGCAGCCTCTTTCTTCGTATCTTCTATTAAAAAGTGTGATAGATTTCCGTTCCAGGCGGACGCTTTCCGCGGGCGAGCGCCGAGCCTCCTCCTTACGTGCGGGGTCTCTGACTGTCTCGCTTTCCCGCAGGAGTCGCCGCCTTACACTCCAATCAATTTACTTACTCAATCAACATTATTAGATGGAAACACAAAAGCAGATGGAGAAAAATGAGTAGTTTTTTCTCTATCTGCTTTATTTTAGGGACTTATTGGACAGCCCCTTTCAGCTTGACGACAAAAGTATTTTTATAAACGGTTGTGTATAATAAGTATCCTAAAGTGGTTGCTTTATTAATTTAATAGTAAGGAAAGTAGATATCTATAAGGATTGTTTATAAGGATCACCACGAGACTCCTGTGGGAACAGCTTGAGCAGAAGACCCCGCAGTTGAGGGGAAGGCAATCTAAGTTCGCCGCATCCTGCGGCAACGATTGCATGACCAACATCCTGTTGGCCTAGGAGGCTGAAGCCAAGCCCACGGAAAGCGAAGTGGTGGGCCTTGCCGAATTTAATACACAACACTATGCACCTATAATTGAGTTTGCCTACAGTTTAAAGGTAGTAGCTCTCGAGCTGCTACCTTTTTCAGTTCAATTGCTTTGTATTTTTGAAAATGTACGCTATCGTTATAATTGCATTCATTAAAGTAAGAAAGAAGTGAGCTAATTGAACGCAAAAAAATCATTAAACCAAATTAAATATTCTGTATTGGATTTAGCTCCAATTACACAAGGTGGTACTCCAAGTGAAGCGTTTCAACATACAAAAAACTTAGCACAACACGCAGAAAAGTGGGGATATAACCGCTTTTGGCTTGCGGAGCATCATAGCATGCCAGGTATCGCAAGTTCAGCAACTTCGGTTGTCATTGGGTATGTAGCAGGTGCAACTGAGAGAATACGTGTAGGTTCTGGTGGAATTATGTTACCCAATCATGCACCACTCGTAATTGCAGAGCAGTTTGGTACGCTTGAAGCAATGTATCCTGGAAGAATCGATCTGGGATTAGGTCGAGCTCCCGGCACGGATCAAGTAACAATGGCAGCGTTACGTAGAGATCCCCGAAATAATGGGCAAGATTTTCCTCAACAATTAGTGGAGCTGCAAGGTTATTTAGATGCTAATTCTAGATTCAATAAAGTAAGAGCGATACCAGGGGAGGGGCAAGACATTCCTATTTGGTTACTAGGGTCGAGTGGCTTTAGTGCTACTTTGGCAGCTCAATTAGGTTTACCTTTTTCATTTGCAAGTCATTTCTCGCCACAAAACACGCTGCCTGCTTTAGAAAGATATCGTGAATATTTCGAGCCATCCTCCGTATTGGAGAAGCCATATGCAATGGTGGGGCTAAATATCATCGCAGCGGACACAACGGAAGAGGCTGAAATGCTTTCTACATCGCATCAATTACAGTTTTTAAGTCTTATACGAAATACGCCAAGTCAATTACAGCCTCCTGTGGAAACGATGGAAGGTATTTGGACACCTTTTGAAAAAGAAAGTATTTTGAGTCAGTTGAAATCAACGATTATCGGAAATCCAGATGAAGTTAAAGAAAAACTTCAAGCATTTCTAGACGAAACGGATGCTGACGAAATAATTATCAATACAACCATATATGACCCAAAAGCCCGCTTACGTTCGTATGAAATAGTTGCCGAGGTAACTGGGATGAAAGCTTAATATTATAAACCAGATTCTATGTTAGTTTAGGATCTGGTTTTTTCTTTTTTAGGAGGCTTTAATCTAACTTTTTAGGGTATATATAATAACAGTTAAATATAGTGTATAAAGGAGGAAAGATGTTTGATTCGATTTGAGAGGGTTTCCAAAGTATTCGAAGATGGTACTGAAGCATTACATAATGTCTCCTTAACGATAGAAAAGGGTCACTTAACGGCAATTATAGGACCGAGTGGCTGTGGAAAAACAACCTTAATGAAAATGATTAATCGTTTAGTAGTGCCGACTTCTGGAGAAATATTTGTAGATGGAAAAGCAGTGTCTACGTTAGATGAGGTAAAGCTTAGAAGAACTATTGGTTATGTAATTCAACGGATTGGTTTGTTTCCACATATGACGATTGAAAAAAATGCATCACTTGTTCCAAATTTAATAGGATGGACAAAAGAGGAAACTGCCAAACGGATTCGAGTGTTAATGGAAATGGTGGGCCTTGATCCGGAACAGTTTTTAAGTAAGTATCCTTTAGAGCTTAGTGGAGGACAACAGCAACGTATTGGAGTAGTAAGGGCTTTAGCTGGAGACCCTGATATTGTTTTAATGGATGAACCCTTTAGTGCCCTAGACCCGATTAGTCGAGAGCAATTGCAAATAGAAACAAAGAATCTACAAGAGAAGATTAAAAAGACGATTGTATTTGTCACACATGATATGGATGAAGCTTTAAAGATTGCAGATACTATTATTGTAATGAGGAAAGGACAAATAGAGCAAATAGCCTCTCCCACTGAATTAATAGAAAAACCTATTAATAATTTTGTAAAAGATTTCATCGGAATTGAGCGAATTAATAGAAGAAAATCACTGTCCTTACGTGAAATACAAGAGTTTACAACGTATTTTGAATTAGATCAGGAAACTCCATATATAGAGGTAGATGCCACCTTATTGTTAGAGGAGGCAATTGCATTACTAGAAAATGATGCTGTGAAAAGCTTGCTAGTTAAAAGGGGAAGTGAACCGCTGGGATATGTAAATCAATCCGTCCTTCTTCGTGCAATCCTTACAAAGGAAGGGGTTGTATAGATGCAAAGCTTTTTAGAAACCATTCAAAGTAGATCTGACTTAATACAAGAGGCTTTTATTCAACATATCTATTTATCTTTTATTGCACTTGCTATTGGCATTGCAATCGCACTGCCACTAGGTATTTTCGTTGCAAGGTATCGTAAGTTTGCGGAACCGATAATCGGAATTACTGCTGTGTTTCAAACGATTCCTAGTTTAGCCTTGTTTGGTTTTTTAGTTCCGCTTATCGGGATTGGTGCTAAAACCGCATTAATTGCTTTGATAATCTACGCACTTTTACCGATTTTACGTAATACATATACAGGTGTTACTAGTATTGATAGATCGATAATTGAAGCCGGTAGAGGGATGGGGATGACTAAAAATCAGCTCTTGTGGCAAATTGAATTCCCTTTGGCATTGCCTTTTATAATGGCGGGTATTCGAACGGCAACTGTGTTAACTGTTGGAATAGCAACTTTAGCAACATTTGTAGGAGCAGGTGGCTTAGGTGATGTCATATATCGAGGGCTACAGTCATATAATAATTCTCTTGTGCTAGCTGGTGCTTTACCAGTTGCTTTATTAGCTATTTTGTTTGATTTTGCATTGAAATGGATTGAGAAAAAAGCTACACCAAAAGGAATGAAAACAGGGGGATGAACGGGAATGAAAAAAACACTATTAACCATTGGAATGGCAGCCTCCTTATTATTAGGGGCATGTTCTGACTCAGAGGAAGCAATCGTGATAAGTGGTAAGCCTTGGACGGAACAGTTTATTCTACCTCAAATATTAGGACAGTATATTGAGGAAAAGACTGACTATAAGGTGGAGTATAAAGAAGGGCTAGGGGAAGTAGCGATTATGACGCCCGCCTTAGAAAAAGGCGATATTGATTTGTACGTGGAGTATACAGGTACAGGATTGAAGGACGTACTGAAAGAAGAGTCAGAAGTCGGTGAAAGCTCGGAAAGTGTTTTAGAGAGAGTTAAAAAAGGATATGAAGAAAAGTTTCAAGCGACTTGGTTAAGCCCACTTGGATTTGAGAATACTTACACACTCGCTTATGCCAAGGATAAAGATTATGATGCAAAAACGTATTCGGATCTTGTGGAAGTTTCGAGAACTGGAAATATGGTATTTGGAGCACCTCATGCATTTTATGAACGTGAGGGAGACGGGTATGATGACTTTATTAATTCGTACCCATTTACATTCACAAGAACAGAAAGTTTAGACCCCAACCTCATGTATGAAGCAGTGAAAAATGGAGATGTGGATATTATTCCTGCATTTACAACAGATGGCCGAATCGAACGTTTTGATTTACAAACAACAGAAGATGATCTAGGGTTTTTCCCTAAATACGATGCTGCTCCAGTCGTTCGTTTAGAAGCTTTAGAGAAATTTCCAGAACTTGAAAAAGTGCTGAATGAATTAGCAGGAAAAATATCTGTAGAAGATATGCTGAAAATGAATGCACGTGTGGATATCGATGGAGATAAAGCGGAAGATGTAGCAAGCGATTTCTTGGTGGAAAAAGGGTTAATCGATAAGTAGTAATTATCTTTTTAGTAGGTAGTTATTTAATCCAAATCATATCAGTGAACAAACCCCAAAAAAGGAAAGAGGGTGACTTCAAAAAGTCGTTTTTAACGACCTATTTTGAGGCACCCTCTATATATTTCCTACATCAGTGATTTAAAGTTCAAACGTTTATTTAAAGCAGCTATTATAGGAATACCTATAGCTAATACGACAAACTCACCAACTGCAACAGTAAGCCATGTATATAAGAAAGGAAGCTCCAATGCAAGGTTTAATTCAACTGCAATGATAAACATTGTTACAGTAAAGATCAATGTATTGAATATCATACGAGGAATATGACCTTTGATATACTTGGAAGCAAAAATTGTGATGGATAAAGTGATAATCGAATGTGCTACCCCAAAAGTTAAATCATATAAACCGAGTGGGGAAAACAGATTAGTCACAAATACGCCGAGTACAATACCAAAAATATATTTTTTATTGAAAACGATTAGGTGATTAAACATTTCAGCTATACGGAACTGTATTGCTCCAAATGCTAAAGGTGCCACCAGTAAAGATACTGCAACATATAAAGCGGCAATAATACCGCTTGTAGCAAGTGTTTTTATTTTCATTATTCATTTCTCCTTAGTTTTTTAAAGTGGGAGGTTCACGAACCACGTTTGATAAATCACAATTGCTAATTCTATGACAGGGGTCGGCATATGTCAAGGGAAATAGAAATCTAGTATCTATTTCTATGTTAAAATTGGAAACAGTATTAAAAAAGGAAGGTTTTAAAATGAAACATTTTTTTGCAATTCTCAGTGCATGCATGATTTTTATTATATGTGGCTGCACTTCCGAAATACAATCTGAAAAAACTGAAACGAAAGTGGAAACATCTGCCGCTAAAATAACCTCTGGGAAAGAAATGAGTGTCCATTTTATTGATGTAGGGCAAGGTGACTCTATTTTTATACAATCACCGGAAGGAAAAACGATGTTAATAGATGGGGGCAAGAAAGACTCAGGTAAAGAAGTAGTAAATTATTTACGTAATCAGGGAGTAGAGAAGTTAGATTATGTCGTCGCAACTCATCCGGATGCCGATCATATTGGTGGACTTCTTGCTGTGTTAAATTCAATTTCCATTAAACACTTTGTAGATTCAGGAAAAGTACATACATCGCAAACATATGAAAATATGCTCCAGCTTATCGCTGATAAGAACATCCCATTTATCGTGCCAAGTAAAGGGGATAAAATTTCATTAGATTCCAATTTGGATATTACCGTTTTAAATGTAGGAGAGGAATCGAATGATAACAATGAAGCTTCTATTGTGTTGAAAGTACAATACGGAGAAATTTCATTTCTTTTAACAGGTGATGCGGATATGGGGGTTGAAAAAAGCATGATGCAACAATACAATCTGCATTCTACTTTTTTGAAAGCCGGACATCATGGGTCCGACACTAGTACTTCGGAGGCGTTTATTCGTGAAGTTAAACCAGAAGTTACGATCTTAAGCTATGGAAAAGATAACTCCTATGGTCATCCAAAACAAGAAGTTGTAAACCATATTAAGAAAATAAACTCCCAAGCTTATTCCACAGCGGAAGTAGGTAATATTGTAGTAACGACTAACGGAGTTGATTATTCTGTTTCCGCACAAGACAGTCCAGAACATGTGGAAGCAAAGAAAACTGTATCCACGCCATCCATCATCATATCAAGCAAGGACTTGCAAGGAGAGACTGTGGGTATAACAAATACCGGGGGTGAAGCGGTAAATTTAAAAGACTGGGAACTTACATCGATCGAAGGCAATCAAGTATATAAGTTTCCAAAAATTGTTCTAGATGCTGGGAAAACCATCTATATCACAAGTGGCCCAGACGCGAAGGAGGGTCAAGGATTCCTTCAATGGACAAAAAGGCAAATTTGGAGAAACGATGGGGATGCAGCTAGCTTGTTTAATGAGAAGGGAGAGGTTATAAGTGAGGTCAAATAAGTACACCTTAGATCGATTCGAAGGGGAACACGCGGTATTTTTAAAGCACCCAAATGAAACTGAAAGCCTACTCGTGGCGCGTTCAGAGATAAATGAACCGTTGGAAGAAGGAGATATTGTGTCCATAACCGTTTTGGAGAACTCCTATAAAATTGAAAAACATGAAAAGGAGACGATGGACCAAAGAGATAAAGTTCAAAGGTTACTAGAGCAATTAAAGAACGGTAAATAAAAAAACAACTATGAAACTAAGGAGTAGAAAACTTTCTCAATTAGTAAAACAAACGTGATTAACATGAATTTTCGAACATTCATGTTAATCACGTTTTTCGCGTTTTTCACGATTGTTATGTTTGTTATGTTTGTTTTGGTGCCTGGCACCAGTAATACTATTGTAATAATTGGTTAGAGAGATTTGTCGTGTAGGAAGTTTTGGACGATGTGCTGTTTGGGTTCGTATGTTTTTAGTGTATAACCTTCTTTTTGGAGCCACTCGATTATCTGAGGGAGGGCTTTTGTTGTTTGGCTTCTGTCATGAAGCAGGATGATGATGTCTCGATCTCCGGATTTATAGGCTTTTTCTACTCCTACTTTTACGTTCTTCACGATTTGGTCAGCTTGTTTATCTGTGTATTTCCAGTCCTGTGAATCTACGTCCCAATCCCATAGTTTGTAGTTGTTTTTAATTAATTCATCTTTCATTGCCGCTGTTATATGAGGCTTACTGCCATATGGGGTTCGAACGAGTTTTGAATCCAACCCAGTCATTTCTTTTATTAGTTTTGTTCCTTCGTTCATTTCTTTTATAAAGGTATTTGCGGATTGGTAAACTTTCGTTTTATCATGAGTCATGCTATGTGTTCCAATATAGTGCCCGTCTTTTAAGACCGATTTTACGATGGATGAGTTCTTTTTCATATGGTTTCCTAGAAAGAAGAAAGTACCTGGGACATTGTATTTTTTTAAGGTGGAATTGTTAAGAGTTGTAAATTTATTTGGTCCATCGTCAAATGTTAAGTAAATAGTTGCTTTAGTTGGCTTTGCCTGTGTTTGTTTAGTTTTCAGCTGTTGGTTTAAATAATTCTCATAATCTGCATGAGACATATGAATCCAGTCGTCTCTATAGATTCGCTGTGTTTTCTGTTTTGGAAAGTTTTCAATTTTATATCCTATCTCTGTAGCAATAAATTTAACGCTTATGAATAGCTTTCCATCTAATTGGACGATTGGAACCCAACTGAGTGGTGTTCCATTTTTAGTAGTTATGTTCGAGCTCTCGTTATAACTTATCTCAAAGTCATTTTTTCGTATAAAGGTGATTCCTTTTTCTGTTTCATAGGGAATGTCTAAATATGCTGCTATTTCTTCAAGTGGAACTTTCGAATCTTCACCGATAACTTGTACATGACTAAAATCTAATAATTGATCATTAAATCCAACATAATGTGATTCAATTGCTGCTTGACCAGTGGTTGTGCTAAAAATAAGAGAAATTAAAAAAGCTACGCATAAAATAGTAAATTTTTTTATGATTATACCCACCCGTTACTATATTTTCTTATCATCTTAAAACTATATGTGTTTTGTAATCGTGATATGAATATATTAAGATGATTACTAAGGGGGTGAGGGTAGTGGCAAATAGTAGTAACTTGCCAGAGAGCGCAGCGTCTCATGCAAAGCCTATTTTGGAAAGGCGATACTTTGCGTGGGGAGTTTATTAATTAATTTTTCATCGCCATTTCAACTTGTGGCTTTGCACCTTATTTAAAGTTCATAAAATAAGGAGCGAGCGCAATGACCTATATAAAAGCAAATTCTGTTTTACCTGAGGAGCTTGTGAAGGAAATTCAAAAGTATATCCAAGGGGAAACAATTTATATTCCAAAACAAGAAAAAAGTTACAAGCAGTGGGGAGCGCTTTCTGGAGAAAGAAAGCGTATTGACGAAAGAAATGCCCTTCTTAAGCAAGCGTATAAAAATGGGATTCCCATGAATCATCTTGCAAAAGAGCATTTTCTTTCTATTGAAACTGTGAAGAAAATCATTTATTCCAAATAAAAAATGAGCTGATGATCCTTCTTTACATGGTTATCAGCTTTTTATATGGCGACAATATTTCATAGCCATCTTTACCATTTATAATAAAAGTATTTCCGCTACAATAAGCTAGAAAAGATCTTGAAAAAAAAGAGAATAGGACGGATGGAAATGAATCCTTTCATTAGAAGTGATCAATATAACTTTATAAAAAATCAAACCCAAGCGTTAATAAATGGCCACGCAACTGTCAACGATCAAGCTGTATTAAAGGCATTGAAATCACTCACGATTGAAAAAGTTTTAGGATTGTTTGAAGAATTAAATGAAGAACAAAAACAATTACTAAATCCAATAGTAGATGTAAAAGAAAAAGCAGATGTGGAAAGATTTTTAGAGCAAACAAAACCTTATATAGTGCCTTTTAAGGAAATAAAAGAACAAACAATTAAAAAATTATTTCCTAAGGCAAAGAAGCTTAAAATACCTTTATTAGAAGAAGTAGACTTTAAAGAAATATCTTATTTGGGTTGGCTAGACAAAGGGTCAAACAAAAAATTCTTGATTGTCGAACACAATGGTAAGCTTGTTGGAATTTCCGGTGGCTACAAAAATTCCAATAAAAAAGGAATATGTGCTTTATGTAATCGCTTTGAAGAGATTGGTATGTTTACATCTGCCGTAAAAGGCGCAACACAGGACGCCTATATTAAAAGAGGAAACTACATTTGCCAGGACAGCCATAAATGCAATCAAAATATAGTTTCCGATGACAAACTAAATGAGTTTGTAGAATTAATTATGGGTTTTTAAATTGTATATAAAACCAAAACAAACGTGAATATTTAAACATTCACGTTTTTCACGTTTGTTTTGGTGCCAGGCACTTGTAATATAATTGTCATATAAGGAGGGTTATTCAATGGAAAATGAGATGCTGAGGATTTTCGATGAAAATAGATTGGAGATAGGAACGGCGACTCGGGAAGAAGTTCATCGACTTGGATTGTGGCATGAAACGTTTCATTGTTGGTTTATAAGTAGGAAGGAAGGGAAAGAGTATATATATTTACAAATTCGTAGTGATCATAAAAAAGATTATCCTAGCTTACTAGACATTACGGCAGCTGGACATTTACTTGCTACAGAAAAAGTAGTGGATGGGATAAGAGAAGTACAAGAAGAACTTGGAATTGAAGTAACTTTTGACGAGTTCGTTTCGCTTGGAGTGATAGATTATTCCATAACAACGGGTGAGCTTATAGATAAAGAGTTAGCGAATGTCTTTATGTATAATAACAATATTAATTTCGAAGATTTTAACCTTCAAGTAGAGGAAGTTTCAGGGATTGTTCGTGCAGATTTTAAGCAGTTTGCAGCACTCTGGACAAATGAAGTTTCTTCAATAGAGATCGAAGGATACCAGTTGAATGATTTTGGAGAAAGGATTCCTCTAATAAAAATAGTTGAAAAAGATGCTTTCGTTCCACACGAGAACTCTTATTATAAAGCTGTAATATCTGGAATCCAAGCTATTCTTTGTCCATAAAAAAACCAACTTTCTTCTATAGAAAGTTGGTAGTTATTTTATTCTAATATTTTTATAGTTACAGATTTACGGCCCCATTTATATGCTTCTTTTTTAGAAGAGAAAAATACATCAATTTTGTTTCCCTTAATTGCGCTACCTGTATCGCCAGCAATAGCATAGCCATAGCCTTCTACATACACTTTTGTGCCAAGCTTGATTACATCTGGATCTACTGCGATTACCTTTATGTCTGGATTACGCTTTAAGTTTATTCCAGTGCTTGTTACACCGGAGCAGCCATTGCAATTTGCAGTGAAAGCACTAGCCGATACAACTATTTCTTTTGTGACTTTGTCCTCTGAATCGGATCTGGAAGGATTTTTTGTTTTTTCCTTGCCTGTTATTTTAAGCTTTTGTTTTACTTTGATACTATCTGATTTTAAGTTATTCCATGACTTTAGATTGTCAATTGATACTTTATACTTTTTGGAAATCGAATATAATGTTTCGCCTTTATTTACCGTATGAACGGTAGTAGCTGCGAAGCCTTGTGTTACTCCGCTGACTAATAGTACGATTGTGATTATGAGTGATCCAAGAATTTTCTTCAAATACTCTACCCCTTGCTATTTAGTCTAATCATATATTAGCAATATATTGTTACAGGAATATTACGGCAATTTACCATTAGCGTTACAAATGGTAGATACATTGTTACAAGTTAATGATTCATTTGTATTGGAAAAGTACTATCGAAAGAGGGCTAATTACAATGAATTTTGTAAAACGAATAATTTCTATAGGGACTTTTTTCATACTTTCTTAGTTATTTTGTTTCATATTTGAGAATAAATTGATGTAACGTTACTGTAATAAATAAAACAATTACTCGAGGTGATGTTTTATTTAACTGTATTATTGAGGTAAAAGAAGAGTTAAATGAAATAGAACGACAACAGGATATATTGTCAGTTACTTTTGAAACGTTGTTTGCTTTTAGGAAAAAATAATTAAGTCTTGTTTCACTATTGGGGCTTTCCATAAAGAACGTCGAAATGCTTAGGCGACTCTCTTTACTTATTAGACTAAAGGGGGGGAAGTTAGTTGAAGAAGCATAGCATGTTCGCATTGTGTACTATTCTTTATAGTTAGTATTAATTTCATAATTTAACTATATCCTTTGTTACAATTAAACCAATAATGTTGAAGGAGGTAGAAAAATGAAAAAGAAAAAGTTAATTACTATTGTATTCACTTTGGTAGCGATGTTTACGTTCAGCATCTCATCAGAAGCTTCATCCCCTAAAATAATGTGGGGAAAAACGGAACTAAAAGCAGGTCAGATTGGAAAGGTAACAATACTAGCCGATACAGCTATCGCTTATGTAGATGAAAAAGGCAATCATGTACGTGGTAGAGTATTAAAAGCAGGCAGTGAATTCCGTGTCTATCAATATACTAAAGATATTTGGGGAGGGGCATATGGTATAGGTGCAGGAGAATATGTCCTTGAGCATTCTGCCATCAAGTATGAAACTCCATCCAAAGCAAAACTTGCATTACTAGAAGCTCCATCCACAAAAGTAATGTGGGGAAAAACGGAACTTAAAGCAGGGCAGATTGGAAAGGTTACAATTCTTAAAGAGACTACTTTATTTAAGGTAAATAACGGAGGTGAAGGTCTTGAACCAGGTCTTGAACCTATCCGTACACTGAAACCTAATGAAGAATATCGAGTATATTCAGCTAAACAACCACTTGATGGATATGTTCCTATGTACGGACTAGGAGGAGGGTATTATATTGTACAAAATAATACCATGTTAAATGGTGTAACCGTAAAATATGAAACTCCATCTAAAGCAAAACTTGCATTACTAAATAATAAATGATTCAAGAGCAATATTTACACAATTTAGTCCAGTTTATTAAGCTGGGCTATTTTTTTATGGAGGAAAAATGTATCAAGTAATTGCAAGTCCGATTGAACATTTCTCAATCGGACTTTTTTTATTGGGAATCAGTGGATATTCCTTTTCTCTCCATTTTTCCCCATTCTGCTTCCTTTTGACGAAATGATCTAATCAAACCTTCAAATCGCCACAAAACGAGAAGGGGACGGAACCAAAAGGATTCTGTCAATGCCCATAAGAATAATAATAATAAATGCTTCACTTTTGGATATTTAAACATTGTAAGTTCTTCTAATAGAATAGACAAGGTGGAAATGAAAGAACCGTAAAGTAACGTAATCAATAATAATACCGCTATAATGTATGGGTCTAAGAAGCCAAATAATAATCCTCCAAAAATTAGGATATATCCAATCAATTCAATAACTGCTCCTAATAATTCAACCATAAAAAAATAGGGAAAGCCGATGAATCCGATAAGTCCATATTTGGGATTTAAAAACATCTTTCTATGTGCATTCAATGTTTCTGCTAAACCTCTTTGCCATCTAACTCTTTGAGATTTCAAGACTTTAAAGGAGTCAGGTGCTTCTGTCCAGCAAACTGGATCTGGAATATATTTTAATTGAAGATCGAGTTTTTGTTCTTTAATAATTCGATGTAGGCGAACGATAAGCTCCATGTCTTCTCCTACGGTATCCACTTTATAGCCGCCGGACTTAATTACTGTATTTTTATGGAAAAGACCAAATGCCCCTGAAATAATAAGAAGCTGATTAATTTTTGTAAACCCCAGTCTTCCGATTAAAAACGCTCTAAAGTATTCGACTATTTGCAGGATAACTAAAGGGTTTTTGGGGAGATCAATTGATTCTACCTTACTTCTTGAAATGGTTGTCCCATTTGCAATTCGTACGGAACCACCAACAGCAACTGTTTTTCCTTCCGAATCTATCACTGGTTTCATTACCTTCAATAAAGCATCGTTTTCTAATATGGAATCTCCATCAATTGCACAAAAATATGGATACTTGGATATATTTATCCCACAATTTAACGCATCGGCTTTTCCACCGTTAGATTTGGAAACTACCGTAACGGTTGAGTATATTGTAGAGCGGTAAGTGGATCGTATCTGTTGAGTTTTCATATGTTCTCGAACTGCCAGTTCTATTTTTTCTAACTTAAGCTCATCGATTAATTTTAATAATGTTTCATCTTTTGACCCATCGTCTACCACAATGATCTCATATTCAGGATAATTGAGCGCTAACAATGATCGAACCGTACTGACCACTCCAACTTCTTCATTATAGGCAGGAACAATGATAGAAACCGGATACGTACTTTCACTTATCGCCATATCTTCAAGTGATTCGGTTTTAATAAGTCTTCCTTCGCGCATAACATTTTTGATGGAAAATAAAAACAAAATAATATAACCTATTGTAGTGATTCCCATATATAGTATGACGAAGAAGGAGGTTTCTTGGAATAAGAAAATAACAATATCCTTCACTTCTTACTTCCCCCTTTTTTGGAACTGATCCATTGCACTGCCATATCTCTTGCATATAGATCTAGATGATTTTTAGACAGGAAGAGAAGCTTTTCTTCTCCAAATATTTGTAGCAAAGACTCAGCAGCAGCATTTCGAACCCACCATTCTTTATCTCCTAATAATTTTTCTAAGAATGGCTCATAGACTTCCAACATTAGTACTCCTGAAATACGGCAACTGAACATTCTTTCTTGCCATGAAGAAGAGTCGAAAAATGGTATGAGTAGTTCAATATTGCTTATATAACTTAACCTATAAAGGCCTTTAAGTGCCTGGATGCGCATTTCCAAATTTTCATTTTGTAATTCAACCTCCAAAATTGGTTGGTACCGTACATTTTTTGTTAACCCTATAAAGGACAGGATGGCAACCCTACACATCGGATTATAGTTTTCTTTACTAAGTTTTATAGCATTTCCGAACGTATCATCATCAAATCTACTAAATACATCTAAATAATGTTGTAATGTTGCAGATCTATCTTTATTTAAGTAATCAATAATAGAAAGGTCATTTAATGCTGCAAGTGCCCGAACAGTTTGATTCTTTTCCTCATCCCATACTTTTAATTTCTTTAAATGCTGTTGTAGAAAAGACTTTAACGATGTTAGTTTAAAATCCTCGATAAAGTATAGTGTATTTACCCGAGTAGACCAAGATCCTCTTCTCAATTGACTTAAATAGGTTTCAGAAAATATAGATTCTGCTGCTTGCTCGAGCTTTTCTAACATATACGTATCTTTTACATCGTTAATTGTTTCACTAAAAATTCGTTCTGCCACTTCAAAATTCTTTCTTAATACAAGTGCTTTAGGAATCATCCAGTTATCCGTCATTAAATAATCTACAAATAATTCTAGATTGTCCTCATAAACTTGCTTTTGTCTATCGTTTTCTCTATTTCTTTGCCATTTCCTTATGCATAGCAGGGCTAGTAATATTAATTGAAATCCCAAAAGAATACCAATAGTCCAGTAGAAATAAATAAGATCAATATTCATACAAATAACCTACTGGCAAGACGTTGAATTCGAGCGAGTACTTCCTGTGGATGGAAAGGCTTAATCAAATAATCGTCCGCTCCTATGTTTAACGCATGTATAATATCTTGATCATTGTTTCGAGACGTTAGCATGGAAATGATAATACGATCACTTGGATACTTTTCTCGTATGTAATTTAATACTTCCAAGCCATCCATTTTAGGCATTATTACATCTAAAAGTAGGATATGATAATCAGCAGGATGATACCAATCGGAGTGAATAAAGTCAAAGCCGTTATCCATAACAGAAACTTCTATCTGAAATCGAGGAGAGTGCCACGAGAAAAATTGTTTCTCTAGCATCGTTCTACTCAGCTTGTTGTCATCTACAATAAATACCCGCACTATTGGCTTAATCGACTCCAAGTTCATGTCGTTATAAGAAATACAGGATGGCTCTTTTGACTGTTTGGCAACACTTAATGCCTGCTTACCATTCACTACTAGTTGCTGGATATGCTCATAAGAAGAGTTCCATTCTGCAATACCTGATACTATTTGAATATGAAAGCTTTGCCCATCTTTATCAAAAGTGTTAGAAAGAAAAGATTTATTTAAGTTCTCCAATTTTTTAAGTGCTTCTTCTACTTTAGTTGCTGGATGAAGGAGAGCGAAGGTTGCCCCATGTAATCGATAAAAGCTTTCTTTGGGTGAGATGTTAGTGTGAACCAATTCACTGAAAGTGCTTAGTATCTCATTTGTATAAGAAAATCCAAAGTCTTTATTTTTTTGTTGTAAATCATGTACTTCTATTATAGAAAGGGAAAAAGTGGTACCTTCGTTATTAAAAGTGTCTATTAAATCGAGCGCTTTTTTTTCAAAGCTAGCATAGTTAAGTGCACCTGTAAGCGGGTCAATCGATTGAAGATGTTTAATAAAATTTCGATGTGATAATATATTGGAAACAATCGCAAGAAGGAGATTGTTTCCTTTTTTCGGATGTATCATATCCGTTGCTCCATGACGAATGAATTCAGTTTTTATCGAAGAAAATTCATTATTAAAATTTAAAACAAGTATTGGAATAAAACGTTCTTGTGCAGTCTGTTTCATTTTATCTAGAAAGGTAAAAGCAGAAGAGTCAGATAAATTAGTTGAAACGCAACAAACGTCAATTTCATTTGTATTGAACAAGTCAATTCCTTTTTCTACATTTGGTGCCACTAAAGTAGTATAGCCTTCCGTTTCTAAGTCATTTTTAATAGAAGATACTTCCGTTAAGTCTTCAGCAATTAACAAAAGAAGTCCCAGCTTGTTGCGAGGATTAATATTTGAGTTATTCGTGAACAACTGTAAACCTCCTTTAAAATATATTATCTAATGAGATAACCATCCCATTCTATTTCACCTTTAAATACTGTAGTAGCAGGTCCCGTCATAAATACCCCATGATCAGAATATCGAATAATAAGCTTACCACCTAAAAGATTTACTTCAATATCAGTATCAAAGTCACAATGCCCATTTAATACTGCTGCAACAACTGAAGCGCAAGCTCCTGTCCCGCATGCTAACGTTTCTCCACTGCCACGTTCCCAAACACGCATATTAATTGAAGTGCGGCTTACTATTTCAATAAATTCAGTGTTCACACTCTCGGGGAAAATAGGATTTAATTCGAATGTTGGACCTACTATTGGAAGATTAATAGATTCAATATTATCAGTTATAATAACGCAATGGGGATTTCCCATAGATACAGTAGTAATATGATAATCTTTATTTTCAATTGTAAATGGCATATTTACTATACTTTCAGTTCGATCCATTAAAATAGGTAATGCGGAAGGTTCTAAATTTGGTTTCCCCATGTCAACAGTAGCTGAAGTCATTTTGCCGTTTTCAGCATAAACTTGAATAATTTTCACACCACTTAAAGTATCAATGCTCATCGTATTTTTTGGTACGATCTGATGATCGTATAAATACTTTGCGACACATCGAATAGCATTGCCGCACATTTTACCTTCGCTACCATCCGCATTAAACATCCTCATTTTTGCATCTGCAATTTCAGATGGACATATTAATACCACACCATCTCCACCAATTCCAAAATGTCTATCTGAAACTAAACGACTAAGGCCTTCAGGATTTTCGATCATGTTTTCTAAACAATTTATATAGATATAATCATTTCCACAACCATGCATTTTAGTAAATGTAATATTCATTATTCGAAATCTCCTTATAAATACAATTTCATTTATTATAGTTACTTAAAAGCATCATGGTCAATGAATGACTAAAGAAAAACAGTCGCAAAAACAAGAATAGAATTGCGACTGTCTATTTTTCTATGGTGTTTTCGTATTAAAAGTGTCTCCACCTTGAATCTTTCCGTTTTCGAAACCTTTATAGAACCAGTTTTTTCGTTGTTCTGAAGTGCCATGTGTAAAACTTTCTGGTACCACATAACCTCTTGCTTGCTTTTGTAACGTATCATCTCCAACAGCACTTGCTGCAGTCAATGCTTCTTCTAAGTCTCCTTCTTCCAAGTAACCTAAACCTTGTGCGTGCTTTGCCCAAACCCCTGATAAATAGTCAGCCTGAAGTTCAAAGCGTACAAGGTATTTATTGAATTCCTCTTCGCTAAGTTTTTGGCGTAATGGCATTACTTCTTCCGTTGTTCCTAAGAGCGTTTGCACATGATGTCCTACTTCGTGAGCTATGACATACGCCATCGCAAAGTCTCCAGGAGCTTTGAATTTATCCTGTAATTCCTGATAGAAGCTTAAGTCAATATAAAGCTTTTGGTCACCTGGACAATAAAAAGGACCTACAGAAGCTCCTGCCGTTCCACATGCTGAATTTACACTACCCGAATATAATACAAGCGTTGGTTCCACATATTTCAAACCATTTTCCTCAAATATTTTTGTCCATACCTTTTCGGTATCTGCTAGTACGACGGATACAAACTCCGCTAATTCCTTTTCTTGTGCACTCTCTTCGTAGGGAACAGAACTAGATTGTTCTGTTGTACCAAGATTACCCAAAAGTTCACCCGGATTTCCGCCAAGCAATGATATTATAATTACTATAATTAATCCGAGACCGCCACCAACTCCGGCAATTGCTTTTCCTCCGCTCATACCACGCCGGTCTTCTACATTTGAGCTACCAGCTCGTCCCTTCCATTTCATCTAGTTCAACTCCTTCTACAGCTCATCAATAAATATGTGTATTGTCTTTATACCCAAAATTTATAAAATTAGACATCCAACTTGGATGGTTTGAATTATAATGAAATAAAGGGGAGTGTTTATGATGCTATTAAAACCTAAAATGCTGCAACCTGGTGATAAAGTTGCGACAATTAGTTTGTCTTGGGGTGGAGCAGGAGAACCTGAATTGAGATGGCGATATGAGCAAGGTGTTGAACGATTAAAAAAGGTGTTTGGATTAGAAGTAGTACCTATGCCAAATAGCTTAAAGGGTGCAGATTATTTATATGATAACCCAAAAGCACGTGCAGAAGATCTAATGAATGCCTTTAAGGACCCGACGATAAAAGGGATTGTTTCCAATATTGGTGGGAGTGAAAGTATTAGACTTTTACCTTATATTGATTTTGATGTCATCCGCAATAATCCGAAGATTTTTATTGGTTATTCAGATGCAACCGTGACTCATTTATTTTGTCATAAAGCTGGAATTTCTTCATTTTATGGCCCAGCAATACTGACAGACTTTGCAGAAAATGTGGAGATGCATGCTTATACAGTGGATGCTTTGAAAAAGACTTTATTCACAAATGAAGTAATTGGAGAAGTTAAACCAGCTTCTGAATGGACGAGTGAACGATTAGAATGGCTCATTGAAAATAAAGATAAACAACGTAAAATGAATGCAAATCAAGGCTATGAATTGCTGCAAGGCTCTGGAGTCGTCCAAGGTAGATTAATCGGAGGGTGTATCGAGGTTTTAGAGTTTGCTAAGGGAACTTCTCTTTGGCCGGAAGAAAAGTATTGGAAAGAAAGTATATTATTTTTCGAAACATCCGAGGATCTTCCTGAGCCATCTTACATTGAATATTGGCTAAGGAATTATGGCTCGCAAGGAATTTTGCAAAATATAAAAGGAATAGTTTTTGCAAAGCCTCAACATGAGAGATACTATGAGGAATATAAAGAATCTATTTTAGGAATTATGAAGGAACTTGATTTAAATGAGTTACCCATTCTTTATAATTTGAATTTTGGGCATACCGAACCAAAGTTTGTTCTTCCATATGGAGCGATGGCTGAAATTGATTGTGAGAGAGTTACGTTTTCTATTTTAGATAGTGGAGTTGAGTAATTGTGTCTTCTTATGTTGTTGTAGGTGGTGGGATTTTAGGAGCTTCCACTGCCTATCATCTTGCAAAACATAATGTGCAAGTAATTCTCGTCGATCGTAAAGATGTGGGACAGGCATCTGAAGCAGCTGCAGGAATTATATGCCCGTGGATTTCCCAAAGAAGAAATAAAAAATGGTACGAGCTTGTAAAAAATGGTGCCAGATATTACGAGCAGCTTGTTGGAGAGTTGGAAGCCTTAGGGGAAACTTCTACTGGCTATAAAAAGGTAGGAGCTATAGCACTTCAAAATGATGAGAAAAAATTGCTAAAAATGCTCGAGCGTGCAACGGAAAAAAGAGTGGATGCCCCTGAAATAGGTGAGTTAAAAATATTGTCTAGTGATGAGACGAGAAAAATGTTTCCACTAATATCGGAGGACTTTACCTCGTTATATGTAGAAGGAGCAGCTCGTGTCGATGGAAGAGCAATGCGAAATGCATTAATTCAAGGGGCGCAAAAGCTAGGAGCACAAGTGATTAGCGGTAATGCAGAATTTTCTAATGGGGTTTTATTAGTTGACGGAAAACAAATGGATGCAGATTCAGTCATTTTAACAGCTGGTGCTTGGGGAAATGAACTTCCTTTAACACTTGGGGTTGATATGAAGGTAAGTTTTCAAAAAGCCCAAATCATGCATTTTAAAATAGAAAATGATGCAACGGGTAATTGGCCCGTTGTACTTCCTCCAACTAACCAATACTTGCTTACGTTTGACCATGGAAAAGTAGTGGCTGGTTCCACGTACGAAGAAAACACAGGTTTTGATGTTCTTGTGACTGAGGCTGGGAAAGAAGAGTTATTAGAAAAAGCCACTTATATCGCAGAATCCTTGGGAACAGCAAAAATCGAGGAAGTGCGAGTAGGCTTTAGACCTTATACACCAGAGTTTCTACCCGTTATTGGGAATTTACCTGGGTTTGAGTCTATTTATTTTGCAAATGGATTAGGAGCTTCCGGATTAACTGCAGGCCCATTCGTTGGAGCAGAATTAGCTCGTTTGGCATTAGGGGAAAAGACAGAACTGGATTTAACTGCATATGCACCAGTTTAATTGAGAAAGGTATGGGGGCAAATAGGATGAATTATTCACACGTTGAAGAAGTAAATGATATGGCAGTGGTGGATGCTTTAGAAAAAAACTTAGCAATTATTCGTTTTGATTTAAATCGGGATGTAGCATATGTAAACGATAACTTTGCTAACGAATTGGGTTATACAAAAGATCAAGTAATGAAAATGAACCATCGGGATTTTTGTTTTGCAACGTTTGCAAAAAGCCCAGAATATGAAACATTTTGGAGAGAATTATTTGGTGGGAAGACGATTCAAAACAAAGTAGAACGTAAAGATGCAAAAGGCAATAGCATCATGTTTGAAGCAACCTATATGCCGGTATTTGGTGAAAGAGGCACGGTACTAGGTGTTACAAAAGTAGCTACAAATGTAACCGATCGCCATCAAACCATTATGGCTGTGACAGAAGAGCTAAATGATATGTCCGAAGAATTAAGTACTCGTGCGGAAGTAGGTATTAAAAGATCCCAGGAATTATTAGAAACAATTGATGAGATTGCTGCGGTTTCTAGTGAAAACACAGTAACGTTAAGTAATCTACAAGTGCAAGCGGATTCTATCAAAGGGATTGTTCAAACAATACGAGAAATCGCTGCACAAACAAATCTACTCGCTTTGAATGCTGCAATTGAAGCTGCTCGTGCGGGTGAACATGGAAGAGGATTTAATGTAGTCGCTCAAGAAGTTCGCAAGCTAGCAGCAAGAGTGGAAGCATCCATCGTAGAAGTGCGTGAGAATATCGATGGAATAACAAAAGAAGTCGATAAAGTAACAATCAGTAATGGGAAATCACAAGCAAGCATAGAAAAAAGCCAAGAGGAAATTCGAATTGCATTAGAAGAATTCAATGACATCTCCAAAGCCTCCGAAAAGCTAGAAGCCCAAACAGCCGAATTCATCAAACTAATATAACTTATAACTATAGATTACAGGAAGATTACTGGTGCCTGGCACCAGTAATCTTCCTGTAATAATTTCGATACCTTTGGGGTGGTGCTTTGAATATTTTCTTTGGGGCATGGTACACTAAATAGTGGTATTGGAGGGATGAATGTTGAGTGAGCATTCGATTGTTTATATTGAAATTGAACGACAAATAGATTTTTATTTTCAGCAGAAACAGATTGAGCTTCAATATGAGCTTCATTTGAGTATGGAAGGAATCAAGTCGGCTCGTCATCAGTTTGAGCTTCAACATGTTCATGATGTTTCCCATAAGAGTTTTTCATTTGGTGGAGGTATTTTATATTTACATACAAATCAAGGTGTATTTTCCTATAAAATTCAGGAGGATCCGAATCCTTTTATACAAACCTTTAAGTCTTTAAAAGTAAGAAGTTTGTAATCTCGATTTGACAACTTTCTACATAATTTTATGAATTATTAAATATATTTCTAGGTCGTTGTAATTGATATCTTTCGTGCTATAATGATAAATATTCTAATAGCATTTAACTCGTATAATCGCAGGAATAAGGCCTGCAAGTTTCTACCGGCTTACCGTAAATAAGCTGACTATGAGTGGAAGTGAAATCGTAGAAATAGGACAATTTGTCGATATTTCTATTATTTCTATTCGAAATTTTCAAGCTCGAATGACATTATTCCACTCCAGATATGGATGGTTAATGTCTTCGAGCTTTTTTGTGTTCAGTAAAAATACATTTGAAGGGGATTCAATTAACATGAAATTATTAAAGGATAAGATTGCTCAAGAAGGTAAAGTTCTATCGGAAAATGTCTTAAAGGTAGATACATTCTTAAATCATCAAATTGATCCAGAATTGATGCAAGCGATTGGAGAAGAGTTTGCTACTCGTTATAAAGATGAAGGAATTACTAAAATCGTAACGATTGAATCATCTGGTATTGCTCCTTCGATGTTCGCTGGTTTGACTCTTGGCGTCCCTGTTGTTTTTGCTAGAAAACGTAAATCCTTAACTCTTACAGACAATTTATACACGTCAAAAGTGCATTCTTTCACGAAAAATGAAACAAATGATATATCAATTTCACAAAACTTCCTATCTAGTGATGATGTTGTTTTAATCATAGACGACTTCCTTGCGAATGGACAAGCAGTGCTAGGCTTACTTGATATTGTTGAACAAGCTAATGCAAAGACAGCTGGTGTTGGAATTGTCATTGAAAAAGGTTTCCAAACAGGTGGAGGTATTATTCGAGAGCGTGGGATCCGAGTAGATTCTCTTGCTAATATTAAATCGTTAGCAAATGGGAAAGTGGAATTTTTTGAGGAGGCATCAACTCGATGAAAAACGCAATCCAAAATACTGCTTTAGGTATTCAACATCTTCTTGCCATGTATGCAGGAGCAATACTTGTACCTCTTATAGTAGGGGGAGCTATTGGTCTTAATTCTGAGCAATTAACCTATTTAGTAGCAGTAGATATATTAATGTGTGGTGTAGCTACGATTTTACAAGTAATGAGTAATCGTTTTTTCGGTATTGGTCTACCAGTTGTTTTAGGCTGTACTTTTACTGCAGTTGGCCCGATGATAGCGATCGGTGCTGAATATGGGGTATCGTCCATTTATGGCGCTATTATTGTTTCAGGACTTGTTGTAATTGTAATAAGCGGCTTTTTCGGAAAGCTTGTTAAGTTTTTCCCACCAGTTGTAACCGGTTCTGTCGTGACTATTATTGGGATAACTTTAATCCCTGTTGCAATCAATAATATGGGTGGGGGGCAAGGAGCAAGCGATTTTGGATCGATTCCAAATATTTCATTAGCATTTGGAACATTAATTTTCATCGTCTTGTTATATCGATTTGCTACTGGATTTATAAAAGCTATTTCTATATTACTAGGTATTATTGCTGGTACAGTTGCCGGAGTATTTATGGGGAAAGTGGATTTCACTCCTGTAAGGGAGTCTGATATTTTCCATATGATACAACCATTTTACTTTGGAACACCGACTTTTGAATGGTCCCCAATTATTACAATGACTTTAGTGGCGATCGTTTCTTTAGTTGAGTCTACAGGTGTATATTTTGCACTTGGTGATATTCTTGATAAAAAAATCAAAAAAGAAGATTTAACTAAAGGTTATCGTGCGGAAGGAATCGCCGTTTTACTTGGGGGTATTTTCAATTCATTCCCATATACAACATTTTCACAAAACGTTGGCCTACTGCAAATCTCTGGTGTGAAAACGAAAAACGTTATTTATATCACTGGAGGGATGCTGATTGCACTTGGTTTTATTCCAAAAATTGCTGCGCTTACAACGATTATTCCTACATCTGTTTTAGGTGGAGCGATGATTGCGATGTTTGGTATGATTGTAGCGCAAGGAATTAAAATGCTTAGTACAATCATTACAGAATCTCAGGAAAACTCTATGATTATTGCATGTTCTATTGGTATAGGCTTAGGGGTTACAGTTGTACCTGATTTATTTGGTGCACTTCCAACTAGCATTCAAATCTTAACAAGTAATGGTATTGTGGCAGGAAGTATGACTGCAATTATTTTAAATATATTATTCAATATGCTTCCATCTAAAAAAGTAGCTAAGCAATAAGTTTTTGAGGAATTACGAAAAAATGTCTCCTACTATTTCTAATCATTTAGAGAAAGTAGGGGACATTTATTTATCTACATGAGAACTAAGTACTTGGCTAGATTACTACTATTATGGATTGTTTATTGCATTTAAGCTAGATGTTTCGTTGTTTTTAGTAATAACTTAGGCACAATAAAACCTAAAACAAAAGCGATCGCTATAGTAATTAAAGAACCAAGAATTTCTAGTTTGACGGTCATTAAAAAGACGATGGCAAAAGCAAGCATTGTCATGGTTGAAATAGAATTCCACAAAACTCGATCTCTTATCTTATCCACTAACTCTGTACTCGGGTTTGTTATATTTGCTTCATATTCATTTTTAGCGATTTCTAAAATTGCTTTTAAACGACGTAAATTTATAATAGGTCCCAAAAAAATCATCGCTACAAGGGCTGTAAGTGAGATATTTATCCAAGCAGTTCCCCATCCCCACGAGGTAATTACTAAATAAAATCCAGGTAATAAGATTAAAATTGTACTGAATGGTAGGAGTCCATCTGCTTTAACAGCTAATATTGACCAATTAAATATTGCATCAATCTTTTTAGAATATAACATCCCAATCATAGCAGACAGTGTAATTCCCACACCTATAAACATAAAAATTGCTCCTAAAATGTGCAAAAATAGAACGGTATTATAAAGCATTCCAAAATCCCCTTTTTAATTTCCGAATATTTACTATTATACAAAGAGTATTACCTATTTAGTACTATATCTAAAAATTCTAATCAAATTCACAACAGATTGATTGGATTGTTTTTAGAAGGACTAAGGGGGATGCCGATTTGCCTTGTTTATTTGGAGATTTGTAGCCTAATAAATCATTAGTTGGGGTTATCTTAAATTTATTATAAACCACAAAAAAATAATAAAATTTAATCTTCTGATGTCTCGGGATTGAAGCTTTTTGTAACTAATTTGTAACTCTAATCCCTTACGATTGGTCACACAAAATGGAAAGGGGTTGTTTTATTGTTAAGAACCAAAAGAATTTGGCTAATTGTTTTCTGTCTAGTGTTAATTAGTTCTATTGTCGGTATTCCTTCTATTACAAAAGCATCAGGAGGTTTTATCTCTGGAACGTATGGAGGAAAGACCTATAAGTTATATGTGCCGAGTCAATATGATTCTAGTAAAAGTTACCCGCTATACGTTATGTTACATGGTTGTACTCAGGATGCTACTCAGTTTTCAACTGGGACAAAAATGAATGCGCTTTCAGAGGAAAAGGGATTTCTTGTGCTATATCCAGAGCAAAACTCTAGCGCTAACTCTAATAAATGCTGGAATTGGTATGAAACAAGCCATCAGTCACGTGGAAGCGGTGAGCCTAGCGTAATAGCTGGCATGGTGCAATCCATTAAATCGAATTATTCTATTCAGAATGATCAAGTATATGTTGCTGGACTGTCAGCTGGGGCTGCAATGAGTGTCATTATGGGCGCAACGTACCCAGATATTTTTTCCGGTATTGGAGTTGGAGCAGGCTTAGAGTATAAGGCGGCAACTAGCATGAACGAAGCATTTACTGCAATGTCTAGTGGTGGACCAAATCCCATCCAAAGAGGTAGAGATGCCTATAACGCAATGGGAAGTAGAGCTAAACCATTGAAGGTAATCGTTTTTCATGGAACTTCTGACTACACAGTTAATAAAGTAAATGGTGATCAAGTCATTTCCCAATGGGCAGTAACAAATAGCCTAGCGAAGACTGGGGCGGAAGGCTGGCTAGATGATCAAGCGGATAACACTCAGAATTTACAAGTTCCATCAGGAAAAAGCTATACGGTATATGATTATAAGGCACAGGATGAAAAAGTTTGGATGAAAAAAGTAAACATACTAAATATGGGGCATGCATGGTCTGGAGGAAGTTCACAAGGAAGCTATACGGATCCTCAAGGTCCTGATGCTAGTCGAATGATGTGGGAATTCTTTCAATCTGAAGTAGTAAACCCCCCTGTAGACATACCTATAACAACTGCAACGCCAGGTGGTGGAACTTACAATGATTCTGTGAGTGTAGAGCTTCTTTCTAATAAACAAGGAACTACCTATTTTACTACAGATGGAACTCAACCAACTATTAACTCGACAATATATTTGCAATCGCTTACATTTACAAAAAACACAACTTTAAAATTCTTTAGTCGTGACAATAATGGCAACACGGAATCGGTCAAAACTGAAGTGTATATTATTAAAACAGGAGACACCGGTAATGAGACTACAATATCATCCATTGGGAATGAAGATGGGTATGTAGGAAAGTACACTGCAGATGGTAAAAGCAATGCGACGATAAAGGTTGGCGATAAAGGAATGTATAATATAGATACGTATAGAGGAATTCTATCCTTTGATACAAGCATAATAGCTGAACCTATAGAATCTGCTAAAATTCGTTTATACCCTAAGTCGAAACAAGGAACAATTTCATTACTCCGATTAGACATTAAAACTGGGGTATTCGGAAGTAGTTCTACTATCGAACAATCAGATTACGCCAATTCAGCTACCCAATCTAATATAAGCAGTGTCACGCCTGCAGAAGGTGAATATATCGATATTAATATTCCAAGTAATTACTTGTCTCAGATTAACTTGAACGGTTCTACACAAATCCGATTAAAAGCTGACACTACGGCAGGGTTCAACTCTAATTTCATAGAGTTTTATGGAGGAGAAACCGTCGATTATGCACCTAAACTAATTATTAATAGCAATTAGGATATTTACGAAAACACGAAGGTTATAATCCTTCGTGTTTTTTTGTTAAGTTTTGAAGAATAATAAAAAATATGTGAGAAAAGTCACTGTAATTACAACGTTAATTTGCTAGCATATATAATGAGAGAGTCTTTTTTACTATTTTCATTAGAGAAGAGGAAAGTGATGATGTTTTTTAATAAATGGAAAAAGGTCGAAGCTGTGAAGCAGGATTTTGTAGGAGAATTGGCAGTAGTGGATGAAGAAAGTTTGCGTCAACTTCAATTGATTAAATTAACAAAGGAGGTACTTCAATCATTAAATGAAATGAAGTTATATCTAGAAGACTATATTTCCCAAGCAGTAAGCTATTTCTACGATTCCATAATGGAAAATCCTCAGTTGGTGGAAATAATAAGTACCAATAGCACCCGTGCGCGTTTAGAAAAAACCTTACAAAAGCACATAACCGAATGGTTTAATGGGGTTATAGACGATGATTACATTACTAGAAGAAAGAAAATAGCAAAAATGCATGTACATATTGGATTAGAAACGAAATGGTATTTAGCTGCTTGTCATAATTTGCATAATAGCTTTATACAGGAAATTCTATTAAAGGACCTAACAAAGCAAAAAGAGCGTATTTTCATTGATGCAATTAGTAAGATTATAAGCTATGAACAGCAATTGGTTGTGGAAGAATATGATCGATATGCTGCAGAAAAATCAAGAGAAGAACAAGAAGAGATTAGAGGGAAAATTAAAGATACATTAGGAAGTATTGTAAATGTTTTGGAAGATCAATCTTCTGATACAAGTACCTCTGTAGAAGAACTGATAGGGACTACAAACACATTAAAGAAAGATGTCACGAATGGAATAGAAACCTCTATTGAAACAATTCGTACTGCTGAAAAAGGTAAACAAACTATTGAATCATTAACAAATAACACCCAAGAAATATTTGATAAAACTTCTTCTATGTCTAATATGATTGATAAATTAAATCAGACTTCGACAGAAATACTTATTGTGGTGAAAATCGTTAAAGACATCGCAAATAAAACAAATTTACTTGCCTTGAACTCTGCTATTGAAGCTGCAAGGGCTGGTGAATATGGAAAGGGTTTTGCAGTTGTTGCAGAGGAAGTACGAAAGCTAGCAGAACAAACAAAAAGTTCAGTGGAACAAATAGATATACTTGTTGGAGAATCGAATGAGGCACAAAGAACAGTTGTGGATGCTATTTTGGGAATTCAACAATTAGCTAATTTAGGCTTAGAAGAAAGTAATCTAACAGCAGAAGCTTTTTCTAATATTTCATTAATGATAAAAGAAGTTGCTGCAGAATCAAAAGTGGTTGGTACAGAGATAAATAGCTTAACTACAGCTGTTGAATCGATTGGAAATGCATCTCTTGAAATTTTAGATTCAGCAAAGCTACTAGATAATACTATTAAGCAAATCTAGATTGTTAATAAGTTGGGAAATGCTATTTTAAAATAATATTGTATGGTGAAAATAAATAGTAGAGGGAGGAATGCACATGCTAGTAACAACAACGGATACAATAGAAGGTAAAACAATTGAAACGTATCATGGGATTGTGAGTGGAGAAGCAATTATGGGTGCAAACGTAGTTCGGGATCTATTTGCATCTGTGACAGATATTGTTGGGGGAAGAAGTTCATCTTATGAGAATAAATTATCAGAAGGTCGTCAAATTGCATTGGAAGATATGAAAGTTCTTGCAAATAAATTAGGTGCCAATGTAGTTATCGGGATTGATCTTGATTTTGAAACAATTCGTGAAGGCATGATGATGTGTGTTGCCACAGGAACTGCTGTTACGTACCGTGAAGATGTTTTGATAAGAAGTCGTAAGCTTTTATGAGCTTACGACTTTTCTAATTTTTATACTAAATGACTCACTTACTGAAATTAAAAAACAATATTTCTACTATTTCAATATTATGGTAGAATTGTATCAGACACAAGATGTGAGGAACAGAAGATGAGAATAAGAGATTGGGATCGAGCTTTAAAAGTACGTTTATTTGGGGAATTTTTTAGTAATTTAAGTTTTTGGATGGTGTTTCCGTTTTTAGCAATTTACTTTGCTGATGAATTTGGAACGAGTATGGCGGGGATATTGCTTGTGGTTTCACAGGTCTTTTCGGTAGGTGCTAACTTAATAGGTGGATATTGTGCAGACAGATTTGGTAGAAGGACAATGATTTTCTTCTCTGCTACCATAGAAGGGATAGCGTTTATATTATTTGCTTATGCTAATTCTCCTTGGCTGGATTCGCCGATCGTTAGTTTTATTGCGTTTACAATTGCAGGGATGGCAGGCTCCTTTTATCATCCGGCAAGTCAGGCGATTGTAGCAGATGTAGTACCTGAACAAGCAAGAAGTAGTGTATTTTCAATCTTTTATACGTCCATCAATATTTCCGTTGTTATAGGACCAATTGTTGGGGCTGTTTTATTCTTTCAATATCGATTTGCTTTATTACTAGTATCTGGAATTATATTTATCTTAGTTGGAATAGCAATAAGATTTTTAACAGAGGAAACGCTCCCTGCAGAAGTACGAGAACAGCTTAAGAATAGTGGGAATAATAGTGGGATACAAGTAGTTGTCAATCAAATAAAAGCATATGGCTTAATAGTTAAGGATAAAGTCTTTTTTCTTTTTGTCGTTGCAGGCATTTTACTTGCTCAAACGTATATGCAATTAGATATGTTGATACCTGTTTATATGAAAGATGCGATTGATGTTCAAGTTCTCGGTAATTTATTTGGTAGAGAATGGACAGTCACCGGAGAAGGTTCATTTGGTATACTTTTATCGGAGAATGGATTATTAGTTGTGCTGTTCACTGTTTTCGTCACTAAATGGATGACGAAATATCCGGAGAAAAGCGTATTCTTTTTATCCTCTATTATGTATGCAGTTGCTATGCTGATTTTTCCGCTCACAGCAAATTTTTGGGTATTCCTTTTTGCGATGGCCGTATTCACTTTAGGAGAATTAATGACAGTAGGATTACAAGAAAGCTTTGTATCTAAACTGGCACCAGAAGACATGCGCGGTCAATATTTTGCGGCGGCTAGTTTACGTTACACTATTGGACGAACGATTGCGCCATTAGTTTTCCCGTTAGTGGCGTGGATCGGTTTTACATGGACTTTTGTTATTTTAGCCATTTTAGCAGTTCTAAGTGGAGTAATTTATCTGATGACATTTAAGGAATATAGCAAAAGGCAAAAAGAAATAAGTGTATAAAATTGGACAAGGGATGATCTCATATGAGATCATCCCTTGATTTGTGTATATGGTAACACATAAAATTTTGAATTTAATTTTCATCCCAAAACATTGGGGAAGAATCTCCATGAAAGCCTCAGCTTTCAATGCCGCGGTAAATTGTTCCACTGGTTGCCTTCTAACCTAAGCAACGTAAACCCTACCTGCTTTTACGTCCTTGCGACCCTGTAGTCGCTCCAGTGTGAATAAGTATAATCAAAAACACATAAAGCAGAATGCCAAATTTCTTGATTTATGCACTACCAAAAATGTTAACAAACTATATTGTCTCATAATTTTTATAAAAAGTCAATAATCTAATATACTACACTGATAAACACATGCTATACTATTTCAATCTAATTTTATGCGAGAGGGTGAGAGAATGGAAGTTTGGGATATTTATAATGATAGACGAGAGAAGACAGGAAAGACGCATATAAGAGGCGAGAATATGCAAGAAGGAGATTTTCATTCAGTAGTTCATGTTTGGATAATGAATGATAAAGGTGAATTATTAATTCAGCAGCGGCAACCGTGGAAAACGGGATGGGCCAATATGTGGGATTGTGCTGCAGCTGGTTCTGCACTTGCTGGGGAGAATAGTGAAATAGCTGCAATACGAGAAACGAAAGAAGAGCTTGGAATTGATTTGCAAGTGGAACGATGTGAAGTGTTGTTTACCATAAAATTTTCGAGAGGGTTTGATGATCATCTCTTAGTTAGACAAAACATTGATATTGAAAGCTTAAGCCTGCAATATGAAGAAGTTGCAAATGCCAAATGGGCTACTATGGAAGAGATATTTGAACTTGTCGAAAGCGGAGAATTTATTCCTTATTCTATACTTAAATCATTATTTGAAATTATTCAGTCAAAAATTTCCTTGAAGAAGGCGACACCTAAAGATGCATTGGAGCTATTTGAATTACAGAAAAAAGTTTTTACACCACTTTATGAAAAATATGAAGACCATGAAACAAGTCCTGTGTTACAGACCTTTGAAAGATTTACAGAACGTTTAGGAACAGGAGACTACTTTAAAATCTATCAGGATGATTTGTTAGCTGGGAGTGTCCATGTATATAAAAAGTTCCCTGGAGTTATGCGACTACATATGATTAACATTTTAGAAGACTTTCAAGGGAAGGGAATAGCTCAAAAAGTAATGAGTCGATTAGAAACGATGTATCCAGAAGCAAGCAGCTGGGAGCTCGACACGATTCTAGAGGAGAAAAGAAACTGCTATTTATATGAAAAGATGGGGTATATTTTAACTGTAGATAGATGGAAAGTAAATGATAAAATGACCCTTGTTCATTACGTCAAAAATTCAGATTTAAAACGAATGAAGGCTCTTTGAATTAGAAAAAGCATCCTAACTGATATTAGGATGCTTTATTTTGATTAACCTACCGTAACGGCTGCGAAAAATTCTTTATAAAGTTCTTGTAAAATCTTATTTTCGTTACTTCTATGAACACCAAAAGACAAGCTCACTTCAGAGGACCCTTGATTTATCATTTCAATGTTCGCCCCTGTTCTTGAAATAGCAGTGGCAGCACGTGCGGCAAGTCCGGTGTTGTTATTCATTCCTTCTCCTACAAGAACAATCATAGAAAACTCATGTCGGAAATGGACATCTTCTGCATGCAGTTCTTCTTTCACACGTTTAATAATTCGTGTTTCATTTTCAGTAGTTAACTGATGACTTCGAAAAATAACCGAGATATCATCTAATCCAGACGGTGTATGTTCATACGAAATGTTTTCTTCTTCTAAAATTTGAAGTAATTTTCTTCCAAATCCGATTTCTCGGTTCATCAAATATTTGCTCACGTATAAAATTGAAAATCCGCTATCTGCAGATATTCCAGTAATTGGTCGATGCTTACCTTTTCTAATAGAAACAATCTTTGTTCCGGTAGCAGATGGATTATTCGTGTTTTTGATACAAACAGGTATACCAGCTTTATAGACCGGCATTAAAGCCTCATCATGGAAAACGGAAAATCCAGCGTAGGAAAGTTCACGCATTTCTCGATAGGTTATTTCTTCGATTTCCATTGGGTCGTTTACAACTCTAGGGTTTGCACAAAATACAGAATCGACATCTGTAAAGTTTTCATAAAGGCTTGCATGAACAGCTGCTGCTAAGATAGATCCAGTAATATCAGATCCTCCACGATCAAATGTACGTAATAGACCATCCGCCGTAAATCCGAAGAATCCTGGGAATACTACTATTTCATTTATATCATTTAATTTGCTTAAGTTTTCGTACGCTTCTGGTAGAGCAAGTGCACGTTCTGGATAATTATTTACTACAAGTCCAGCAGTTTTAGGGCTAACATATTGAGCAGGGAGTCCGATGCTTGTAAAGTATGTAGAAATAAGCTTTGCATTGTTATCCTCACCACTAGCTTTAATATTGTCTATAAAGAATTCTTTGTCTGATTTGTCTATTAACACACGTTGACGCAAATCTTCTTCGATTACATCGCATATTGGTTGTTCTAGGCCAAGACCTTTTGCAATTTCTTTATACCGATCTAGCACAAGTTGAAGTTGTGTTTCTACTTCCATGTTGTTTAATGCTACTGTTGCTAGATCTATCAGTAAATCCGTAACTTTTTTATCTGAATCAAAACGCTTTCCTGGTGCTGAAACAACTATAAATTTCCTAGTTGGATCCGACTGGACGATTGAAGCCACTTTTTTAATCTGTTCTGCACTTGCGACAGAAGTTCCCCCAAATTTACTTACTTTCATATCATCATATCCTTACTTATTAAGTTATATTGTATTTCCAGAAAAAACAAATGATTTTATACAGTGTACAAATTATATTGTAAAACGTCAATATATTTGTTGCATTAAGTATAACTTATTTTATTTTAAAGTGAATGATTTAATTAAATTATTTAATAAAGTTCGTATATTTATATAATTTAGTCGTAATAATAAATATAATTAGTTATTAAACACCAATAAACACGAATGATAATTTTTTTGTTATTTTTTTTATTGAACTAAGTAGCGTCAAATCAAGCTTTTTTTAAGAAGTTTTAAAATGATAGCGTTTTCAAATTTTTTAACTATATTGACAATTGAAAAGAGTGTGAGTATGATGGGTTTAATCCAATACAACTTAAACAATTTTGACAGAGATAAGCTTTACTTTTATGGAATCTAAAGAGAGCTGATGGATGGTGCAAATCAGTGGTTTCTATTGTAAAGTAGCACTCTTGAATTGGTGAACTGAACAATATAGTAGGTTCATTCGTGTCATGCGCGTTAAGCATTTAACTAAGAGGCTGCATTTATGCAGTAAATTTGGGTGGTACCGCGTGAGTTTATACAAGCTCTTCGCCCCTTACATTTTGTAGGGGGGGAGGGCTTTTTTTGTTTTTATAAAAGGAGGACAGTAGAAACGATAACATTTCCAAGACAAAAAAATATAAACAATAGAAGGAGAATATAAAAATGGCATATAATATTTTAATCAGTGATCCACTTAGCGAAGATGGGATTTATCCTTTAAGACAGGCAGAAGGATTTAATATTGTAGTTGATACAGACTTGACTCCAGAGCAACTTGGAGAGAGAATCGGTGAATTCGATGCACTGCTTGTGCGTAGCCAAACTCAAGTAACGCGTGAAATTATTGAAAAAGGCACAAACTTAAAGATTATTGGTCGTGCAGGTGTTGGGGTAGATAATATTGATTTAACAGCAGCTACTGAACGTGGGATTATCGTTGTTAATGCTCCAGATGGAAATACAAACTCTGCTGCTGAACACACAATTGCCATGTTGATGTCACTGGCACGTAATATCCCGCAAGCATTCCATGCATTGAAAAATCAAAAATGGGACCGCAAATCATTTATTGGGGTAGAAGTTAAAAATAAAACACTAGGTGTTGTAGGGCTAGGTAGAATTGGGGCAGAGGTTGCTGCTCGTGCAAAAGGACAACGTATGAATGTGATTGCTTATGATCCATTCTTAACTCCTGAAAAAGCGGAAAAACTAGGTGTACAATTTGGAACTATTGAAGATGTTATTAAAGCAGCAGACTTCATTACAGTGCATACACCATTATTAAAAGAAACTCGTCATATAATTAATAAAGAAGCGTTTGAAAAAATGAAAGATGGCGTTCAAATCGTAAACTGTGCGCGCGGTGGAATTATAGACGAAGATGCATTATACGATGCGATTGTCTCTGGGAAAGTTGCAGGTGCAGCACTAGACGTATTCGAAGAAGAACCTTTTGTTGATCATCGATTATTGACTTTACCACAGGTTATTGCGACACCTCACTTAGGAGCAAGTACTGTGGAAGCTCAAGAAATCGTAGCGATCGACGTTTCGCATGATGTTGTAAGCTTTTTAAAAGATGGGGTAGTAAAAAATCCAGTTAACCTTTCATCCGTACCAAAAGATGTGTTAGCTAAAATAGAGCCATACTTTAACCTTGTTGAGAAACTAGGTTCATTCTTAAGCGATTTGACAGACGGAGTTCCAGAAGAAGTGAACATTACGTATTCAGGTGAACTTTCTAATATCGACGTGCGACCATTGTCTCGAAATGCTGTAAAGGGTCTATTAAAAAGCAAGCTAGGCGAGTCTATCAATGATGTAAATGCAAAATTCCATGCAGATCGCATTGGGATTATAGTAAATGAATTAAAAACAACTAAAGCAAAAGGATTTACAAGCTTAATCACCGTTGAAGTTAAAACTGCTTCAGCAACAAGAAAAGTGGCAGGAACACTATTAAATGGATTAGGACCACGTATATTACGAGTAGACGACTTTATCGTTGACGTAGTGCCAGAAGGTCATTTATTATTTATCCGCCATAAAGACCAACCAGGAGCAATCGGTCGCGTAGGAACACTTTTAGCTGGTGAAGGTGTCAATATCGCAACAATGCAGGTTGGCCGTTCTGAAGTGGGTGGAGACGCAATCATGATGCTTTCTATTGACAAACATGTCGAGGAATCAGGAATCGAGCAGTTAAAACAACTAGAAGATATTTCGGATGCAACAACAATTGATCTTTAATCCACATTTAACAATCACTATAATTAAAAGTTGGCCCTATTGATATAGAGGTCACAGAAAAACTTACGTTATAAAAGACTTAATTGTTTTTTTGAAAAGAAATAAGGCACAATCTGTTCAATTTTGAACAAATTGTGCCTTATTTCTTTGTCTATTTCTTACTTATTTTATTTTATTCTGATAAGCATATTAAATAGACCCTCGTCTTTTAGACGCAATACGGAACTTTGGCAGGTGCCATATCTCTACCAATATAAGTGGAAAATTTACCATATCATAGTTTTGACGCAGCAAAGGATCTCTGGGATTAACAATATCGTAAATCGCAATGTATGATCTTAAATTGAAGTTTTCATGAGTTGAATTCAAGGGGAGCAACTACCTGGCTTCTACATTAATTTATAATACAACTTCGATATAAGATAGGCTTAATTGTAAGCATACACTAGTTGATTTTCGTTTTAGGCGGCGACTCCTGCCGGAATAGCATGAGCTGAAGACCCTGGACTGAGCGAAGCGAAGGAAGCGGCTGAAGCCATGCCGGCGGAAAGCGTCCGTCTTAAACGGAAATCAACGGGGAACAGACAAAAAGCGAGTATGTAAACGACATTTCGTTCACATACTCGCTAGAGATACCTTAAAGATTTTTCAGTGTCCTCAGTGTTAGCTTTTATTCTATTATCCTAAGATTGTGAATAACTCTTGTAAGTTTTTAATCGTATAAGTAGGCTTTACTTCTTCATTTTGTGGTTTGTCTTCTCTGTTAATCCAAACTGATTTCATACCTATTTTAGAGGAACCGAGGATATCCGTCATTAGGTTATCTCCTACCATTAATGCTTCATCCTTACTAACACCAGCAACTTCTAATGCATGTTCAAAAATGGATGAGTCTGGTTTTCCTTTACCAAATGCACCGGAGATAATAATGTGGTCAAAGTAAGGTGCTATCTCAGGAGTAATTTCCAGCTTCGTATTTTGTAAGCTCGGCGATCCATTTGTTATTAAGAGAAGAATGTAATTATCTTTTAAAAGGTCTAAAACTTTAAAAGTTTCTTCGTAAACAAAAGGACTTTCTTTTCGCATTTTTGGGAAGTACTCTGCTAATTCTTTTCCAAGCATTTCGTCATCAATTCCTAAATTGTGTAATCCTATTGTCCAGGCTTTACGCTGATAGACTGGCGCGATTGTTTTCATCTTTTGAAAATCTTCAGATGGATCATCGAATGTTCCCCATAATCCTTCAAAAGGGTTTATTCCAATCATTTGCGTAAATGGACGTGTTTCGTATGTATCGTATAATTTGGCTGCTTCATCTCGAACTGCCTGCTCTAAAGCTATTGGGTCAATGTCAACTTTCTTCGCTGCAAATTCACAAGTTTTATGAAAAGCAGTTTCAACACTTTTTTTATCCCATAATAAAGTATCATCTAAATCAAAAAAAATAGCCTTCATTTATTAAATACTCCCTTCACTTTCTTATCTATTTACTTTACCTCAGTGAAGGAAGACTGTCACTAGAGTTACCGTATGAATTTCAATTTAAAATAATTAATTGTTGTTAGAAATAAGAGTATCTTCAAACATATCTATAATATGAAGGAATCTTTCTGCCTCTCTGAAAACATGATCAGCCAATAGAGGGTGAATATTGCTTTTAATACGACAAGCTTCTATTAGGTCTCTTGCTGATTTTTTAAAATCTCTAAGGGATACAACAGATACACGATTTTGATCCAAAAATTGATCCAACATAGGTACGGTTTCTGATTGTGGACGCATTGAATCTAAATCGAGTGCCTGAAAAAGAAGCTGGTCAAAATCATGACTGAACTCTCGAGCTTGGTCTACTAGCTTTCTTTCGGAAGGGTCCAAAAGGTGGCCGATGAATTTAGAATGGTCTGCCATAATTTTTAAGAAGAAAACATTTTCCTTAATAATGTCATCAGGTGTAGGTTCGAGCTTTCCTGCATTGAGCTCTTTTAATCGGTTAACAAAATAAGCTGCTTCTCTACTTGTATGATCCACTAATAATGCATAGTTATTTGATCTAATTTCACAACGTAATATAAGTCCTAGTACTTTTCTTTTATAAGCCCATATCGCAGTAGCTGCTTGATACACTTGAATATTAAATCTTCGTATTTCTTCTGGATCAGATTGTGGAGAATAGGTACTTAGTTGTTCTTCGATCTTCTCGAATAATGAAACAAATTGCAGTGCTTCTTGAATTAATTTTTTGTCGTCAAAACTGAATCCCAAACTTAAAAACAAAGCATGCTCTTTCATTATCCTTGACCAAAAACGAATCTCATCTAACGACCTTGTCACAAATAAATTGACTGAAATCACTCCTTTTTCTTATTGTATTCGTACCGATGAAAAAAATGATAAAATGACAAGAAATGCGCAATTTATCAAGAAGTCCACCAGGAAGAATAATTTCCTCTATATCATTTATAGCGATGGGGAAGTATGGAAAGCCATATTCGTATGGTGTTAATTCATAAACTTGAAAATAAATAACAATAATTATGGTCCGCTAGGTAAAAATATTGATCCATACGAATCTCTTTAAACTCCTCTAAAACAGGGACTTCCCATTCTGCGATTTTCTTATCAATTATTTCTGACAAAATTTTTACGTATTGGCTATTTGGTTCAAATAAATCCTTTAATTCAACTAATTTTCCTGTCGTCACATCAAAAGTTAATGACTGAATAATAGTTAATCCATGAGCGCCACCAGTATATGAATAAACTGATAAGGATAAACTTAAAATTCCACGTTCATTCGTTTTTACTTAGTAATGACCGATCATTTCCATTAAGTTCTTATTATAAAATCCTTCCTCTATCAACATGTTGTTCAAATTAGAAATAATTTCATTATTTATCTTTCTTTCTATATGCGGAAGAGGTAATTTCGTTACAATAGGATAAGATACTTTTACTTTTGGTGAACGAATAAACTTTGTTTCAATATGGATAGGTAAACCCATTTTTTCTCACCTTTCCTGTTATAATCGTTCATTTTATATGAGTGGGGGAACTGTATATGTTTTTGAAGAAAATTACAATTTCACGAGATCACGAAGAGGGCTATCCATTTTCGATTCCAACTATAAAACATTTAAAAGAATTAGAATTAACAAATAATGTTACCTTTTTAGTTGGTGAAAATGGGACAGGTAAATCTACTTTATTGGAAGGGATTGCTGATAACTGTGAGTTTAATACAGCTGGAGGAAGCAGAAACAATGTGTATGAAGTAGATGCATCGGAAAGTGCATTGGGGAAATACATACGTTTATCATGGATGCCGAAAATTACAAATGGCTTTTTTCTACGTGCCGAATCTTTTTATCAATTTGCATCGCATATTGATGAGATGGAAAGACTAGAGCCAGGTAGTATTAAAAATTACGGAGGCAAGTCTCTTCACAAACAATCTCATGGAGAATCATTTCTGTCGTTATTTTTAAATAGATTTAATGGAAGAGCTATTTATTTACTAGATGAGCCGGAAGCTGCACTTTCAGCTCAAAGACAGCTTTCTTTTTTGAAAATAATACATGATTTAGTAATTGAGGAGGATTGCCAATTCATTATTGCAACACATTCACCTATTATTTTAGGCTATCCAAATGCGACAATCCTAAGTTTTGATAATGGCAAGATTGAAGAAATAGAATATGAAATGACGAGCCATTATCAAATAACAAAATACTTTTTAGACCATCGCGAGAAATTTTTAAAAGAGTTACTAGAAGACGATTGAAAATGAAACTTTAATTTACTTAAAATCGTTCTATCTTGTATTGGGAGTGAAAAAAATGAACATAATATTTCATTATTTAGATGATATGCTTTTTTTCGTCTGTGTAGCACTTCCATTTGTTTTTGTTTGGCGTTTTAGTCGTTGGAGAAAAAGGGGCTTTAAGCTAAAAGAAAGCTTACATGAGTTGGGAATATTTCTGCTTGTATTAGTGCTCATTGGTTTGTTTTCACAAACCATTATTCCGAGATATGGATTGATGCAACCCTCGCTAACGAATGTGAACTTAGATTTATTTCGGGTTATCAAAGAGACTTACAATGCAATAAAATATTTAGGATTTTGGCAACCGTTTTATATTAATTTTTTAGGGAATATTATTCTTTTCATGCCCATCGGATTTCTCCTTCCCCTTCTTTCTAGAAGAATGGAGGATTTCCCTTACACTGTAGTCATAGGTTTATTGGTTTCCCTTTTTATTGAAATAATGCAACTTCCCCAAAATAGAAGTAGTGATGTAGATGATTTATGGTTAAATACACTTGGAACATTACTTGGCTATATATGCTATTTAGTAATCAATAGGAAATATCCATCATTCACTTTGGCATTTAAAAAAATGAAGGAATAAAGTTTATAAATCTAAGTATCGGGTAAATATATTACGGAAACAAAATGCAAGGAGCGTAACAAAATGATTATACCAAAAGAATCTAAAATTGAAGAAAAACGAGATAATATGATTGAAGATCTAGTAAATAAAGGTGTATTTAAAATCGATGGAAGACAACTATATGAGCTGAATCTGTATGAACTAACAAAAGAATATATAACAGAAGAAGAAAACTAAAAGTGCCGATCATATCGGCACTTTTTTCGTCTGAACAGATTCTATGTGCCAGCCCCTAAAGACAAACTGCTAAATACTTGTTCTGAGGAAAGATTGTAGTAGAAGAAAAGTGTCTTGGAAAATGGCCACTTCTGCTATTTATAGCTAATTGTCTAGAAGAAAAATGTGGTACACTTGTCTCAAACACAGATGAGGTGGAGAACAAATTGACTTTTATACAAAATTTAAATGAAACATTACAAGAAAAATGGGCAAAGGCGAATTTTACATTTGAAATGCCTATCCAAACTAAACTAATACCACATATGCTTGATGGTTCAGATATCGTTGCAGAATCTCCCACTGGAACAGGAAAAACATTAGCGTATGTTCTTCCAATATTGCAGAAGGTTGATCCTTCAAAAAAGCAAATACAAGCGTTGGTCGTTGTACCTTCTCAAGAACTAGGTATGCAAATTGTTGAAGTGTTTCGTGAGTGGGTGGCAGGTACCGACATTACCGTTGCGCAATTAATTGGTGGTGCAAATATTCAAAGACAACTTGATGCACTGAAAAAGAAGCCAACAATTGTAGTAGGAACACCTGGGCGATTGCAAGAACTGGTGAAACTAAAAAAATTAAAAATGCACGAAATAAAAACTATCGTCCTAGATGAAGGGGATCAGTTGTTAAGTCGAGAAAATCGTACGACTGTCAAAGGATTAATTGATGCAACCGTTGAAAGACAGTTAGTTGTAACATCTGCCACAATTACGGAAGAAATCGAATTAGTTGCAGAAAGAATAATGAATAATCCTGTTCGTATACAAGTGACGGTAGAGGAAATTCCTTCAAAGGGAGAAGTTATTCATAGTTTTGTCAAAACTGAAGCAAGGGATAAAACGGAATTTTTAAGAAAGCTTTCCCATTTAGAAGGTATGAAGGGACTAGCGTTTGTAAATAGTTTAGATCAAGTCTTAATGAAGGATACAAAGCTTTCTTATAGAGATGCTCCGATTATTTCACTTCATTCGGAAATGAAAAAAGAAGAACGAAAAAAAGCATTAGACGACTTTAAAAACGGTAAAGTAAATATACTTATAGCAACAGATGTTGCTGCTAGAGGTCTAGACATTTCTGGTTTAACACATGTAATTCATGTTGATGTACCACATTCTATCGAACAATATTTGCATCGTTCAGGCCGTACTGGACGCGCTGGAAAAGATGGAGAAGTATTGACCTTATTAACGTATGCGGATGAAAAGACGTATAAAAAATGGACAAAAGAGCTTCCGAGTAAGCCAGTTCAAAAAATTTGGTACCGCGGAGAATTAATAGAAGGTTCTTCGAAAACAATACAGCAAAAGGGGAGATAAACAATGAGTTTTCAACAAAAATTAGAAGAATATGCTGAGCTTATCGTAAAGGTTGGTTTAAATATTCAAAAGAATCAACCATTACTTATTAATACAACTACGGAAACGATTGAATTTACCAGACTTGTCGTAAAAAAAGCGTATGAAGCTGGGGCGAAGCGAGTAGATGTGAATTATTCAGATGGACCAAATACAAGATCTTTTTATGATTTAGCTCCAGACGAAGCTTTTCATGAATTTCCGAAATGGGCAGCAATGCAACGAGATGAGTTGATCGAAAATAAAGGTGCTCTTTTATGGATCGATGCAGAGAATCCAGATTTATTGGAAGGTGTCTCGGTTGAAAAAATTTCAAACTTTCATAAAGCAAGCGGTAAAGCACTTGAAAACTATAGAAAAGCGGTTATGAATGATGTCATTACTTGGTCAATTATTGCGATGCCTTCGGAAAAATGGGCCGCAAAGGTATTTCCTCAATTACCAGAAGAAGAGCAAATGCAAGCTCTTTGGGAATTAATATTTAAAGTAGTAAGAATAGGTGAAGGAACAGCTGTTCAACAATGGAAAGAGCATATCGAAAATTTAGAAAGCCGTGCATCATTATTGAATGCTAAGCGCTACAAGAAATTACATTACATAGCAGAAGGGACAGATATTCAAGTAGAACTACCAAAAGGTCATATTTGGATGTCTGGAGCTAGTAAAAATGAGCAATCCGTTCCTTTTATAGCAAATATGCCTACGGAAGAAGTATATACTGCTCCTTTAAAAACTGGAGTTAATGGTTATGTGAAAAACACTAAGCCGCTAGCATATAAAGGGAATGTTATTGATAATTTTACATTAACATTTGAAAACGGTGCTATTACAAAGGTAGAAGCTGCTACTGGTGAGGAGCTTTTAAAAGAATTAACACAAACAGATGAAGGCGCAAAATATTTAGGGGAAATTGCGCTAGTCCCACATGAATCGCCAATTTCCGCATCTAATGTTTTATTTTTTAATACCCTATTTGATGAAAATGCTTCGAATCATTTTGCTATTGGAGAAGCTTATCCGACATGTGTGGAAGGTGCGCGTGGATTATCACCAAGTGAGCTTGAAAACCTAGGGCTGAATACTTCTATTGTTCATGAAGACTTCATGATTGGTTCTGCAGATATGGATATTATGGGAGAGTTAGAAGATGGTACAATAGAGCCTATTTTCAAAAAAGGTTCTTGGGCATTTTAAGGAGTAGATCTAGATGAAAAAGTGGATAGTTGCAATCTTACTCTTAATGTCTCCATTCACATCTTTTTCTGCAGAAGCGAAAGGCGCAGAGGTATATATTGCTTTAGGAGACTCTCTAGCTGCCGGCCAAACTCCAAACAGAGCGATAGATGCAGGCTATACAGATTTAATAGCACAAGAATTGAAAAAATCTAATCAGCTTGCTTTTTATTCTAAGGCTCTTGCCTTTCCAGGATATACAACTGCTGATGTGTTAAAAACAGTTCGCACGAAAGAAGCAAAACAATTACTTAAAGATGCAACGATTGTTACCATTTCAGCTGGTGCAAATGATTTACTAAGACTTGTGCAAGTTAATGCTGCGAATGGTTCCATTGCGTATAAGCAAATCCAGGCAAATTATGCTTTAAATACCGTACGCAAAAATATGGAAGCAATTGTGAAAGAAGTTCAAGTAATTGCACCAACAGCCAAAATATATGTTATGGGCTACTATTTTGCATATCCACATATACGGGAATCACAAAGTGTAGGTATTAAAAAAGAGTTAAATACATTGCATTCTATTTTAAAGACAGAAGCTGAAGCTAATGGGGCGACATATATATCCGTTGAAGAAGCTTTTTCTAATAAAGAAAAAGAGTTAATACCAAATCCATCGGATGTACACCCTACTATGGAAGGATATCGTCTTATGGCTAATGCTTTTTTTAAAAGGTATAACACGAATTTACAAATAAATCCTAATGAACTGCCTGCTCCAAATCCTTTAACTTTTGAACAAATCCTTAATAGTCAAAAAGAAAAAGCAAAGACTCCTGTATCTAGAGTAGAAGGTCTTGATGGTTATTTGTCACTTACGGAATTAAGGTCTTTGATATGAAATTTAGGCTCTAACACGGATGCGCGCTTGCCGTACGCTTCGCATGAGCCTCCGCAGGATGAGTCGTTCCTGCGTCGCTCCCACATCCTTTACGGGGTCTCATTCTTCGCGCTCTTGCGGCTTGTAAGGCGCACATCCTAGAAACAACCGATGATACAGTGCCTTTCAATAATAAGAGTGAAAGCAGAGTCAGCAATTCTTGACTATTAATTGTTGAAAATGTAAGAGAATCTACATTAATCAAGAAAGTACACTTGCATTCGCGCCTTGCAAGCAGCGTGATGTGGAGGACACTGAAAAACTTACGTTTTAAATGAGGTAATTGTTTTTTGAACAAAAATAAGGCACTTTCTAATCAATTTTGAGCAGAAAGTGCTTTATTAAATCGCCATTAATGGACTTAAATGGAGGGTTCCTTGGGGTGAAACCATGGGTAACATCTACCTGCATTTACTTTAATTTATTACACAGGAAAACGATGTTTTTTGATTGAAGAAAGACTTGATTGTAAGCATACAATAGTTGATTTTCGTTTCAGGCGGCGACTCCAGCCGGAATAGCATGAGCTGAAGACCCTGGACTGAGCGTAGCGAGGGAAGCGGCTGAAGCCATGCCGGCGGAAAGCGTCCGCCTGGAATGGAAATCAACGGGGTACATATTAGCTAAGAGATAGCTTGAAGAGTTTTTCAGTGGCCTCCATGATGTGTCGTATAAGACAGATGTATGCGTTAGCATATAGCGGCCCATGTGGACGTGGCCAACGCGAGTGCACATACTTAGCGCATATTAATAATGAATTTCAACAATAAAAAAACCTGCTCCCCGTTAAAACTTATCTGGGAGCAGGTTTATTTATTTTATTGTCTTTTTTGATTTCATTAATTTACGAATAATTGGATAGACCACTGGTGCCCATTTTATCACGATTTTTGCAACGTTTTTTATTTTCATTAGAATCGCTCCCAAAGATTAATTAGTATTAATTTTGTTCCCGTTATAACGGTAGTATAAACATTATCTTAATACCTTCACACCTTGGATAATATTCCATACAAGGATAATAATATAACTAACTAAGTATAAAAATACAAATAAAAACGGTGCCGATGCCATAAAAAGCGATTGTTCATTAACAGCTGCATTCATAAACACGGTAAAAAAGCTCGAGAATAGAGCTATAAATAATACGATCATAAATATAAAGGGGATAAGATGTGAAATTAGCGACCTTTTCGCATGATGTTTCACTTCGGTATCTTGGGAAACAAAGAAGACAATGATCGGAAGTATAAAAGGTGCAAACAATACACTAAAATAAGATAGTGCAGATAAAATTCGGTTGTTTTCCATATGAATACACTCCTCTCCGATTACTTATCTAATATACGTATCTTTACAAAATTAGTTTCAGCTTTTAGCAAAGGAAACTAATATATCTTTATATGTTTCTACTGATGATATGGAAACATACTCTTTTTCTCCATGCCAATCTGCTCCTGATGGCCCAAACTCTACAGCTCCTGTTCCATTTTTTGCATAGAAACGGGTATCCGCTGATCCATGTTGCCCAAATAAATTAGTATTTCGTCCAGTTTTTATATTAGTTACGGATTGTAGCTTAATTACATAGGGATTTTTGTCTTTAGTTGTGACCGCTGGCTCAGAGGCATAAACAAGTACTTCATTTCCGGGAAAATGTTTGTGAGCAACCTCTGTTATTTCTTTAATTATCTCGGTGGGGTTTTGTCCAGGAACAAAGCGTATGTCGTAGCTTATGACACATTCGTCTGGAACAACATTGTATCTGTCGCCTGCATGTATTTTAGCCAAGTTTAGAGAAGGATAATCATAATATTCATTACTAGCAGTTAAAAAAGAGAGTTGTCGAATTTCTTTGTCTAAAGTTAATGCCTCTTCAATTGCATTTATTCCTTCCCAAGGGCGACTACCATGACTTGATTTGCCTTTCATTTTAATATCAAGTTGAACAATTCCTTTTGCTTGGAGGCCGATATGCAAGTGGGTTGGTTCTGCGCAAATAACAAAATCTCCATGATGACCTTGGTCAACTAAATACTTGGATGTTTCTCCAGTTGTTTCTTCGTCGGTTACAAGATGTAGTTGAATTTGTTTCGTAAGTTGTTCAGGTTCTCTGGAGAGTTCATAGAATGCTTGCATCATAGCAGCAACTCCCGCTTTCATATCAGCAGAGCCCCGGCCAAATAATTGATCACCTTCTATAAAAGGATTAAACTGCTCTTTGTTGCCAGGAACTACATCTACATGTCCATTCCAAATAACGCATTCCTTACCATTACCGATTTCAGATACAAGCATAAGCTTAGAATTTATTTTATGTAAAGTTGTACTAATACCTTTTTCTTCAAGCCATTTTTTACAAAATAAAAGTGCTTCATTTGCTCCGTCCACATTATCACTTTTTATACGAATTAAGTCTTTCAACAAATCTATCATGTAAGTTCCTCCATTTTCATATTATATTTTCATAAGTATAACAATGAACAACAGGGGGTTGCATTACTTATTTCATTGGGCTACAATGAACACGAACTAAATAATTCATTACCACAAGGGGCGTCGCTTATGCGGCTGAGATAGTACCCTTCGAACCTGTAAGTTCATGCTTGCGTAGGGATGTGGATGGAAACTGACAATCGCGCGATGTCTGGGTCTATCCCGACGTCGTTTTTTTGTGGTCGAAAAAGGAGATTACTATGAAAAATCAACGCGTTTTATTGTTAGTGGAAATCGCAATTTTTGCGGCTCTTGGATATATTTTAGATATTATAGGATTTGGTATGCCCCAGGGCGGCACAGTCACTTTTGTACTGGTTCCTGTAATTTTAATAGCTTTTCGTCGAGGGATAATGGCGGGCATTATAACAGGATTTTTAATAGGAATGCTGCAAGTAGTAACAGCTCGTTTTTATGCTGCACCATTATCCTTAGAAATTGTCATTCTACAAGTGGGAATAGACTATTTTATTGCATTCATGGTAGCAGGCTTTGCAGGATTATTAAGACCTGCTTTTTTAAAGGCATATGAAAACAAAGATAAAATGAAAATGGCGACTGCGGTCATTACTGGAGCATTTATAGCAGCATTTCTTCGCTATCTAGCCCATGTGACTTCTGGAATTTTGTTTTTTGGTGAATTTGCTGGAAATCAAAACGTCGTAGTTTATTCATTTATCTATAACTCTACTTATATGATCCCTGTATTTTTACTTGCAGCATTTGTTTGTGTGATTTTATTCATTAAGGCTCCGCGCCTTATACTGCCGAACAAAGCATAAATATGATATGATTGTTGTACAGTTTAACCTGTATTAGAATAAGTTAATACAGGTTAAGCCTTCGGCGGATGTCACAGATTTTGTATAAGACATAATCGTGCAAGCACGATACAAAATCTAGACACAAATACGCCAAGGCGTATTTGATATGAGAAGGGATCTTGTAAAGATGATTGTACAAACAAATGAAGAATTAGAAGCGTTAAAAAAAATAGGTCGTATTGTTGCGGAAATTCGTGACGCAATGAGAGTTGCAACAAAGCCTGGTATTACCACAAAGGAATTGGATGAAATTGGTGGTAAGCTTTTTAAAGACCATGGGGCAATATCAGGACCAATGGGTGAGTATGATTTTCCGGGATATACTTGTATAAGCGTAAATGAAGAAGTGGCACATGGTATTCCAGGCTCACGCATTATTCAAGAGGGAGATGTTGTCAATATTGACGTATCTGGATCTTATGATGGTTATTTTTCAGATACAGGCATTTCTTTTGTTGTTGGTGAAGGTTATGAAGAAAAAGAAAAGTTATGTGCAGTGGCAGAAAGTGCGTTTAATCGGGCTATGTTAAAAGTGAAAGCTGGATCTCGCCTGAATAGAATCGGAAAAGAGGTTGAGAGAGAAGCGAAAGACAATGGTTTACATGTCATTATGAACTTAACTGGTCATGGGATTGGTAAATCACTTCATGAAGCTCCACAGCACGTACTCAATTATTATGATGCATGGGATCCAACGATTTTAAAAGAGGGAATGGTGCTAGCAGTAGAACCATTTATCTCTCAAAAAGCTGAACATATTGTAGAATCAGGAGACGGTTGGACTTTTGTGACACCTGATAAATCATTAGTTGCCCAAATTGAGCATACAATTGTCGTGACAAAAGAAGGTCCGCTATTTTTGACCAAATTAGATTGATAAAAAATGGATAGTAAAAAATGCCTTGGAAATTAAGATTTCCGAGGCATTTTTTTTATAAATAATATTCCTACTATAAGTACAAAACTTAAAAAAATTGATGCGGAGGTTATTAATAATTCATGTAACATATGTCGGTAGGCAATCCCGATAAACGCCCAAATAAAGACTAATACAATCACTGGGTCATTATAATGGAAACGAATATGTAATGCAATTGCTGTAGCAATTGTAAGAAAGATAACAACCCAAAGTGATTTCGTCATGCCCCAACCACCAAATTCTACATAAGTAAGATAGTAGTCAATATTATCAAAGGTTGCGACGAATATCCACCCTAAGTAAATAGAAATAGGGAGCCTCTTTATCCATAATTGCTCATCAGAAGAATACGTTTTATATAATATAAACAGTACTCCTAATAAAGCAAATATATCAATAAGGGCGAATAAAAATAACTCGTAATGCCAAAAGAAAATCCAAAGAATATTTAAAATGGAGCTACTTACAAATAATATTACTCTTGTCGCGGATATGGATTCTCCACTTTTAAATTCTTTTACAATATTCCAAATCCAATATGCAAGTAATAAATATATGGCAATCCAGATGAGAAATACGTAGCTTGCAGGAGTAAATAATGAAGGTAGTCTATTTGAAATTTCTCCGGTTGTTTGATGATTAATCGGTAGAGTATTTGCGAGTATATTTACCATGATGGTAGAGAACAAGCTTATAATCAAAAAGATTATTTTAATCATACGCATCCCTCCTATTTATTATAGTATACCTTTGAAATTTTATTGCGACAAATTCATTTGTGAATGTTTCATGGCAAAACCCAGAATAACGGAAAATAAAAATCATGATATAATATATTTCGAACTAGTATGAATTTTTAAGGGGGAAAAATAATGGGGAAATTAGAATATCCGATTACTTGGGATTTAGATGTGTTCTTTGAAGGTGGAAGTGAATCTAAAGCGTTGCGAGACCATTTAGATGTAGTAAAAGAAAAGCTAAAGATGTTTGGAGAAAAATTAGAAAGTTTTACAACTCCCACATCAGTTCAGGAATCAAGTAAAATCGTTAGTATAATTGATGAATTAAAAGATATTGCGACTAATTTGTCGGAAGCTGGAGCGGTAATTGGCTGTTTTCAAGCCCAAGACACTACAGATAAAAAAGCTTCTCTTTTAGAAGGGGAAATAGGAAGTCTGTATGCTAAGTTTTCTTCTATGATGTTAGGTTTTCAACAAACGATTAGTAAGACAACGGAAGAGGTATGGAATGAATTAATAAATTCTGATCAATTACTTGAATTTTCATTTGTTTTAAATGAGTGGAGAGACGAAGCAAAGAGAATGCTTTCTGAAAAAGAAGAGTCTATGATTACAGCTCTTGGTGTAGATGGATATCATGCTTGGGGACAACTATATGATCTATTGGTAGGCGATATTCGCGTAAAAGTTAAAGTAGATGGAGTAGAAAAAGAACTTTCAGTAGGACAAGCAAATAATTTAAGCTCTCATGAAGATGCTATTACACGTAAAGAAGCTTTCGAAGTGCTAGAAGCAGCTTGGACAGATAAAGAAGAATTTTTTGCAAAAACTTTAAATCATTTAGCAGGTTTTCGATTAGCTATTTACGAAAAAAGAGGCTGGGAGTCTGTCCTACCAGAACCTCTTGAAATTAATCGGATGAAGCAGGAGACATTGGATGCAATGTGGGGCGCTATCTCCAAAAATAAAGCTCCTTTCGTCGAATATTTAAATGTAAAATCGACAATGCTAGGTAAAGAAGGGATGCATTGGTACGATTTGGATGCACCAGTAAGTGCTTCAACAGAGAAAATGGGATACCAACAAGGTGCAGAATTTATCTTAAAGCATTTTAAAGAATTTGGACCAAGATTAGAAGCCTTTTCAAGAAATGCTTTTGAAAAAGGTTGGATTGAAGCAGAAGATCGTCCAAACAAGCGTCCAGGTGGCTTTTGTACGGGAATGCCAGTTTCAGAAGAATCCCGTATTTTCATGACTTACAGTGGAACTATGTCAAATGTTTCTACGCTAGCACATGAATTGGGACATGCTTTTCATTCATATGCTTTAAGACCAGTACATTGGATGAATCGTCAGTATGCAATGGGAGTAGCAGAAACGGCATCTACGTTTGCAGAAATGATTGTAGCAGACGCAGCAGTAAAAGAAGCAAAAACAGACGACGAGAAGATTGCTTTACTAGAGGATAAAATCCAAAGAAGCGTTGCTTTCTTTATGAATATTCATGCTCGCTTCTTATTTGAAACAAGATTTTATGAAGAGCGTAAAAATGGAATCGTTTCAGCTGCTCGATTGAACGAGCTAATGGAAATTGCTCAAAATGAAGCATATGGTGACTCACTAGAAACAACGCATCCACATTTCTGGGCTTCTAAATTACATTTTTATATTACAGGGGTTCCTTTTTATAATTTCCCATACACGTTTGGTTATTTATTTTCGTTAAGTATTTATGCTAAAGCAATTAACGAAGGTACAAATTTTGAGGAAAAATATATTGCACTTCTTCAGGATACTGCGGTAATGTCAGTAGAAGATTTAGCGATGAAGCATCTTGGTGAAGATATTACAAAAGAAGATTTTTGGATTAAAGGCATTAATCTTTGCATTCAAGATGTCAACGAGTTCATTCAATTAACTAATGCAAAAGGGTGACGATGTTTGATCTATTTAGAAGGAGACACATGTTATTTACGGACATTAAATGTAAAGGACGCACCCAATCTTGCAAATCTTGTTTATAGAAATAAAAAATATTGGGCTGTATATGAACCATTGCATCGAGATGATTATTATACAACAGCAGTGCAAAGAGAAAAAATACGTGAGTCTCTCTTATTGATGAATGAAAAAAGAGAATATAGCTTTGGGGTATTTGAGCATAATACTGATCAAATGATTGGTAGTATCTCATTATATAGCTTAAAGAGAATGCCTTTTTCTAGTGGACTAATCGGCTATTCAATAGACGAAAAATTAACTGGAAAAGGAATAGCTTCTGAAGCTGTACACCTTGTTAAGCTGTTTGGGTTTGAACATGTCAATCTGAATCGTATGGAAGCTTATGTATCACCTAGAAATCTTGGTTCAATTAAAGTTCTAGAAAATAACGCTTTTCATCGAGAAGGATTGCTTCGAAGTCTTTTGTATATTAATGGTAAGTGGGAAGATCATTATATTTATGCATGTATTAGTGAGGACTTCTGAAAGGGTAAGAGTATTTATAAAAAAATTCTTTCCAAAACGAAAAGCTGGTTATTCATCAATTGATGAATAACCAGCTTTTGTCGATTTCCCGGGAAATATTCTATTCTACGTCGAGATTTCCATCTTTCACCAAATCTAATCTACCAGTATTAGGATCAATGATGAGCCCATGTACAGGTATACTATTTAGCATAAGTGGGTGATTTTTAATCATATCGACGCTATGTAAAACACTGTCCTTGACATCAGAAAAACCTTCTAACCATTTTTCAACTTCTACGCCGGATTTCTTTAATATATCAATAACTTTTGGATCTATCCCTCTTTTTGTCATTTTATCGATGATTTTATCTGTTTGAATAGAACTCATACCGCAATCATAGTGCCCGATAACATATATTTCATCTGCTTGAAGTTCATAAACCGCTACGATTAGACTACGCATAATACCACCAAACGGATGATTGATCACTGCACCAGCACTTTTTACAATTTTAACATCACCGTTTTTAAAGTTCATGGATTTAGGGAGCATTTCTACGAGCCTTGTGTCCATACATGTTAAAATTACAATTCGTTTATTTGGAAATTTCGTCGTTAAATATGGTTCATACAACTTTTTTTGTACAAATGATTCATTGTAAGCTAATATCTCTTGTAAACTAGGCATGGAATTCCCCCTTCAAATTTCTACATCTATTATTTTATATGAAACCAATAAAGATTTCCTCTAATAAGTATACAGATTAAAAAAAATAAATATTCTCATGAAAAATAACCACTCAGGTAAGGAACTTTGAGTGGCATTTATTTAATTATTTATTTCGCTAGTCTTTGTTTTCGCTCAGAGATGAAATATGATTTTCCTGTACCGATAGCTACTGATTGTAGAGGTTCAGGAGCAATATGAACAGGTACTTCAATAACCGTTGAAAGCCATTCTTTTATATCCTTTAACAGTGCTCCTCCACCAGTTAAAACAACGCCATGATCCACGATATCACCAGCTAACTCAGGGGGACAAATTTCCAGTGTAGCCCGAATTGCTTCTAAAATAGTTTCAAGTGATTCCGCTAAAACTCCCTGTATTTGTGTAGAAGAAAGATGGATCGTTTTTGGTAATCCTGTTACGACGTCTCTTCCTCTTACATCCATCTGCTCAACGGTGTGTGGTACCAATGCATGTCCAATTGTTTTCTTGATTTCTTCAGCTGTTGGTTCTCCAATTAAAATATTATATTCTTTGCGAATAAAATTAATAATAGCTTCATCCATTTTATCTCCTGCAGCTTTTACAGTGTTGGAAGCAACAACGCCACCAAATGAGATAATTCCAACTTCTGTAGTACCGCCACCAATATCAACAATCATACTCGCAACTGGTTCATTTACAGGAAGTCCTGCACCAATTGCAGCAGCTACCGGTTCTTCCATCAGTTGTACATCTTTTGCTCCACTCTGTCTAACTGCATCTTGAATTGCTCTTCGTTCGACGGATGTTGCACCCGATGGGGTACAAACAACAACAGAAGGCTTTCTTAAAGCGGTTCCAAGCTTTTTGCCTGCTTTTTGCATAATCAGTTTTAATAGTTCTGTCGTGACATCAAAATCAGCAATTACACCATCTTTTAAAGGTCGAATAACTTCAATAGAAGAGGGTGTCTTACCGATCATTTCTTTTGCTTTCTCACCAAATGCGATAATTTCTTTTGTTTTAGTGTCTAATGCGACAACAGTCGGTTCATTTAATAGTAAGCCTTTGCTTTTTGTATATACTAATGTATTTGCTGTACCTAAATCTATTCCAATATGCGTATTTGAAAACATATATTATACCTCCCATTCAATCATACTTATTTAGTATAAAGGATAAAGGACGTAATGCCATTTGTCAGTTTGTGGAAGTTTACAATTGTTTCATATAATAATAGTCCGTTTTTACCTTTAAAGTTGTTCAAAATAAATATATAGTACTGGAAGGTAATTAAATTGACATAAAAATGTCTTGTAAATGAAAAGAAAATGAGAAATAGTATCAGGTATTCTCGAAAAAAAAACAACCGCAAAGATTGCGGTTGTTTTGGATTATTTAGAAGGTTTTGGATCAACTGTAATTGAATCATGTGTGTTCATTGCTTTTGCGAAGTAGCTAATTATTACATAACCTACTACTCCTATACCTCCAGCAACTCCAAGAACTGTAACTGTGAATAAGCCCATTATTAAACACCTCACTAGTCATGATACTAATATTATAACTTAAAATACTATAAAAAGTAAGTAGAATATTATAGAAATCTATTTAAGTAGATTAGAATGCCCAATTTCCATTGCGGAAAATTGGCTCGATTGTACCGTCCTCATGGATTCCATCAATATCCATTTTGTCCGATCCTATCATAAAATCTACATGCGTAATACTTTCATTCAAACCGTTTTGAGCTAGTTCTTCTCTGCTCATTTTTTTACCACCTTCTAAACAAAATGCATATGCACTTCCTATTGCCAAGTGGTTAGAAGCATTTTCATCAAATAGTGTGTTATAGAATAGTAAGTTTGAATTAGAGATAGGTGAATCATGTGGGACAAGGGCTACTTCTCCTAAATAATGAGAGCCTTCATCTGTTGCAACAAGATTCTCTAACACAGTTTGACCTTGTTCAGCTTCTACTTTCACAATACGACCTTTTTCAAATGTCACAGTGAAATTGTCAATGATATTTCCTCCGTAACTAAGAGGCTTTGTACTTGCTACGTACCCATAAACTCCAGTTTTTAAAGGAACTGTGAAAACTTCCTCAGTTGGCATATTAGCCATGAAATCGTTTCCTTTTTCATTCACACTACTTGCTCCACACCATAGATGTCCTGTAGGTAGTTCGATAGTCAAATCTGTACCAGGCGCTGTATAGTGTAGTTTTTTATAGTTTTTATTATTTAAATAATCTACTTTAGTATGAAGTAATTCGTCATGCTCTTTCCAAGCTGCAACTGGTTCCTCTAAATCTGCACGAACCGCTTTAAATATAGCATCCCATAAAGCAGAAACTTGTTTTTCTTCGGCAACTTCAGGAAAAACCTTACTTGCCCACGCTTTAGATGGTGATGCGATTACTGTCCAGCTAACTTTGTCGGATTGAGTGTACTGACGATACTTGTTTAACGCAGTACCAGCAGCTTTTTGGAACGCTGCAATTTTACTTGCATCTACTCCTTTTAATAGATCTGGACTTTGACTTATAATGCTCATGAAAGCGGCACCTTGCTCCGCTAGTAATTCCTTTTCTTGTGCTTTCCAAGACGGGAAGAAGTCAAAGGACTCTTTAGGTGCTAAATCGTAACGTAAGCGAGTAATCTCATCGTCTGAAAAATCTACAAAAACTTGGTTCGCACCATTTTCATAAGCTTTTTTCGTAATTAATCGAACGAGTTCTACACTATCAATTGATGCAGCAATAAATAAATTTTGACCTGGTTGAATGTTAACTCCAACTTCTACAGCCAAAGCAGCATACTTATTTAAATTTTCATTAAAAGATGACATATTTCGACTCCTTTCTGTATTAATTTCATAATATCAGTTTTTAAATCAGTTGAATACTCATTGTTACAGGATTAAAGACATAGATAGTTCATATATTATGAAATTTAATTATGTAAAAGGAAGTTTATTATTAAAAAAAATGCAGAATAACCGAAATAAATGTTAGATATAGAATGTGGGGGAAAATGAATGGATAAGTCTACCGTAATTGGTCTTGTACTAGGATTTGTTGCTTTATTAGTTGGGATAGTTTTAAAGGGAGTACCATTAGTTGCTCTTTTTAATCCAGCAGCTATTTTAATCATTATCTTTGGAACAATAGCTACAATTGTTATAGGGTTCCCAATGAATGAGTTAAAACGTGTTCCTAAGCTCTTTGGCGTTATATTTAAAGAGGTAAAGTTATTGCCTGATTATGACGTTATTAAAATGTTTTCTGGTTGGGCAGATTTAGCTCGAAGAGAAGGATTACTTGCATTAGAAAGTAAGACAACGGAAGTAGAAGATCCATTTTTAAAAAATGGTTTGACACTTGCGATTGATGGTCAGAATGCGGATTATATACGTGATGTATTAACCGAAGAGATAGATGCATTGGAAGAGAGACATGCAGGTGGTGCACATATTTTCTCACAAGCTGGTACATACGCTCCTACTTTAGGGGTTCTAGGAGCCGTTGTGGGGTTAATAGCAGCGCTGGGCGATATGAATGATGTAGAAAAACTAGGTCACGCCATCTCTGCCGCATTTATAGCAACGTTGCTAGGGATTTTTACTGGATATGTACTTTGGCATCCATTTGCAAATAAATTAAAACGTAAATCTAAACAAGAAATACGTCAAAAAACAATGATGTTAGAAGGTATACTTTCTGTTTTAGAAGGAGATTCTCCACGAGTTATTGAACAAAAGCTGGCTTCATATCTTTCAATGTCGGAACGCAAAAAAGTTTTAAATGAAAGCGGGGAGGTCGGCCTTGGCAAAGAAGCATAAGAAACATAAAGAAGAAGAGGAAATGAGTGAATCTTGGCTTCTTCCTTATGCGGATATATTAACTTTATTGTTGGCGTTATTTATCGTTTTGTTTGCATCCAGTACAGTAGATCAGGAAAAACTGGAGCAGATGTCCCAGGTTTTTAGTCAAGTGTTTGATGGCGGAGTGGGACTAATGGAAAATCCGTCGCCGCTGGATGTGCCGATTACACCAAACAAAACTAATAGTAATGAGCAAAGTACAGCATATATTGAAGACCAACAAGCATTATCAGAGATTCAAGATAGCGTAGATGAGTATATTGCTGTCAATGCATTAGAAAAGCAATTTGCAACACAATTAACGGATGAAGGCCTATTAGTAACAATTCGGGATAGTATTTTGTTTGATACAGGTGAGGCAGAAGTGAATCCGCAGTATCTCCAAATTGCTAAAGATATATCTGATCTATTAGTGTTTGATCCCCCTCGTCATGTTGTCATAACAGGTCATACGGATAATGTTCCTATTTCTAGTAGTGAATTTTCTTCTAACTGGGAACTTAGTGTTATGCGTTCGGTTAATTTCTTAAAGATTTTAGTTGAAAATAATACAATTGATCCACTTTATTTTAGTTCAAAAGGGTATGGTGAATTTAAACCAGTAGCACCTAATGATTCCGCTGAAGGTCGGGCTAAAAATAGACGTGTAGAAGTTTTGATCCAACCACGTGTGCTGGAAGATGGAACTTTAAACGATGCACCAAAATAATTCAGACGAACGGTCTGTTAATACATTAGAATTTTGAGCTGTCTAATCAAAGCTCAAACTGTACCAAACCAATTTCGGTGCATAGAGATGTACATTGAATATTCGGCAAGGACCACCACTTCGCTTTCCGTGGGCTTGGCTTCAGCCTCCTCGTCACTGCATTCCTTCGGGGTCTTCTGCTCAAGCTGTTCCCACAGGAGTCTTCGTGGTGATCCTTGCCTTATAAACAATTCCTTATAGAAATCTACTATTTTAATTTTAATTGGATATAGCAACCTCTCTTTAGGGAGATTTATTATTCTTCATAACAGTTTATAAAAAAATCTTTTGTAGTTAAGCTGAGCTGACAATTTTTCATAAAGTTGTCAGTTCGGAATGTAGCAAAACTTGAATATATTTTTATATAGGTTTCAGGTTTTCCGAAGCTTGCTGCTTTACGCGGGCTAAAGCCGAGCCGCTACGCTTTAGGGCACCAAAGAGCCTGAGTTTTAAATGGTTTAATTGTTTTTTGAACAAAATAAGGCACTTTCTGTTCGAAATTGAACAGAAAGTGCCTTATTTCTATAGTAGCATACAATAGTTGATTGAAGTGGAAGGCGGCGACTCCAGCCGGAATAGCATGAGCTGAAGACCCTGGACTGAGCGTAGCGAGGGAAGCGGCTGAAGCCATGCCGGCGGAAAGCGTCCGCCTGGAACGGAAATCAATGTCACCCAGACAAGAAGCGAGTATCTGAACGAAATGTCGTTCCTTGAAGAGTTTTTCAGTGACCTCACTACGCTCCTGCATGGTCTAGTCTGTCTCGATTTTCCCGCAGGAGTCAAGAAGACACTTCTCCAAACCAATAAAATTCTACCGTATTTTTTATATACTTAGGATGAATAATCTTGAGGTAGTAGGAAATAATGACAATAAATAAAAATAATAAATGAGACCAATTAACCAACTGCCTTTTGTATTCTATGTAAGCTGACAACTTTTTTAGAAAGTTGTCAGTTTTTGTTTTGACATTTCAAAACAAAAGTTTATAATAAAAACAAAAGTTTGTATTTGGAGGAGGGTTAGAAACATGCAACCAAAAGAACTTCAAGTATTTCAGTACCTTAAAAATAATCCATATGCCTCTCAACAGGAAATAGCTAATAATCTCCAAATGTCTAGACCTGCTGTAGCAAACACGATTTCTCAATTAATTAAAAATGGTGAAATTACAGGGAGAGCATATATTATTCCTGAAAACAAAGAGGTTATTTGTATTGGTGGTGCTAATGTAGACCGAAAATACATAGTGAAAAATAAATTACAGATGGGTACTTCAAATCCGACGACAAGCATGCAGAGTGTTGGAGGTGTAGCAAGAAATATCGCTGAAAACTTAGGTAGACTTGGGCATAATGTGCGATTATTATCTGTAGTTGGAAATGATATGGAATATCAAATAATTGAAAAAGCATCTAGTCATTGGATGAACTTATTTTCTGTTGAGAAACTTACCAATTATTCAACTGGAACGTATTCAGCCATATTAGATAATGATGGAGAAATGCTCTTAGCATTAGCCAATATGGAAATATACGATGAGTTATCCGTAGATTACGTTAAAAGACAAGAAGCTCATCTCACAAACGCCCGATTAATAATTGTAGACATGAATTGTCCAAAAGAAGTAATTGAATATTTACAATCAATATCGATTGGGAAGAATATCCCCTTAGCGATTATTCCGGTCTCTTCTCCTAAAATGGAGAGAATGCCAGATAACTTAGAAGGAATAGACTTGCTTATTTTGAACAAGGATGAGTCTGAAACCTATTTACAAATGGAAATAGTAGATCAGGAATCATGGAAGAAAGCTGCACAAACTTTTGTGCAGAAGGGTATAAAACATGTTGTTATCACTCACGGTAGTAAAGGAGCTATGTATGCTAGTAGCTCTAGCGAAGGGATAATAGTGCCGGCAATAGATGTCAATGAAATTGTTGATGTCACCGGCGCAGGAGATGCTTTTGTTTCTGGTATGCTTCACGCCTGGTTAGATGGAACTGCGATGGAATCAGCGTTAATTGCAGGCATGGTCAATGCAAGCAAGACATTACAATCTGCTGAAACTGTTCGAACAGAGTTATCAAATGTAATTTTAAATAATGAACTGGAGGAATATTTATCATGAGAGAATTTTTAACATTTTCAAAAGAAGTAGAAGAAGGAATGGCAGCTGGCAAAGCTATTGTTGCTTTAGAATCAACTATTATTTCACATGGTATGCCTTACCCACAAAACGTTGAAATGGCTAGAACTGTAGAACAGATTATTCGTGATAATGGTGCAGTTCCTGCCACAATTGCAATAATGGAAGGTAAAATCAAGATAGGTTTATCAGATGCAGAATTAGAAACTCTAGGTACTAGTAGCAATGCACGAAAAACTTCACGTAGAGATCTTCCTTACGTGGTAGCTTCGAAAGAAATTGGAGCGACAACTGTTGCTACAACAATGATCTGTGCAGAGCTAGCGGGTATTAAAATGTTTGTAACTGGCGGTATTGGTGGAGTGCACAGAGGAGCAGAAACAACTATGGATATTTCTGCGGATTTGGAAGAACTAGCATCTACGAATGTAGCAGTTGTATGCGCAGGAGCAAAATCTATTTTGGATATTGGTCTAACACTTGAATATTTAGAGACTAAAGGGGTTCCTGTAGTAGGTTACCAAACGGACAAGTTTCCAGCGTTTTATTCCGCAACAAGTGCATTCAATTCAAACTTCCGTTTAGATGAGCCTAAGGAAGTTGCAGAAATGCTAAAAGTGAAATGGGAATTAGGGTTAAATGGAGGAGCAATCATTGCAAATCCAATCCCAGCAGAAGATTCTATGGACGAAGAGTACATTACCAATATCATTGAAAAAGCTTTAACAGAAGCAGAAGAAAATGGTATTAAAGGGAAAGATGTAACACCTTTCTTACTTGGAAAAGTAAAAGAATTAACAGAAGGCAAAAGCTTAGAATCGAACATTGCACTTGTTTATAACAATGCAAAAGTCGGAGCGAAGATTGCTGTTGAATTGAATAATCTTTAATATAAAAAATCCTTCACCATTTTTGGGGTGAAGGATTTTCTAATTTCATTTTCTTAAATTACCTAATTCAGCAGCAATGGCTTGCATTTCACTTGGAGAAAAAGAGTCTCTTTTACTAACCATTTCGTATAAATAAACTAAATCTTCATATTGGCTAGCATTAAAATGTTCTGATTTCATTGCATCAACGTTTACCATGCGAAGCTTTTCTTTTATTGTTTCAATCATATACGCAACATTTTCAACCGAAGGCTCAGATAAATTCATTTTTTTGTACCTACCTTTCATACATTAAGTATCATTTCACGCTACGCAACGATTGTCAATTACTAAATAGATTTCTCAGCTTTCTCTGCTAGTTTTTCTTCTTTTAATTTATCTTGAATCCGTTTCGTTTCATATATAACTACCCCAGATAGACCAAGTAATCCTATTAAGTTCGGAATTGCCATCAATGCATTAGTTATATCAGAGAAAGTCCAGATTAAATCTAGAGAAACAACTGAACCAATAAATACCATTATAACGAAAGCAATACGGTAAACAATTAAGGATGAAGGATTTTTAAATAAATATTGGAAACATTTTTCTCCATAATAAGCCCAACCAAAAATAGTAGAGGAAGCAAAGAAAACTAATCCGATTGCTACAACAATTGGTCCCCAGTCACCTAAGAAATGTCCGAAAGCAGCAGAAGTCAATTCATTTGCTGCAAGATTTTTATCCTGGTATAGTCCTGACAATACAATCGTTATTCCAGTAATAGAACAAATTAAGAAAGTATCTAAAAATACTTGAGTCATAGAAACAAGTGCTTGACGGCCGGGAAGATCTGTTTTTGCAGCAGCAGCAGCAATAGGAGCAGAACCTAAACCAGCTTCATTGGAGAAAACACCACGAGCAATACCATAACGAATAGCGGCACCAATTGCACCACCAGCAGCGGCTTCCCCAGAGAATGCCATTCTAAAGATAGTTGCGAATGCTTCTGGAATAGCGGTGATATTTGTAACCATCACAATTAAACCGGCAATTAAATAGAATAAGGCCATAACTGGAACGAATATCGCAGTAACGTTACCAATTGATTTAATCCCACCAAGGATAACTAGTGCAGTAAAAATAGTAAGTATAATTCCAGTAACCCATGTATCAATTCCAAACGTTGCATCTACGATACCAGCAACGGAGTTAGATTGTGTTCCATTTCCAATGCCAAAGGCTGCTATTGCACCAAAGATTGCAAATAAAACTGCAAGCCATTTTTGTTTTAGTCCGTGTTCTAAGTAATACATCGGACCACCAGCCATTTGACCGTTTGCATCTTTTACACGATATCTTACTGCTAATATAGCTTCACTATATTTCGTAACCATACCGAAAAATGCGGAGAACCACATCCAGAAAATTGCACCAGGTCCACCAAGAACTACAGCGGTAGCAACTCCGACAATATTCCCTGTCCCTACAGTTGCAGCAAGCGCAGTTGTAAGTGCTTGAAACTGAGAAATGTCTCCTTCTGCTGCCTTATCATGCTTTTTAGAGAATACTAGTTTTAAAGCTACAGGTAAAAGCCTAACTTGTAAAAATCCTACTCGAATTGTTAAATAAATACCTGTCCCTACGATTAATATTAATAGCGGTATTCCCCATAAAAAAGATGATACACTTCCTAAAAACTCGTTTAATTTCTCCATCGACTACTAACCCCCATTTTTTCTTCAAATCTATTTATTTTTTCCTTATTACCAATGTTCTTAAAATTCAGAGACTTAGTCAAGCTATTTTTTAATTATTAATTTGTTTTATTCCATTAAGTCAAGGGTATAATTATAAATATATATAGCGAAAAATGGAGGTAAGTATATGTCTGAAAATAAATTAGTTAAAGGTATTATGTGTGGTGCATTGCTTGGTGGCGCTATTACAATGCTTGATAGAAAGACTCGTGATTCTGTTATGAACAAATCAAGATATATTAGAAATGAAATTGTATACTACAGTAAAAACCGTGAAGAATTAAAAACAACTATTGAATCGCAAGTGACGAAATGGAAAGCATTTTATGATCAATTTTCTTCAGATGCAAAGTATTTATCTCAAAAAGTAAATGAAGTAAAAGAAATGACGCCTCAAGTTAAAACTTTACTGACTGATACGAAAGATGCATTTTCACAGTCAAAAGATGAATACAAATCACTTGTTATACCCGCACAAGAGTATTCAAGTATTTATGAAGAAAAAAGCAATAAATCATAAGAGAGGTGGGGATGAGGTGGAACCTAATCATTTTAATAAGGAATTATCAGATACAAACACTTCGTCCTCCACTAAATGGTATGATCGACTGAGGTTTTTAAATTTTAAAAAGAAAGAAAAGAAAAAAAGTGAGAGGCAAGACTTAACCACCTGGTCTGGATACATGAAGCATCTGATTAAACATATTCAGGAAACAGATATTACAGGACTTGCTGCTCAACTTGCTTATTTTTTCTTATTATCACTATTTCCAATGATTATCTTTCTAGTTACCTTATTGCCATATTTAAATTTGGACGAGGCACAAGTATTTCGCTTTCTAGAAAACTATGCTCCAGAAGATGTTTATATTCTAATTGAAGATACAGTTTCGGATGTTTTGCAATACAGAAATGGAGGATTATTATCCTTCGGGATTATAGCTACTATTTGGTCAGCATCTAATGGGATGAATGCAATTGTAAAGTCATTAAACAGATCTTATGATCTAGATGAAACGAGACCTTTTTTTATTGTGAGAGGATTATCGATCGTCTTTACGTTACTTTTAATATTTTTATTAGTTGTTGCACTCGTATTACCAGTTTTTGGTCAGCAAATTGGAACTATTCTATTTTCTTATTTCGGTTTTGAAGAGAGTTTTGTAAAATTATGGAATAATATTAGATGGACAATCAGTCCAATTGTTATGTTTTTAATATTAGCGGCTCTTTACTGGATTGTACCAAATAAAAAATTGGTTTTAAGAAGTGTTTTTCCAGGGGCAGCATTTGCAACAATTGGTTGGATCGTTGTTTCGTTAGGATTCTCTTACTATGTTAGTAATTTTGGAAATTATTCCTCTACGTATGGAAGCATTGGAGGAATTATCGTAATGATGCTTTGGTTGTATCTTTCCGGAATAATGCTACTAGTAGGTGGGCAAGTGAATGCAGTGATGCAAGAAAGAAAAATTGCATTAGAACAAAAAGAAGCAGAGGAGCATTAGCTCTTTTGCTTCTTTTTGTATAAAATTGTCGGTTTCAAGTCAATACCAATAAATTTAGCATTACAGCGCTGTTAGGACGATAGATAATAAATACTTCGCGATATATAAAAAATATGCTGACTCTCGTAACGGAAAATCAATTTGTTCATAAAATAAAGAAAAACTAAAAAGGGGCACAGTTATTGATCATCTCTCTAAGAACAGCAAAAGCACTATTAGAAGCTGCAGAGAAACAAGCAATGACGATGGGTATTTCAGAAGATATAGCAATTGTTGATGAAGGTGGTAATTTGATTGCCTTCCATCGAATGGATAATGCTAAAATTGCAGGGATTGATATAGCTGTAAACAAGGCATGGACCAGCGTAGCATTGCAAGTTCCAACAGCAAATCTCGTTAGTGCTGCACTTCCTGGAGGGCCATCATTTGGAATTAATACAACAAACCAAGGGCGAATTGTCATATTGGGTGGAGGAATTCCACTGATATATAATAAAAGGATAGTTGGAGGTATAGGTGTAAGTGGTGCAACAAGCGCTCAGGACATTGAAGTAGCTAATGCAGCGGTTCGTTTTTTTGAAAGTATGACAATAACCCCTGCTAATACAAATAATTAAAAATTTTAGTACTCTTCAAGTAATCTCAGAGCTGCTTAGGTGGCTCTATTTTCATTTGGAACAGTTCTAGGCAAGTTAATTAAAGAACTATAAATTTCAAGACTCTGTTTATAAAATAGATGAAAAATATTTTTTCTACATTATGAATTGATGAAAACCGTTGATACCTCAATTTTTATAGTTAGGAGTTTAGTCCAATAGCAGAAAATTAGAACCACTATTCATTTCATTCGTATAAAAGTAAAAGGGATAAAAAGGGGGGAGATAACTTGAGGTATTTTCTAATTCGAATTCTTCTATCTCTTATAGGTGTCTTAGTATCTATTGTAATATGGGATATTGAAATGGTTACTACAATTACTAGTGGAATAGGTTTCTTTTTTATTGGAATATCATTCATTTTTTCAGGTGTCTTAGTAAGTGGAGATAGAATGAGAGCTAACTTTGCAACTGAATCTGATGAGGATAGAAAACAAAGAAATAATGTTAGTTTTCGTTCAGCTTTGATTGCAATTCCAAGTTTTGTGGTAGCAATTTTTTTTTATTTTTTATCGAACTAACTGGGTGCGTTTCCGCAATAAGTGGAAACGCTTTTTTACTAACGGAGCAGTTTAGTTTAAGAAGAGGTTTCTTTTTTGTGGGATAAGGAGGATTCTATTTGGATGAACTTCCATATGTAATTATCATTTCGATTGTATTGATTAGTAGTTGGATTGATTACAGAAAGAAGGTTAAGAAAGCAGAAAACGAAGAAGATATAGAAGGGCATTTGTTCTGGAGAGCAACCAAAAAATTATTGAACCCAACCTATGGGGGCATAGTTTACTACAACTACTTTCTTATTCTCTGTACTACCTTGGATAATGTACTTAAACTCAACAAGATATATAATAGCTTAAGGAAAAGCCTTGTGGTTTCTAATTACCACAAGGCTTTTTGAATTTTAGTAAAGGGTAGGGGTAGCAGGACAGCTAACAGCATCTATCAATCCTTCATCAAATCCATAGAATTCCCAGTAAGCACCGTTCCATCTATATCCAGATATTTCATCCATCTCTATACGAGTTGGGTAAAACCAAAATTGTCTCCCATCTCTAAGCCATATATAAGTGTTTTGATATACACAGTCGATGATATAGGACACATATGGTTTTGGCGGCCTTACGGTCGGAGGAGGTGATTGTGGTCTCATTGGTCCTTGGGACGGAAAATAACCCATGGGTTTTCACTCCTTTTAGTCAGTTCCTTAACATTATATGTTAAGAAGAAGTAAGAGGAATGGACTATCGAAAACTAAAAATTGTGAAGAAACTAACGGGGCGTTAAACGGGAGAAGATTCACTTGTAGCACTTGCAAAAAAATATAGTCAATTACCTATTATGGCAAACGGACAGTTAGAGAAGCCAGATAGAGCTACTGAAATTATTATTAATGGTCATGCTGATATTGTAACTTTAGGAAAAGGAGCATTGGCTAATCACGATTGGGTAAAGAAAGTTCAAAATGAAGAGCCTTTAAAAGAGTTCGAACCGGAAAAAGTATTACAACCAACTGCTGTTATTAAAGAATTTGAACTGTAGGAGATAGAATGACAAACTAATTCTTTTTATCGAATTAGCTTGTTTTTATATGAGTTCTTGTTGAGCTCCCATGAAAATTAAAAAATGCTCAAAATCTAAAAAATTGCAAAACAAAAGAGACTCAGAATATGCTTTTTTAAAATAGGCTGAGCCTTAAAATTGATTAACTTGGGTTTGATTGGGTACTCAAGAAACATCTATTTTGTATAGAATAAAAGGTAAGGCTGGTGCAATAACCAGAGTAGGATTAATCTTCCATGAGTTCTACCCGTAATGGGTGTGGCAGTCTGTGATGCACCCTGGTCGTTTGAGTCAGACTAGCGGCTGGGCTCTATGCACCATAGTTCATGACCTTCTTCGCCAGCCGTACCTATATATACCCGCTCTGAAACAATTTTCATTCTCTGTGGTGCAGCGTTTTTGCTGCATGGATGGCTATCGGGTGCTTTAGTTGAAGGAATACTGATATCGTAACTCTAATAAAAATCGTACCGATGATTTAGAGGTGAGAATTTTTATTAATTTCTGGCAGCGACAATCTTAGTAAAAGCACTTAATTGAGCCTCGCTGAATTCCACAACCTCTTCTAAACCTTCAGCATTGGGATGAATAAAGTTTTGGGTACCCAAATTTTGTCCTTCAGTATGTTTAAGGATGGCAACTACTAAATTTTCCTGGCTAGGATCAACAATGTGGTATATTTCCCATACAACACCAGCTAGGTCCGCGACATTTTTAAATACTAAATCAAACTCTACATCTTGAAGAATTTTTTTTACTTGATGAATGTGTAGCCCCATACCTTCAAACTCCCTACCTTTACATTTACTATATTATATTTGTGACCAATTCATATTGTTAAATTTTTTTATAAAAGAAAAATTTGGATGGGTATACCGGTAGACGTAGCAAAGAAAAATAGGGTATTTTTACTTTAAAAAAATTAGCAGAGTAGGTGCTATTTCAAAGAACGGGGCAGGTTTGCAGAAGTAGGAAATGCCATTATTAAGAAGGAATCAAAAAGGACTGTAATAAGTCCTTTTTGACTTACCAAAATTTCAATATTATTTTAAATGTTTCTATTTAACATTCTTAAACCATTTAAGATTACTAGAATAGTGCTTCCTTCATGACCGATAACCCCAAGTGGAAGGTCAACTGCTTGTAGGAAGTTTGAGATTATTAGCACGGCTATAACTGAAATAGAAAAGACGATGTTTTGTTTTACTATTCGTTGCATTTTTCGAGACATTTTAACTGCATATGCGATTTTTGATAAATCATTTTTCATTAAGACTACATCTGCAGTTTCAAGTGCTACATCTGATCCTTCACCCATAGCAAATCCTGTTGTTGCGGTTGCTAATGCAGGAGCATCATTAATGCCGTCACCGACCATTCCAACGAATTTATACTCATTCAACAATGCTTTCATATGTTCTACTTTCGTTTCAGGTAGACATTCAGCGATATATTGATCGATTCCTGCTTCTTTTGCAATTACTTTCGCTGTTTTTTCATTATCCCCTGTTAGCATCACGGTTTTTATTCCTAATGATTGAAGTAACTTTATAGCTTCTTTTGCTTCTTCACGAACTGTATCTTTTAGAGCTGCGGCAGCAGCAATTCCTTTTTCATCTCGCATGAAGATGACGGTCTTTCCTTCATCCGCTAATGTTGCTGCAATGCCATTTTGAAAAGCAAAGGCATCTTCTTTATTCACAAATTCAGGTTTTCCTACAATAATTGTTTGACCATCAATAGTTGCTTCTAAGCCAAATCCAGGTTTATCCTCAATATGGATAAGGGGTAGTTGACTTATTCCTTCTGATTTGGCAAAAGAAGTTATTGCTTGTGCAAGTGGGTGATTCGACTGTGTTTCAATCGTTGCCAGCATTGTCAAAGTTGTAATTTTATCTAAATCTTCTCGAACAAAAAAGTCTGTTACAACTGGTTTCCCTTGTGTTAATGTACCTGTTTTATCTAAAGCAATTGCTTTCATTTCACTTACGTTTTCTAAATGGACTCCACCTTTAAACAAAATGCCACTTTTTGCACCATTTGAAATAGCTGCAAGTGTAGCAGGCATAATTGAAGCTACAAGAGCACAAGGTGATGCTACTACCAATAAAACCATCGCTCTATACAACGTGGTCGTCCAGTCCCAGCCAAGTAAGTAATGTGGAAGAAACATCATAACTGCCACGCTAAGCAATACGAATTTTACATAAGTACCTTCAAATTTCTCAATAAATTGTTGTGCAGGAGATTTTTCATCTTGAGCAGATTGAACAAGTTGGATAATCTTTTGGAAAAGTGAATCCTCATTTGCTTTTGTCATCTCCATAGTAATAGCCCCACTAATATTCACGGTACCAGCATATAGTTCATCTTTTGTTTGTTTGGAAACAGGAATAGACTCACCGCTAATTGCAGCTTCATCTACTGCTGTAAAGCCACTTACAATGATTCCGTCTGCAGGTATTCTTTCTCCTGGTTTGACAACCAATTGATCTCCGACTACAAGTTCGTTTACGGAGACACGAATTGTAGAGCCGTCACTGTTTAGTTTCCATGCTTCTTCCGGTTGTAATTTCATGAGAGAAGATATCTCTTTTTTACTTTTGTTCATAGTATAGGTTTCAAGTGCACCACTAACAGCGAAGATGAAAATTAATATAGCACCCTCTGTCCAATAACCGATTATAGCAGAACCAATTGCTGCTAAAATCATCAGCATTTCTACATTCAATTCTTTATCTTCAATGGTTGCTTCTATACCTTCTTTGGCTTTTGCGAAGCCCCCAATGACAAATGCTAATAAATAAAATACGATAGAAGCTGTCTCTTGGGCAGCATTACTAAGCAACCAAGCAACGAGAATTAATACCCCAGAGAAGAGAGCGGCAATTAGCTCCAAATGGGGAATTAGGGATTTAAAAAATGATGAATTCTCATTTGTTTCCTTTATAGTAGACATGTAAATACCTCCTTGATAATGAATTTCACTCTTATTAAGCTTATAAAATGACGAAAATGGATTCCCAGTTGGAAACCCATTTTATATTCATTACTACTTTATAATTATTATAATTTAGAAGTTATTTAATGTCAATTTAAACGTTTAGTTGAACACAGGTTCTTTATAAGCCGACAATTTTTCTAATGAAGACTTATCTACATCTGCATGTAAACTATTGCCGTGTGAGTCCATTGTTACAACAGCTGTGAAGTTTTCCACTCGTAAATGCCACATTGCTTCCGGAATACCAAACTCCATTAAGTCAACACCTTCGACACCTTTAATACAGTCTGCATAGTATTGAGCCGCTCCGCCGATCGCATTTAAGTAAACACCACCATGTTCTGATAAAGCGGCAAGTGTTTTAGGTCCCATACCACCTTTACCTATAACCGCACGAATACCGAACTTTTTCATAATATCGCCTTGGTATGGTTCTTCTCGAATTGAAGTAGTTGGACCAGCAGCTCTCACGTGCCAATTACCTTCATCGTCTTTTTGCATAACTGGACCACAGTGATAAATGATTTGTCCGTTTAGATCTACTGGAGCATCATGACTCATTAAATGATGGTGGATTGCGTCACGCCCAGTGTACATGCGACCACTGATTGAAACAACATCTCCGACTTGTAGAGAGCGGATTTGTTCTTCTGAGATAGGAGCTTGAAGTTCCACCACTTTTTTAGGAGCTTCTTCAGTAGTTTCTTCTTTAAATTCAATTTTTTCTCCATCTTGGTAATGCCAATCAATGATTTCACCTGTTGTTGGATGAATATTGATTGCCATACGACGATATGCCCAACAGTTGTAAGCAACAGATACATAGAAGCTTGCTGGAATTCGGTGCATCACACCAATTTTACAGCCAAGTAGAGTTGCTTCTCCTCCGAATCCCATAGTACCAATGCCTAGAGTATTTGCTTTTTCTACAATATACTCTTCTAATTGTGCTAAATCAGGATTAGGATTTGTATCTTCTACATGACGGAATAATTGTTCTTTAGCCAAGTCATATCCTGAGGAACGATCTCCACCGATACCAACTCCGATGAAGCCAGCAGAACACCCTTGACCTTGTGCTTGATAAACAGAATGTAGAATACATTTACGAATTCCGTCTAAATCGCGTCCAGCTCTGCCCAAGCCTTCTAGTTCTGTAGGAAGGCTATACTGGATGTTTTTGTTTTCACAGCCGCCACCTTTTAGGATAAGCTTCATTTCAATATAATCTTTTTCCCATTGCTCAAATTTCATTACTGGGACACCTTCACCAAGGTTGTCGCCGCTATTTTTCCCTGTTAATGAATCAACGGAGTTAGGACGAAGCTTTGCATCTTTTGTAGCACTCACGATTGCACGTTTAATCGCTGCTTTAATTTCTAATTGGTTAACGCCAACTGGTGTTTTAATTTTGAATGTTGGTAACCCAGTGTCTTGGCAAATAGGAGAGACGTTATCATCGGCCATTTGGATATTGTTTGTAATGGTATCTAAACTCATTGCGGCACGAGTACCTGCATTTTCAGCTGCTTTTGCTTTTTTAATTGCTCGACGGACATCTTTTGGTAAATTTGTAGAAGTTTCAGTTATTAAGTCATAAATACTTTTTTCTAATTGCTCCAATTGCATGGGATAAACGCTCCTTCTATGTATGTATATCTTAAACATTACAAGTATACTATTTAATCACTTCGAAAAAAAGAGAGGATTCAGATATTTAAAATGGGGATTTGGTGGGGAAAGAGTGCTTCCATACAAATTCTAATTCTTCATCATAATCATCTATAAAGAAATTGTAAGTTTAATAGTTTGTACAAAAATACTAATTGCGAGTTTTTAAGTTTCCTCGAGCATAGCGAAGGAAGCGGCTCGACTCTGTCCGCGGAAAGCATCTGCCAAGAATGTACATCAGATGCTGACGAATACTGATCTGGTTCTATAAATTGACAAAAGGTATCGAGAGGAGGTCTCTCGATACCTTTTGATCACAATCTGAGAGTTCGCAATGTGATGCATTCCGAACTTCTTTATCATGTAATTTAATCCTTTGAACTTTTAAATTGTTCCATCTTTAACTCTAAGTCATCCATCATTTGAATAAGTCGATCTATATCTTCTAGTTCAGTCGTTTCAGGTTCAATTGAATCTAATACCTCTAAAAACATTTGTAGACGATCTTTTAAATAAGATACTTGTTGTTCTGGATTTGAAATTTGTTTACCCACAGAATAACACCTCACTTTATGATTTAAGAATAAATGAAAAAAGGTATAAAAGATAGGTCTAAAGAGTTATTTTAATAATTAATGTATTTAGAATATTTACTCTTTTCTTATTATGTGTTAAAGTATCTCTAACGCATACATAGAAGGGAGGCCGTAGTGAATAGTCGAAAACCATTCAATCGAGAGAAGGAGGGGATTCAGACATTTCACCGGCATAGAGGCCGCAAATGCAGTTATGAACATACAAGTGAATAATAGTTATATGTAAAAGGCTCAGTCAGATCTCATGTAGATATCGACTGGGCCTTTTGTTGATGTCTGATTTCTATAGCTTACCCAATTTTTAAGAAAAATATATATAATGTGATCGATTTGTCTGCTACACTACTGTTTAGAACAACTTAGAATATATAAAACGAGGTAGGATATGCAGCAATTTACAGCAGTTGAACGTAAGCGATTTTGGATACTTGTCATGATTGTATCCATATCGGGTTTTTCACAAGGGATGTTATTGCCACTCATCTCCGTAATATTTGAGCAAGACGGGGTAAGTGCGACTATAAATGGATTAAGTGCAACAGGTCTTTATATAGGTACATTATTAATATCTCCATTTATTGAGCCACCACTCCGTAAGTTTGGATACAAGCCCATTATTATAATAGGTGGTCTTCTCGTAATTATTTCATTAATGCTTTTTCCATTATGGAAGAGTGTTGCATTTTGGTTTGTATTACGATTATTGATAGGGATTGGAGATCATGCTCTTCATTTCTCTACACAAACATGGATTACTAGCTTTTCTCCACAACATCGATTAGGTAGAAATATAGCGATATACGGTCTTTCATTTGGTGTAGGATTTGCAGTAGGTCCTTTGCTTGTCCAACTGGTACAAATCTTTGAAGGGCTTCCGTTTATCATATCTAGTCTTCTGTGTTTAGGAGCCTGGTTGTTAGTCTTTTTTGTTAAAAATGAAAAACCGGAAATTCATACCAGCTCATCAGCTCAAGCAGGAACATGGAAACGATTTGGAGCAGCCTTCGCAGTGGCGTGGGTAGCATTTATTCCTCCGTTTTCTTACGGATTTTTGGAATCATCTTTAAACGCAATTTATCCGGTTTATGCACTTCGAAATTCCATTGAAGTTACAAGCTTGTCCTACATATTAGCGGCCTTTTCAATAGGGGGGGTTGTATCACAACTACCACTCGGAGTATTAAGTGACAAAATAGGAAGAAGAAAAGTATTAATAATAATGCTCGGCCTTGGTGCAGTGACATTTGGAATTGCTAGTCTTTTTGAAACTATTGCCACGGTAATAGCCATATTATTTTTTATAGCCGGAATGTTCGTAGGATCGACATTCTCACTTGGAATTTCTTATATGGCTGACTTAACGCCGAAGGAACTACTCCCAACAGGTAACTTAATTTGTGGTATTTCCTTTAGTCTAGGTAGCCTTTCTGGTCCTTTTTTAGGCGGTCTATTTATTCAGCTATTTGAAGGTATTAGCTTTTTAGTATTAGTTGCTTTATTACTTGGCATTTTATCTTTTGTTATCTTTGTATCTAATCCTCAAAAGAGAAGCTATGTATGAAGGAGTCGAGGTGAAATATGAATAAAAGAGTAGAAGAAACCTACAATCAACTTGTGAATGACTATGAACATAACGTAGATATAAAAAGTCTATTCAATACGGAATATGAAAGACCTGCGATGATGAATCTATTGCCATCCGATTTAAGTAATAATAAAGTTCTCGATGCAGGATGTGCAGCTGGTTGGTATACAATTCAATTGGTCCATTTAGGTGCAGATGTAACCGGAACTGATCTTAGTCCTAAAATGGTCGATGCAACAAGAAGACGAGTTGGTGAAAATGCAAAAGTATTGTGTTTAGATTTGGGAGAAAAGCTGCCTTTCGAAAATGAAACATTTGATTGGATTATAAGCTCTCTAGTGCTTCATTACATAAAGGATTGGAACAGCACTTTCAAGGAGTTTCGGAGAATATTAAAACCCGGTGGAAAACTATTGTTTTCCGTCCACCACCCATTCATGGATTTTAAATTATCCGAGAATGGAGATTATTTTTCAAATGAATTCATTATCGATCAATGGGAAAGAGAAGGGAAAATGATTGAAGTTCCATTCTACCGTCGGCCTCTTCAGATGATACTAAATGACACACTTGCACATTTTTCAATTGAGCAGTTAATTGAACCCCAACCAACAGAAAATTTTAAAATGAGAGAACCTGAAAAATATGAAAGACTAATGAAAAATCCTCATTTTATGATTGTAAAAGGAAAAAAGATAGAAAACACTTGGGATTAGATCACCAAGTGTTTTCTTTTTCATTGTTTAGTATAGTTCCAACCGCCATCTCCATGGTAGATCATTAGTTTAGACATGCCGCCATCGATTGTAATGTTTTCTCCATTAATAAAATCATTTTTGGGATCACATAAGAAAATTGCTGCTCTTGTGATATCTAGGGGATTCCCAATTCGCTGAGAAGGGTGTTGAAGCCGATCTTCTTCTGACGCTGTATAGATTTCATTTACCTCATGGTAAGCACCGGTTTCAATCCAACCAGGGCTGATTGCATTCACACGGACTTTTCCTGCTAAGCTAATAGAAAGAGCATGGGTTAATGCAGATATACCTCCTTTGGTGGCACTATAGCTTTCCGTGTCCGATTGGGACATAAATGCCCGAGTTGAAGCCATATTGACGATAGCAGCTTTTCTATTAAAATGAGGCATAAAAAGCTTCGACAACATATAAGGTGCAGTTATTCCTACATTCAATATTTCAGTAAAATCTTCATAACTACAATCACTTAAAATACCTTTATTGCTAAAACATGCATTATTCAATAAGAAATCTATTGAATCATACTGTTGAATGACTTGACTGGCAAAATTCTCGATATCTTCTTTTTTTGCTAAATCTCCTGCAATAAATAAATGATTACCAGATAAGGTACTAAGCAATTTTTGACCAGCTTTTTCATCTTTATCAATAAATGCAATAGAGCATCCAAGCTTTGAAAACTCCTCTACAAGACATCTGCCAATTCCATTTGCTCCACCTGTTATGACACAAGTTTTTCCTTCAAACATTTCATCACCCGTTTCTATTTAATACAACTATTCTATCTGTAAAACCTATTTCAATTCAAAAAGGAAGACTTGAAAAAACGGTAAATATTACAAAAATTGAAACTATTTTTCTATTTGAAACGTATGTTATTAAAAGGCTTTTTGTAACGATTATGTAAGGAGGATCTCATATGAGCGCTAATTGGTCAAATTACGTTTGGAAATTAAGTTGGCTAGTAGGTTTAATCGCTTTAATATTATTAAGTTCCTTATTAGGGCAGAATATACGGGAAAATAGCGCAATAACGTTTAACTTAATTCCGTATTTTTGGTTTATAACGACTACATTTTTAGTATTTGGGCTATATATATCAGTACTATTTATTAGAAGTTGGACAGTTAAATTGAATTGGCCTCTATTATTATGTATAAGTTTACCAAGTTTGCTTATTGCATTTTATAGTCCAGTTATAGTCACCGTAATACAATACACAACTTCTGAATCATCTAATTTTTCTGCTCCTGTTCCATATTGGATATACCAGATAAATGAACTAGGCATTCCAGCAATCGTCGCAGGTTTATCCATAATGATTGGAATTTTTGAAAATAGGAATACTAATAACAGCAATTAATAAATGACACGAGGTAAGTGGAATGGAATTGTCTATTGAAAAAACGAAAAGAAAGAAAAGTTCTAGGCCTATACTAATAATGAGATTTTTAATAATTCTAGCAATGGTTATTTTATTGATAATGGCAATTGTTAACGATTTGGATATCTCTTTACTAAGTTTTGTCATCGCATTGGGAGGCATTGGTTCGACAATAGATGGTATAGAAAGTTTTTACCACAAAGCTAAAAGAAAGGTTGTACTTACAGAAATAGGATCAGGTATTGTATATTTTGTAATTTCAATTTTTCTATTTCTCTAATACCGATGTGTCGAAGGGTTGAATGATTATGAGAAAAGTTAGTGTAATTATTGGAGCTACTAGTAGCCTTGTTTTGTTCTTTTATATCATGTATTTTTTAATGACAAAAGATACTATGACAACTGTTTCCTTTCTTCCAGTGATTATAGGAATGGGTGGGTTTGTTTCATTTATAGGTGGCCTTATAGAGCTTAAAAGAATAAGTCTGGAAGAAAAGAGTGGAAGGACGAATAGGTGGTAATTAGTTGATAAAAATTAATACCAAATCGATACATCCCGATCTAAGGCAGCTACTGTCTTATGCAACCTCTCTTGATAAAATAGATCAAGAATATGAAAAATACGTATCTTTAAATGAACGATCATTATATGTACTAGAGAGTAAGGGAAGTCTAATTGGCTGTATAGGGATTGAAATAATAAGCTCAAATCTTATTGAAATAAAGCATATCGCTGTATCATCTAGTGAAAGAGGAAAGGGAAGAGGGAGCCAAATGATTGATTTCGTTTGTGCTCACTTTTCTTTTTGTCGCATCCAAGCTGAAACGGATAGAGATGCAGTTGAATTTTATCGGAAGTATGGATTTAAGATTAAGAGTTTAGGAGAAAAATATCCAGGCGTTGAACGTTTTATGTGTGAGTTAACTAATGATAGAAGTATAAATAACGACTAAATTTAGTTGGATATTTGTCTTGTCGCTAAAGTAACTATTCTGCTTGGGTTGAAATATCTATACAGAAATTTTACGGAGCTACGGAGGTGAATAGATGGAAGACTTTAGAATAAGTAAAATAGAAAATTTAGTTATAAGCGCATTATCCCAACTCGTAGAAGAAAGTAAAGCAGATGGATTCCGTTTTCTTGAAAGACTATTTAATGATTATAAGGACGGAACCAATACTATTAGTGAGCAAGGAGAATCTCTATATGGGGTTTATAATGAGAATAAATCCTTAATAGCGGTAGCCGGCCTTAATGATGACCATCTTATAATACAGGTGAAGAAACGAAACCATGCTAAAAAGCCAGAGAATCTTTAACAGATTCTCTGGCTTTTTTTTAGTTTTTTAATTCTAATAGAGTTACTGCCTCAACATGAGAAGTTTGAGGGAACATATCTACCGGTTGAATATATTTCACATCGTAAAGCTTTGTCAGCTGCTGTAAATCTTTTGCAAGAGTGGAAGGGTTACATGAAGTGTAAACAAAACGTTTTGGTTTGATATTTAAAATGGTTTTAATAAATTCGTCCTCAAGACCTGTTCTTGGAGGATCTACAGTTAATACATCAGGAACAAAGCCTTCGTTTTTCCATGTTGTTAGCCATTGTTTCGCAGTACCATGAACATACTTTGTATTATTGAAGCCATTTCGCTTCGCATTCTTTTTAGCATCTTGAATAGATTCTTCTATTATATCCATTCCTCGAACTTCTTTCGCATTTTTTGCAAGCCAAAGTCCGATTGTTCCAACCCCACAATAAGCATCTACTACTGTTTCTTTTCCTGTAAGAGCAGCTGCTTTTTCAATTTCAGTGTATAAGTTTTCAGTTTGCTCAGGATTGAGTTGGAAGAATGCTCTTGCTGATAAGTCAAATGCCAATTCTCCAAGCTTTTCATGAATCGTTTCTTTTCCAAATAAATTGAATGTCGTTTCACCAAAAACAAGAGATGTTTTTTCTGCATTAATGTTTTGACTAATGGACACAATATTAGAATCGATTCCGCGTATAAGTTGAACAAGTTCTTCTTTTTGAGGCATTTTCTTTTTTGTTGTAACAAGAGTTACTTGAATTTGTCCTGTTTTTACACCTGTACGAACAACAATAGTGCGAACAATACCATTTGGATTTTTATCATCGTAAATTGGAATATTCAGCTTTTGTAAATAGCCTTTGATTTCGTTTGTAATATGTGTCGTTATTGGATGTTGGACTATACATTTATTAATGTCGATTAACTTGTTAGAGCTTGCTGCATATAATCCTGCAATCACTTCATTGCCAGATTGTCTTACTTGAAATTGACTTTTATTGCGGTAACGCCATGGATCGTCCATGCCTATTGTTTTTCTTACTTCAATGTTTGGAGCTAGCTCTTTCACATAACGCTCCAATGCTTGGATAACTAAATCTCTCTTTTCGATGAGCTGTCTATCGTAAGTCATATGCTGAAGCTGACAGCCACCACATGCTTCATAAATGAGACATGGAGGAGTAATGCGGTCAGGAGATGCTTGCCTGATTTTTCTTATTGTTGCTTCTGCATACTTCGGTTTAGCTTCTATTACTTTTGCTGTAATTACTTCACCAGGTAATGCACCCTTTACGAAAATAACATTTCGTTTGAAGAAACCTACACCTTCACCGTTTATTCCCAGTCTTTTTATCGTTAGAGGAAATTCTTGTCCTACTTGTATTGCTGTTTGTTCTGTCATTCCTTCACGTCCTTTATCCCGCTTGTACTAGTAGTAAAATCCCCACTACATAATTCGGTGGGGATTAACTAAAAGTAAAAGTCCGATTGTTTCAACTTGCTTCCAACAATATGCTGAATGAAGTTTCACTTTATAATCTTGCTTCTATTATAAAGGACAATATTAAGGTTGCAAATCAATTGGAATTTCCAGATTATTCATATTTAATTCGTCAATTGTTCCAAATGTATATCCCATTTTTCTTGCTTCTTGAATGAACATTGGAAGACCTTCTGCGTTATCAGGCGAAACAGTGTGCATGAGAATGATGGCACCAGGATGAATTTGTGACATTAACTGATCATAAGCGTATTTGCCGCCTTTTTTAACGTCCCTGTGCCAATCGATAAAAGCAATTGACCAGAATATATGCTGATGGCCAATTTCGTTTGCTGCCTGTAATACTTGTTCATTAAAGATTCCTTCTGGGGGGCGGGTAACGGTAGTTCTCTTAATGGAAGTTAACTCGCTCAAACGTTGGTCAAACTTTTGGAGTTCTTTCTTTACACCTTCTTTTGAGAGCTTTGCTAAGTTCGGATGACCATAAGAATGGTTTCCAATTTGATGACCTTCTTCAATCATACGTTTAACTAAGGGAGTAGCACTTTCTAAATAATGACCAGTTAGAAAGAAAGTAGCTTTAATATCTTCTTTTTTTAGCGTATCTAAGATACTTTCCGTATAGCCATTTTCGTAGCCATTATCGAAAGTAAAATAGAGAATTTTTTTATCTGATGGACCTTTATATATGGCGCCATTTCTTTCAAGCATTGCATCTAACTCTGAGCCAGCTTCTGCAGGAATTTGATTTTTAGCTTTCTTCAATCCCCAATGGATTTCTTGGGATTGAGCGGAGAATGGTTGATAGAAGAATCCCATACTTATGACAAATGCAGCTAATACTATTCCGAATACATGATATTTCCACATAGAAAACACAACCTCCTTTTTTAAGTAGGTTGCGCTAGTGGTTTTTATTTATTCATGAATAAATATTAGTTAAAGCTTTTGTCAAATCTGGAAAATCAAAAACAAATCCATTTTCTATTAAAACTTCGGGTAATACATGCTGACCTTCCAAGACAAGTTGGCTTTTTTCACCAAGAGCTAGTTTTAAAATAAAAGAAGGTACCGGGAAGTAATGAGGTCGTTTTAATATAGTTGCTAATATTTTGCCAAATTCATTCATTCTTCGTGGATCCGGTGCTACGACATTAAAAGGTCCTTTTATGTCATTCTCGATGGCAAATAGTAGAGCCTTTGCAACATCTCTAACATGAACCCAGGACATCCAATTTTTCCCGACGCCAATAGGTCCACCAACGAATAGTTTATATGGAAGTGCCATGAGAGGAAGTGCTCCTTCACTTTCACCTAAAATTATTCCAAATCTTCCATAAGCCACTCTAATTCCAAGTTGTTCAGCTGTCTTTGCTTTTACTTCCCAGTCCTGAACTGTTTTCGCTAAAAATTCTGTACCTACTTCGTTGTTCTTTTCTTTATAAATATTTTCATCTGAGGCAGGATAAATTCCGATTGCACTAGCATTCACTAGAACTTTTGGTTTATGTTGTAGTGCATGTAATATTCGAATTACTTCATCTGTCGCTTGCATTCTGCTATCGTAAATCTTCTTTTTTTGTTCTTCCGTCCATCTTCCATTATTTATAGACTCACCTGCGAGGTTAACCATTGCGTCAATTCCCTCTAGTTCCTTTTCAGGTAAGGTATTGCTCGATAACCAATTTACAATCGATACATTCTTAATGTCTTTACTCGACGAGCGAGTTAAAATATAAACCTCATGCCCGTTTTGGACAAGTAGCCTTGTTAGTTCTCTACCTACAAATCCAGTACCTCCAGTAATAGCAATTTTCATATCCAAGCCTCCTTTAGCAATATCTTAACATTCCCTAAAGTTATCACCTATTAAAATATACGTTATAATAGTAGTGATGAATGGAGAGGTTTACTAAATGCCGATTATTACAAAAATAGGTCGTCAAAAAAATAATAAAGAACGATATAATTTATATTTGGATGAAAAATATGCTCTTAGTGTAGATGAAGCAGTATTGATCAAGTATCAGCTTACAAAAGGGAAAGTGATAGAAGCTTTTACAATCGATGAAATCGTTTTTGATGATGAAGTAAGAAAGGCTTATAATAAAGCAATTAACTTTTTGAGTTATCAGATGAGAAGTGAGCATGAAGTAAAGAAAAAATTATTAACGAGTGATTTTGGGGAAGCAGTAGTGTTAGAAGCAATTCGAAAACTATATGAACATGGCTTCTTAAATGATGAGAGCTTTACGAAAGCGTTAGTCGCTACACAAAAGAAAAACAGCAAAAAGGGTCCTGCAGCGATTCGGCAAGAACTTAAGAAAAAAGGAATCGAAAAAGAGCTACAAGAAGAGGTTTTAGCTACTTATACAGAAGACGAACAATTGACTATTGCTCGCACACTAACCGAAAAAATTATTAATCAAAGTTCAGAAAAAACTCCAATACAAATTAAGCAAAAGGTGCAGGATGCATTACAACGTAAAGGCTATAACTTCTCGATTATTTCCCAAGCAATAGGATCTTTCGAACTTGAAAAAGAACAGGAAGAATGGGAAGATATCATTTCAACTCAAGGAGACAAGGTTTGGAGAAAATATGCATCCAAATATACGGGATATGATTTAAGGAACAAGGTAAAACAAGCACTATACCAAAAAGGATTTCCCGGAGAGCACATAGATTTATTTATAGAGAAGAAGGAGCTGGAACAACAAGATGAGTGAGAAAAAATATAGTGAAATGACAGAACAAGAGCTACGTTCTGAAATAGCTAGACTAAAAGAGAAAGCAAGAAAAGCAGAACAATTAGGTATTGTAAATGAATATGCAGTATATGAAAGAAAAGCTACAATGGCGCAAGCATTTTTAACAGATCCAGCTTCTATTAAACCAGGTGAGATGTACCGTATCTCAAGTGATCCAGGAGTATTTTTTCAAGTGGAATATCTAAAAGGAAGATTTGCCTGGGGATACCGATTAGGTGGAAACAAGTATGAAGAAGCATTACCAATTTCTTTATTACTGCCTTTAAAGGAAGGGAAATAAGATGCAGGATAAAATAGATTCTTTAACAAATCAGCTAATAGAAAAAAACGATAAACTTTCCGCGGCAAAGGCTAGAGCATGGATTGAACTGCTTTGGTCAGATTTTGAATCATCCTATGCGAAAGCTGGATATGATTATAAGGGAGCAGCAGTTACCGAAATGGTCATCAAGAAATGGATTGAAGGCTATGGTAACCAGTTACATGAATTTGCCAGCACGAATGAGAAGTACAAGCATCTTTTGGAAGTAGACGATTTCTTAAATTAAAGGCTTTGTTATTTATTACGGATAATTTTTAATACCCAAGAACACGGATGTGCGCTTGCCGCACGCTTCGTATGAGCCTCCGCAGGATGAGTCGCTCCTTCGTCACTCCCACATCCTTTACGGGGTCTCATTCTTCGCGCTCTTGCGGCGTGTAAGGCGCACATCCTGTAATCAGGATTATAAATTAACACTACATTTGATAGAATATACTTTATATCTTATAAAAAGAAAACACTGGCATTCGCGCCTTGCCAGCCGCATGACGTGCCGTATGAGACAGCGAAATGCGCTAGCGCATACAGCGGCTCATGCGGACGTGCGGCCAGCGCAAATGCCAATAGTTGGTGATTTATCCGTTCCAGTCTATGCATAAAAAGTTCGTTGAAAGTAGAAACACGGATGTGCGCTTGCCGCACGCTACGCATGAGCCTCCGCAGGATGAGTCGTTCCTTCGTCACTCCCACATCCTTTACGGGGTCTCATTCTTCGCGCTCTTGCGGCTTGTAAGGCGCACATCCTAAAGACATCCCGATGAATTTGAAATAATTATCGAAGATAGCAATCCTACATCCTGTTTTCAGGAATTATTGATAACAATACGTTTAATCGAATGTACTCATGCGGACGTGCGGCCAGCGCGAATGCCGATAGTTAGTAATATATATTTTTTTCTTACAATGAAGTTAGACAAGCTAAATAAAAAAAGCTAGGAAATTGATTTCCTAGCATTTCTATTTTATTTCATCAATTGGCGTGAAATCTAATTTTTTTCGTAGTTTGTCTTCACTAAATATCCAACCTGTATAAGAATTGACGATTTCCAATTCTTCATTCAAATGTGCTACTGCTACAAAAGGATAATAATCATTACTTCTATATCTTAAATCGATTAGGCGGACTTCATATAATTGATCGAACTTAGTGATTTCCCAACGATAAATAGGCGAAAAAGAAAGAAAAGCGCTTAAGTTTTTATCTTTTAAGGCTGCTTTCACCAAATCAGAATCAGGTAATGGAACTCGTTCGAATTTATCGTAAATGGTAATAGAGCGACCATATGCTCGTCCAACATAATGGTGTGTCTTGGATAGAGCGGCTACACGCCACTGAAAAAAACGCATGGTTGGTGCAACTATAATTTGCTCTGCATCTGGAATTGTATGTTTGACGGCATTTTTAACCGCTGCTTGTACTGCAAATCGTAAAATATAATAACACACGATTACTGCGTACATAATAAGAAAGGTTGGAACTGGATTAGCACCAAACATCCATAATAGTAAGCCTAAGACATGTAAGCCAAAAATTATCGGATCAAAAGTATTAATAACCCCTAGTGCTACCCATTTCCTTGAAAAAGGTCGGATTGCCTGTGTTCCATAGGCATTAAAAATATCTACAAATACATGTAAAAAAACGGCTAAAAATGTCCAAAGCCAAAGATGAAGGAAATTTGCTTCTTGTATAATCAACCAAAGTACGGATGAAATGAGTAAGGGCCATAAAATGACCGCAGGAATGGAATGTGTAATCCCGCGATGATGTCTTATATATACTGCATTACTGCGTAATTTTAAAACTGTATCTATATCAGGTGCTTGGGAACCGATAATAGTTCCAGCAATCACAGCAGTAGTAGTAAGAGAACTACTTGCAACTACTGGGTCTGCAAATGCTATGCCTCCGAGGGCTATTCCCATTACAATGTGTGTACCTGTATCCACTTTACCATCTCCTTTTTGGACAACAAGTTAAATTAATCATAAAATAAAATCGAATAAATAACAAAGCACATACTAACTTATACCCGATTATTAATGACAGTAATCGCAAGGAAGGAATTTACATTGAACGATTTATATAAACAACAAGTACGAAAAGAATTAGTTTCTTGGTTTGAGGAAGAAAAACGTGACTTACCTTGGCGTAAAACAAAAGATCCCTATAAAATTTGGGTTTCGGAAGTTATGCTACAGCAAACAAAAGTGGATACCGTTATACCTTATTATGAAAGATTTATTTCAAAATATCCTTCGCTTGAATCATTAGCGAGCGCTGATGAAGAAGAATTATTAAAAGAATGGGAAGGCTTAGGATATTATTCTAGAGCGCGTAACTTACAGGCAGGAGTAAAAGAGGTGGTCGAGGATTATGGTAGTATCGTTCCATCGACGAGAAAAGAAATATCAAAGCTTAAAGGAGTCGGTCCATATACAGCAGGAGCGGTATTAAGTATAGCATACAGTGTACCTGAGCATGCAGTAGATGGAAATGTCATGAGAGTGCTTTCCCGTCTATTATTAATAAAAGAAGATATCGCCAAACCAAAAACGAAAAAAGTTTTTGAAGAGGCTGTCATGGAGTTGATCGATAGGGAGAATCCTTCTTCTTTCAATCAAGGATTGATGGAACTAGGAGCAGTAATATGTACACCGACTAAACCCAAATGCTTGCTTTGTCCTGTAAGAGAATATTGCACAGCATTTTTTGAAGGAATGCAAGAAGAACTGCCAGTTAAAACAATTAACAAAAAAACAAAAATACATAAAATGAAAGCAGTTGTCATTGAAGAAGATGGGAAAATTCTTTTGGAAAAGCGTCCGAGTAAAGGGCTGCTAGCGAATATGTGGCAATTTCCAATGGTCGAACTTCCCACTGCGACTCATACAGTAGAAGAGGTAATAGAACATGATTATCGAATAAGTATTGTAAAAGGGAAAGAAATAGCTAGCTTCAAGCATATCTTTTCACATTTAACGTGGGAAATGGAAAGTTTTGAAGCGAAGCTAACAAAAGACAAAGGACTACCGACTAACTGCAAATGGTTTACAAAGATAGAAGTTGAAAATCAACCGATGCCAGTTCCAATGTTGAAAATCTGGAACGCATGGAAAGAAAGGAATTTGGAACAATGACAACGAGCAAAGTAGCACTAGTAACGGGAAGTAGTAGAGGTTTAGGAAAAGCAATAGCGATAGAACTTGCTAAAAGTGGATATGATATCGTAGTTAACTATGCAAGAAGTAAATCCGCAGCACTTGAAACAGTGCAGGAGATAGAAGCTTTAGGAAGAAAAGCGCTTCTTGTTCGTGCAAATGTGGGAGATGTAGAAAAACTACGTGCAATGTTTCAAACGATTAAAGAAGAATTCGGTCGATTAGATATATTTGTTAGCAATGCTGCCTCTGGTGTATTAAGACCAATAATGGAATTAGAAGAGTCCCATTGGGATTGGACAATGAATATTAACGCAAAAGGAATGCTTTTTGGTGCCCAAGAAGCAGCTAAATTAATGAATAACGGTGGGAAAATTCTTGGAATAAGTTCACTTGGTTCCATTCGTTATCTAGAAAATTATACGACTGTCGGTGTATCAAAGGCAGCAATTGAATCTATCACTAGATATTTAGCTGTAGAATTAGCCCCAAAAGGGATTTCTGTTAATACGGTTTCTGGTGGAGCGTTGGATACAGATGCACTAAAACACTTTCCAAACCGTGAAGAACTATTAGAAGATGCTCGTATAAATACTCCTGCTGGGAGAATGGTCGAAATCGAAGATATGGTGAAAACTGCAATGTTTTTATTATCCGATGACTCCATGATGATTAGAGGGCAAACGATAATTGTTGACGGTGGAAGATCGATAAAAATGTAAAATAAAACGAATAATAACTTCTATGGCGTACATCATATATGTGTACGGAGGTGAAATCCATGAAAAAGAATAACAGTAGACAATCAAACAAGAGCCAAGAGTTTGCATCAGAAACTGATATTCAAAATGTAAAAGGACAAAACCGTCAAGCTGAAACGAAAAAACAACAAGCAAGCGGTTCAAGAGCAAATCGTTCTTTTAACTCAAGTAAATAAGTGGATTCACCAAATTCAGCGAAGGCATTTTGCCTTCGCTGATTTTTTTACTACAGTTTTTTTGTATGGATTGCTATAATGAGTAAATAAGTTAAAATTCAATATTGCGCTTGATGAAAAGGTGGCTAAATCATGGCGATTCCAATCGAAGGAGAAATTATTCAAATTCACAGCTACAAGCATAATGGCCGCATCCACCGTGTCTGGCAGGAAACGATGGTTTTAAAGGGCACCAAAAATATTGTAATAGGAGCAAATGAGCGGACACTTGTCATTGAGGCGGACGGAAGAACCTGGATTACAAGAGAGCCTTCTATTTGTTACTTTCATGCAGAATATTGGTTCAACATTATTTGTATGCTTCGAGAAGATGGTGTATATTATTACATTAATATGAGTTCGCCATTTGTCTACAATAATCAACGATTAAAATACATTGATTATGATTTAGATGTAAAGGTTTTCCCAGACATGACCTATACGATTCTAGATGAAGATGAGTACGAACAGCATAAAAAGGAAATGAATTATCCAAGAGAGATAGACGGGATTCTTGACCGTAATATAGAAAAACTAATTTCTTGGATAAAGCAAAGAAGAGGTCCATTTGCTCCAGATTTCATCGAAGCGTGGACAAGTCGTTATCATTTTTATAAACAGTTAAATGACTAGTTGGAAAACCTGTTGAGAAACACAACAGGTTTTTGCAATTTTGAAAGGAAGTAATACTATGAGTTCGATGAAGCGGTATATGCAATTTGTAAAACCATATAACCTTCAAATATTATTAACGATTGTTATTGGTATTATAAAATTTGCTATACCTTTATTTATACCAATTCTTATAAAAATCGTAATTGATGATATTATTGGTGGCGACATGACTTCGGAAGAAAAGATACAGCAATTGGTTTATTGGCTGGGAGGCACTGCGTTAGTATTTTTAATAGTTCGCCCGCCAATCGAGTATTATCGACAATATTTGGCGCAATTAGTGAGCAATAAAATATTATATGATATACGTCAAAAACTATATATTCATTTGCAAAAATTAAGTTTGAAGTATTATTCGAATACACGAGCTGGGGAAGTTATTTCAAGAGTTATAAATGATGTAGAACAAACTAAAAATTTTGTCATGATTGGTTTAATGAATGTTTGGTTAGATTTAGCAACTATTCTAATTGCAATTGGAATAATGCTTACAATGAATGTAAAGTTGACACTTGTTACTTTGCTAGCATTTCCATTTTATGCTTTTAGTGTGAAATACTTTTTCGGCAGACTACGAGATCTCACAAGAAAACGTTCGCAGGCATTAGCGGGAGTCCAAAGCTATTTACATGAACGTGTACAAGGTATGAGTATTATTAAAACCTTTACATTGGAGAAGCATGAACAAAAATTATTTAATGAAGCTAATGGGGAATTTTTAGATAAAGCAGTTGACCAAACGATTTGGAATGCAAAAGCTTTCGCTGTCGTAAATACAATTACTGACATTGCACCGTTACTTGTGATAGCTTATGCAGGATATGAGGCAATCAACGGAAGACTGTCTGTAGGGACGATGGCAGCATTTATTGCGTATATCGAACGTTTATACAGTCCATTACGGCGTTTAGTTAATTCATCTACAACATTGACGCAATCATTTGCATCTATGGATCGTGTCTTTGAATTAATGGATGAAGAATACGATATTGAGGATAAAAAAGGAGCGTACACAATAGATCGCTCACTTGGTAATGTTACATTTTCTAATGTGTCATTTCAATATGACAAAGATGGAACTACGATTTTAAATCATGTTGATTTTCATGTGAACGCCGGTGAAACAGTAGCATTTGTCGGAATGAGCGGTGGAGGAAAGTCTACTATCATAAGTCTTATACCTAGATTTTATGATGTGACAAGTGGCAGTGTCCAAATTGATGGTCAAGATGTCCGGGATGTAACAATTGAATCCTTAAGGAAACATATCGGAATAGTATTACAGGACAATATTTTGTTTAGCGATTCGGTAAAATCAAATATATTAATGGGTAATCCAAATGCCACCGATGAAGAGGTAATAGAAGCTGCTAAGGCCGCTAACGCTCATGAATTCATCATGGAACTACCAGAAGGCTATGAAACAAAAGTGGGAGAACGAGGAGTAAAACTTTCTGGTGGACAAAAACAACGGGTAGCAATTGCACGAGTGTTTTTAAAAAATCCTGCAATTTTAGTTCTAGATGAGGCGACTTCTGCATTAGATTTAGAGAGTGAAGCTTCAATTCAAGATTCATTAGAAAAACTTGCGAAAGATCGTACTACTATTATTGTAGCTCACAGACTTTCGACAATCACACATGCTGATAATATATTTGTTATAGAAAATGGTGAGGTCGTTGAAAATGGAAATCATCATAACTTAATGAATCAAAAAGGTGTATATTATAATCTCTTTCAAATACAACATTTAGATACAGTAAATTAAATAAGGAAACACCCTATAAGTGAACATTAGCTTATAGGGTGTTTTTTGCTATAAAAGATAGTCGAATGGTTATTTATATAATTGTATGAAAATACAGATTAAATTGGAAGTTATATGTGAGTATGGATACATCAACTTTAATAAAGGTATTGCATAGTCATTTAAAATGTGTAGAATATTTAATATAGTAAGATAAGAAAGAAAAATTTGATTATTCGGAAAGGGGGAGCGATATGCAAAATCGTCAAGTAATTTTAGAAGTGAAAGATCTTCAAACTTCCTTTTTCACAGATGATGGTGTTATACCATCCGTTGACTATGTTGATTTTCATGTAAAAGAAGGAGAGATTTTAGGAATTGTAGGCGAGTCAGGTTGCGGTAAAAGTGTAACATCTCTTTCAATCATGGGCTTGGTGCCTAGTCCTCCAGGGAAAATAACAAACGGACAAATTTTATTTAAGGGAAAAGATTTAACGAAATTTTCAGAGAAGGAAATGCGAGGCGTTCGTGGAAATGATGTTGCGATGATTTTTCAGGAACCTATGACTTCATTAAATCCTTTATTCACAATTGGAAATCAACTAATAGAAGCAATAACATTACATAAAAAAGACTGGAGTAAAAAGCAAGCGAAAGCTAGAGCAATTGAAATGTTGAAGCTAGTAGGATTACCGAGGGCAGAAGAATTGATGAGAGATTATCCTCACCAACTCTCTGGTGGTATGAGACAGCGTGTCATGATTGCTATGGCATTAGTGTGTGACCCAAAGGTCCTTATTGCAGATGAACCAACAACTGCTTTAGATGTAACGATTCAGGCTCAAATTTTAAAGTTGATGAGAGACTTGAATGAGCGATTGAATACAGCGGTTATATTAATTACACATGATCTAGGAGTTGTAGCTGAAACATGTGAACGAGTTGTTGTTATGTATGCGGGAAAAGTAGTGGAAGAGGGATCAGTTGAGACAATTTTCAATAATCCGCAACATCCATATACGAAAGGGTTAATAGCTTCAGTTCCAGATATGCGTTTCAAAAAACAGCGACTTTATTCTATTCCAGGAAATGTTCCAAAGCCAGGCACGATTAAAGAAGGGTGTAGGTTTGCTGCACGTTGTGAATCAGTGTTTGGTCGATGTACGCTTGAAAGTCCTCCTCTATACGAAATATCCGAAGGTCATAAAACGAGATGTTTCTTATATGATGAAAAGGAGGTTGGAGTACATGACAAAACCGCTGCTACAAGTTGAAGGATTAAAAAAGTACTTTCCGACTCACTCGGGCTTATTAGGGAAACAGTCAGGTTACGTAAAAGCAGTGGACGATGTGTCTTTTTATGTCAATGAAGGTGAAACACTCGGTATTGTAGGCGAGTCAGGTTGTGGTAAATCTACTACTGGCCGAATGCTTATGAGATTACTAGAACCGACGGAGGGCAAAGTAACTTTTGATGGAAAAGAATTGACGAATATTTCTAATTCAGAAATGAGAAAAGCACGAAGAGAGATTCAAATGGTTTTTCAAGACCCTTATGCATCATTAAATCCCCGCCATACTGTTGAGAAGATTTTAATGGAGCCTCTGATTGTCCATAACATTGGGGATGCAAAAAGTCGTAAAAAGAAAGTATATGACTTTTTAGAAATTGTAGGACTTAGTAGTTATCATGCGAAAAGGTATCCACACCAATTTAGTGGTGGGCAACGACAAAGAATTGGGATTGCAAGGGCATTGATGACAAATCCAAAGTTGATTATTGCAGATGAGCCAGTTTCCGCGCTTGATGTTTCTATACAAGCACAAGTACTTAATCTCATGCAAGATTTACAGAAAGAACTAAAGCTAACTTATATCTTTATCGCACATGATTTAGGGGTGGTGCGGCATATAAGTGACCGCGTTGGAGTTATGTATTTAGGTAAAATGGCTGAGCTTGCTACAAGTGAATCCCTTTATGCGGAACCACTGCATCCATATACAAAGGCGCTGCTTTCAGCAGTTCCTGTTCCCGATCCAGAATTTAAAAGGGAACAAATTATATTAGAGGGGGATATTCCGAGTCCATCTAATCCACCGACAGGTTGTACGTTTCATACAAGATGTCCTTTTAAGATGGATGTTTGTACAACCGTTGTACCGAAATTAGAAGAAGTGAAAACAGGTCATTTTGTTGCCTGCCATTTATATAAAGAGGCAGTTCAACATTGATAATATTTTTTACGGAGGGGTTAATATGGGGAAGAAGAAAATATGGTCATTTTTATTGCTGATGTTAGTTGCCCTATCAGTGGTTCTTGCAGCATGTTCTTCGGGTAATTCATCGGAAGGCACTAGCAGTACAGACAAAAAGAGTGAGGGTGCTACTGATGGGGGATCAGCATCTACTGGCAACAAAGTACTTATTTTTGGTCGTGGTGGAGATTCCGTTTCATTAGATCCTGCCGCAGTAACAGATGGGGAATCTTTCAAAGTAACACAAAACGTATTTGAAACACTTTTGAACTTTGGGGAACAAGATACAACAATCAATGAAGGATTAGCAACAAAATGGGAGCCTTCAGAAGATGGACTTACTTATACATTTACGCTTCGTGAAGGTGTTAAGTTCCACGACGGAACAGACTTCAATGCAGAGGCTGTAGTGAAAAACTTTGAACGATGGGCAAATGGTTCGGAAGACAAATTCCCGTACTATGCTTCTATGTTTGGTGGTTTTGTTGGAGATGAAGGTCATGTAATTGAATCTGTAACTGCAGAAGGAGATTACACAGTTATTTTTAAATTAAAACGTGCACAAGCACCGTTCTTAAAAAATATTGCAATGAGTCCTTTTGGAATTGCTAGCCCGACAGCGTTTGAATCTGCAGGGGACGCTTTTGGAGACAATCCTGTTGGTACCGGTCCGTTTAAATTTGTTGAATGGAAACGTAATGATTCAATAACTGTTGAAAAATTTGAAGATTATTGGGCTGAAGGACTTCCAAAGCTTGATAAAATTGTTTTCCGCTCTATTCCAGATAACTCAGCTCGTTTAAATGCTCTTCTCACTGGTGAAATTGATTTAGCTGATGGAGTTAATCCAGCAGATGGTGCAACAGTTGAAGGGGATTCAACTCTGCAATTATTTAAACGTCCATCTATGAACGTAGGATATCTTGGTCTTACAACAACACGTCCTCCGTTTGATAATGTAAAAGTTCGACAAGCTATTAATCATGCAATCGACAAACAAGCGATTGTAGATGCTTTCTTTGAAGGTCAAGCAGAAGTTGCGAAAAATCCAATGCCATCTTCTATTAGTGGATACAATGATGATATTCCAGGTTATGAATATGATCCGGCAAAAGCAAAAGAACTTTTAGCAGAAGCAGGATTTGCGGATGGTTTTGAAATGGATTTATGGGCAATGCCTGTACCAAGACCATATATGCCAGATGGAACGAAAGTGGCTGAAGCAATTCAAAAGAACTTAGAGGATATTGGGGTTAAAGCGAATATCGTTTCTTTTGAGTGGGCTACTTATTTAGAAAAAGCGCGTAACGGAGAAGCAGACGCATTTATGCTAGGGTGGACTGGTGATAACGGTGACGCGGATAACTTCCTTTATGTATTGCTAGACCAAGACAATATAGGAAGCAACAACTACACTTACTATAGCAACGACGATCTACACAAAATCCTAATTGAAGCACAAACAGAAGTTGACGAAGATAAACGTAATGAATTGTATAAGCAAGCTCAAGAAATCATTTTTGCAGATGCTCCTTGGGTACCACTTGCACACTCAACTCCATTACTTGCAGGGAAAGCGGAATTGGTAGACTTCCTACCACATCCTACTGGATCTGATAAATTAACGAATGTCGACTTTAAGTAACTAGCTTGAAGGGGAGAGGTCTTCGTGATTTCTCCCTTTCTTTATTTTTAGTAGGAGAGGTGAAGACAATGCTTCACTATATCGGAAAAAGATTATTACAGTTAATCCCTGTTTTGCTTGGTATGACATTTGTCGTCTTTATGATTATTCGGGCTATCCCTGGGAATCCAGCGCAGGTTATATTAGGTCAGCTAGCATCGAAAGAAGCTATAGAAGCATTGGAAATAAAACTTGGATTAAATAATCCGTGGTATACGCAATACTTTGATTACCTATTTGGTCTTCTAAAAGGAGATTTAGGGGAATCGATGCGAACTGTTCAGCCAGTTGCAAAAGAAATTTGGCCATATTTAGCGGCAACTTTTGAATTGGCGATATTTGCCATTATCATTGCGGTTATCATTGGTGTTAATGCGGGAATTATCTCTGCTTGGTTCCAAAACTCTTGGTTTGATTATTTTGCGATGATTTTAGCGTTAATAGGAGTATCAATGCCAATCTTTTGGTTAGGTTTGATGGAGCAATGGATATTTGGAATAGAACTCCAATGGCTCCCGACAACAGGAAGAGAGGAAGTAAGGAATCCCGTTTCCTCTGTCACGAATTTATATGTAATAGATACAATATTAAATGGTCGTTTTGATCAGCTAGGTCTAGTGTTAAAACATCTAGTCTTACCAGGAATTGCACTTGCAACTATTCCAATGGCCATTATTGCGCGAATGACCCGCTCTAGTATGTTAGAAGTAATGAGAGCAGATTATGTTCGTACTGCTCGAGCAAAAGGACAAAAAATGTTTTGGGTCGTTTACAAGCATGCTTTGAAAAATGCTATTATTCCAGTTTTAACTGTTATCGGCTTGCAAATGGGTCTTTTACTTGGGGGAGCAATATTAACAGAAACTATATTTGGTTGGCCAGGAATTGGACGTTATATTTATGATGCAATTCAGTTCCGTGACTATCCTGTCATTCAATCCGGAATATTAATTGTAGCTTTTATATTTGTAATGATTAATCTATTTGTTGATATTTTATACGGTTTAATTGATCCAAGGATTAAATACGACTAAAAGGAGGAATAAGGATGTCCGAAATGGTTCCGAACTCGATAAATGAAACAGTAGTTGCCGTAAAAGATACATCGACCGGTCCTTGGCGCGATGCTTGGCGCAGCTTTAGTAAAAACAAAGTAGCGTTAGTTGGAGCAGTGATTGTTCTTTTCTTCGTGTTTTTAGCAGTATTTGGTCCGTGGCTAGCACCTCAAGGGATTAATGAACAGTCTATTAAAGATCATCGATTGCTACCGCCGTCCAGTGAGTTTTGGTTTGGGACGGATGATTTTGGTCGAGATATTTTTTCACGTATCATCCACGGAGCAAGAATATCGCTTGGAGTAGGATTCTTCTCTGTTATAGGGTCCGTAGTAGTTGGTAGTATTCTAGGAATTATTGCTGGTTATTATGGAAAATGGGTGGATATGATCATCTCCCGAGTATTCGATGTAATGCTAGCATTCCCAAGTATATTATTGGCAATAGCAGTTGTTTCTGTATTAGGTCCTTCCTTACGTAATGCATTAATAGCAATCGCCATTATTAATATTCCTAACTTTGGTCGACTCATTCGCTCAAAAGTTTTGAGTATTAAAGAGGAGGAATACATAACATCTGCCAAAGCAATAGGGATGAAAGACATACGTATATTATTTTCTCATATTCTGCCCAACTCGCTGGCTCCCGTAATTGTTGCTGGCACCTTGGCCATTGCATCGGCGATTATTGAAGCAGCAGCTTTAGGGTTTCTTGGTCTTGGGGCGCAGGCACCTGCACCTGAATGGGGAAAAATGTTAGCGGATGCTCGAATGTTTTTACGCAACGCACCATGGACAATGATTTTCCCGGGTCTTGCGATTATGCTAACAGTACTTGGGTTTAATTTAATGGGGGATGGACTACGAGACGCATTGGATCCTCGCATGAAAAACTAAAAAACGTGTCACCTTGTAAATAGGTGACACGTTTTAGACTTTTGACAAACTTGATTGAATTTGACTTTACTAAATAATATCGTCCGATAAATAAGAAAATCGTTGAAACGGCTCCCTTTCCGCGGGAGTTGCCTTAGCCTCCTCGCTGCGCTGCGGGGTCTTCGGCTAACTCTATTCCCGCAGGAGTGTCGCCTTTTTCAACGATTTTCTATAGATACAATTGAAAAAACTTACTCTTTAATGGCATGATGATTTTCTAATTGAAAAGCAGATAATAGTTGATTGGAGTGGAAGGCGGCGACTCCAGCCGGAATAGCATGAGCTGAAGACCCTGGACTGAGCGTAGCGAAGGAAGCGGCTGAAGCCATGCCGGCGGAAAGCGTCCGCCTGGAACAGAAATCAACGGGTTCGAAATAAAAATCGAGTATGTGAACAACTTGTCGTTCACATACTGTTATGAAATCTCAGTGAGGACTTTCTCACCCTCATAGACTTTTTCCGTGCCCTCGCTATGCGCCTGCTTTTTTCCACTGGTGCAAAGAAACTTTGTCGATGCAGGCATGTGTGCTTTTGGGAATTTCTTAATATGGTGTTTCTTCTATTTGTACTGTAAGTTCTGTGCTATGAAAGGTTTGATACGAAGTGATTAGCGTATCGATATGTTCTAATTGCTCCTCATACTTTAAAATAGCCGATAATATATGAAGTAAGTGATAGGTCGAAAATTCTTCTTCAATTTTAGTAAGGGCAATTTGTTGGACAAAAATATCCATTACTTCTTGCCTTTGAATGAATGCTTCTGACCCATTCCATTCTATATGCTCCGGTTTTAACTTTCCTATAAACTTCAAGTGAAGCTGTTCGTGATAAGTGAGAAGAGCATCTAAACGTTCTTTGATCATCATTCTAAAATGCTCGGGAAGCTCTAATAACTCGTTTTCATGGATATGAAGTCTTTTTAAAACATCCAAGCTTTTATAGGAAACGGAGATTAGTTCTCGATAAACGACTAATTTTCTTCCTTTTGTAAAGGCTGCTTTTTTCGAATAGCCGCGTTCTTCTTTAAAAAAAGAATAAATCTGATCTATCCGAGATAATCGATCTTTTATTTGACTAATTGCTTGTTTTGTAGAGCTATGGTCGGACGCATTTCTTACCGCAATTCGAATCCAGCGTATAATCTCGTCTTGTGTATAATGAATTGCATTAAACAGTTTCGTTTCGAATTTGGGCGGTATAAATATTAAATTCACGAGAAATGCGGATACAACTCCTACGAGAATAGTTAAAAATCGTATTAATGCGAATGTTAAAAAGTCATCGCTTTGAACTTCCATTATCGCAATAACAGTTACTAGTGCTAAAGAAATTGTTTTTTCAAGTTTGAACTTCAACATAATCATGATAGCAAATATTGCGGCAAAACCTACTGCAATAAAGTGATTTCCAAATACTAAAGCGAAAATAACTGCTATCGCTGCTCCGATTAAATTCGATTGTATTTGCTCAATAACAGTCAAATAGGATCTATATATAGAAGGTTGAACTGCGAATATAGCAGCTATTCCCGCAAAGACAGGGTTAGGAAGCTGGAGTAAATCTGCTATGAATAATGAGAAAACAATCGCTACTCCAGTCTTAAAAACGCGAGCTCCTAATTTCATTCAATCCTATCCTTTCATTTCCTACAGGTTCCAGGTAACGTTTACTTTAATTGTGCAAAGGCTTTATCAACAGCAGCAATTGTATCTTTAATATCTTCTTCTGTATGTGCTGTTGTAACAAACCATGCTTCGTATTTAGAAGGTGCAAGATTGATGCCTTGAGTTAGCATAAGCTTGAAGAATTTGGCGAACATTTCCCCATCTGTTGCTTCTGCTTGCTCATAGTTTTCCACTTTAACATCAGTAAAATAAACAGAAAGAGCACCTTTTATACGATTAATAGTTATCGTTATATTATTTTTTTCTGCTGCTTCTAGGATACCTGCTTCTAATATACTACCAAGTCTATCTAATTCTTCATATATACCAGGTTGTTGTAAAATTTCTAAACATGCAATACCTGCTTGCATAGACGCAGGATTACCTGCCATTGTTCCTGCCTGGTAAGCAGGTCCGAGTGGAGCTACTTGTTCCATAATTTCCTTTTTACCGCCATATGCTCCAATTGGAAGGCCACCACCGATTATTTTACCAAGTGCAGTAAGATCGGGAGTTTGATTTAACATAGTAGAGGCAGCCCCATAATGAAAGCGGAATGCTGTGATTACTTCATCATATATTACTAGAGCTCCTTTGTCTTTTGCTATCTTGTGAACAATTGGTAAAAATCCTTCGTTTGGCTCAACCATACCAAAATTTCCTACGATTGGTTCTACTAAAATACAAGCTAATTCTTCTCCCCATTTTTCCATCGCTTCCTCATAAGCTTTTGGATCGTTAAATGGAATAGTAATTACTTCTTCTGCAATGGTTTTAGGAACTCCTGCTGAATCTGGTGTACCAAGCGTGGCAGGACCCGAACCCGCTGCCACTAAAACTAAATCAGAGTGTCCATGATAGCAACCAGCAAATTTCATAACTTTCGTTCTTCCTGTATAGGCACGGGCTACACGAATTGTTGTCATGACTGCTTCTGTACCTGAGTTTACAAAGCGTACTTTATCCATAGAAGGAATTGCTTCTTTTAACATTTTTGCAAACGTAACTTCATGCTTTGTTGGAGTTCCATAAAGGAGTCCTGTTTGAGCTGCTTTAGTAATTGCTTCAGTAATATGTGGATGTGCGTGTCCCGTAATAATAGGGCCATAAGCTGCTAAGTAATCGATATATTTGTTACCGTCCACGTCATAAAAATAAGCACCTTCTGCTCTGTCCATGACAGTTGGAGCCCCTCCACCAACAGCTTTATATGATCTAGATGGGCTGTTTACCCCACCTACGATATGTTCAAGTGCTTCTTTTTGTATTTGTTCAGATTTAATGTGTTCCAATTGTAAAAACCTCCGCTTGATTTGGCTTGCTTCACTAAAATGAAAGTATAACGTTACGAACGAGCCACTGTCCAGTGACTCAGGCTATAACTGTTCTATTTAATTGTAGTCAATTTTTTTGAAAAACGCGAAAGAAAATTGAACTTACTGGAAAATTCCGATACTATGAAAGCAGTAACTAAGGGAGGAATCAATATGCAAACATTAGAAGGTATGATAGCACCAAAATTTTCTTTAAAAAACGAAACGGGAAAAATAGTATCATTAGATGATTTTGCTGGTAAGAAGTATGTTGTGTTATATTTCTATCCGAAAGATTCAACTCCAGGCTGTACGACAGAAGCATGTGATTTTAGGGATACACATGAAGCCTTTTCTGATTTAAATGCAGTTATTCTTGGTGTAAGTGCTGATAATGAAAATGATCATACGAAATTTATTAAGAAACATGGTTTACCATTCTCATTGTTAGTCGATGATACCCATGAAATATCAGAAGCATATGGGGTGTGGAGATTGAAAAAGATGTTTGGTAAAGAATTTATGGGAATTGAAAGATCTACATTTTTAATTGATCCAACAGGAACAATTATAAAAGAATGGCGTAAAGTAAAGGTAGATGGGCACGTAGAAGAAGCGCTTGAAACATTGAAAAACATTGTGAATACTGGAGAATAAAAATGAACATATTATTTTCTTTTTTACCTAAACCAGAGCAACAAGCAAACTTAATAGAAAGATTTCCACATGTAAAATTTTATTTTCAAAAACCATTTGATGAAGAGACCTTACGTAATGCAGAAGTATTTGTAACGTATGGAGAAGATATTAATGCATCTCATTTGGAAGCGGCAGACCGCTTGAAATGGATTATGGTAGCTTCCGCTGGTTTAGAAAAAATGCCTTTGAAGGAAATAGCAAGCCGTAATATACTTGTGACTAATGTTAGAGGTATTCATAAAATACCGATGGCAGAGTCTATTCTTGCGCATATTTTATCCATAAAAAAATCACTTCCGATTATTGCTCAAAACCAAAGGAATAGTATATGGTCTAAGAAAGTGTATTCATCGGAACTTTATGGCTCTACTGCATTAATTCTAGGTCCCGGTGCAATAGGAGGGGAAGTGGGAAGAATCCTACAAGCTTTCGGCGTGCATACAATCGGATGTAATCGTAGCGGAGAGCCATCCGATTTTATGGATGATATGACTTCTTTTTCAGAATTGAAAAGAGCGCTGCCTAAAGCAGATTTCGTTATTTCTATATTACCTAGTACAGTAGAAACAAAGAATTTATTAACCAATGAGCATTTTCATTGTATGAAGCCTACCGCTATCTTTATGAATTTCGGTAGAGGAGATGTAGTTAAAGAGGAAGTGCTTTTACAAGCATTACAAAATAACTATATTGCTTATGCGGTACTAGATGTTTTTGAAAGCGAACCGCTAAAAGAAGATCATCCTTTTTGGAAAATGGAGAATGTAGTCGTTTCTCCTCATGTTTCCAGCCATTCTTCTCAATATATCGTTCGTGCATTGGATATTTTTACGGAGAATTTAACAAAATGGTTAGATGAGGACCCTTCATTAATTAACGTAATTGATTTGGAAAGAGGATACTAATAGTAGTACATATTCCCTTTAAGACTGTAAAGTTTGACATCTAATGCTCTTTTTCCTTATACTTATTGTAACAATTACAAACTAAGAATAATACGAAAAGAGGTGCATTGCGATGACGGAAGTACATTTGAGAGATGCTTTAGATACATTAAAATCTACTGGTGTACGTATTACACCTCAACGCCATGCGATATTGGAATTTATTATCCAATCAATGTCACATCCAACTGCGGACGATATATATAAAGCACTTGAAAGTAAATTCCCTAGCATGAGTGTTGCGACAGTGTATAACAATTTACGTGTATTTAGAGAAGCTGGGCTAGTAAAAGAACTTACTTTTGGAGACTCTTCTAGTAGATTCGATTTCATAACAAATGATCATTATCATATGATTTGCAACTCATGTGGGAAAATTGTTGACTTTCATTACCCAGGATTAGATGAAGTAGAGCATTTAGCTTCCCATTTAACGGGATTTGAAGTTAGTTCACATCGTATGGAGATTTATGGAACATGTCCAACGTGTAAAGAACAGGCAACGAAAGTACAATAAGAAAACCGAGCGGAAACATATCGCTCGGTTTTTTTGATTTTATCTTTAGTTATCTCTTTCTATTTAAAGATTGATCGAATTCTTGACCCTCAAGTGATGGATCCAGTGTCAATGGTTCCTTACAATACATACACATGTCAACTCTCCCTAAAACTTTAGTATGTTTTCCGCAATTCGGACATACAACTTGTACAGCTTTAGTGGAAAGTAATCCGATCCAACCATAAACAGCAGTGCTTGCTATAATAGAAATTAATCCAAGAGTCATAAAAATAGTTACTAGAATAGCATTTTCGCGAAAGAATATTGCGCCATACATAATGATGAATCCGAAGAATATTAGTCCCAATGCAAAGGAACGTATTCTATTTATTTTGTTTTTATAAGGTTTCATTTTCATCCTCCTAATTTCTAAATCCACTATATCATAATTTGGTTTGAACTACTTCCCTTTTACTTCGAGTTCATTTCTTAATACCCATGATAATTGCTATTGTGTTAGACTTCTTGACGTTGATGTTAAAATAATGTTTTGAGCGATTTAATAGAAGGAGTTATAAAATAGTTGTCGAAAAACTATTATAAGGAAATAAAGGAGGCGCAATTTTGGAAGCACTTTTGAGACCTATTTATCAAGAAAGAGCAAGTGACCCTAATACACTAGGTATTATATTTGTAGAAAAACGTGAAGAGGTTAGTCCGATAACAGATACATTTGATTCTATTTTATTTATATTGACTAGAGATGGAGAACAACCTATTTTTACAAAACATTATACGTTTAATGATAAAAAAGCAGCTATGCATGTGATAACGGAGAAACAGTTAAAAAAATGGTTATTGCTAGGAACAAATCCTAAATTAGTAGATTGGTTAATTAACGGCCGAGTAATTTTTGATCGAAATGAATATATAGAAGAATTGAAAAAAGAGTTACAAGAGTTTCCGATTAACGGTAGAAAAGTGAGAATGGGGATTGAGTTTGCTAAATTAAGTAAAAGATATTTAGAAAGTAAACATTTTTTTGAGCAGTTGAATTATCTAGATGCTTATAACCATATAGTAGAGTCTTTACATCATTTAGCTCGTTTGGCTGTATTTGAACACGGATTGCATCCAGAAGTGATGGTATGGAAGCAAGTGAAACAGTTAGATCCATCCATCTATAAATTATACGATGAGCTTGTTTCTAGTGAAGAAACTATAGAAAAGAGATTGGAACTCTTGTTTTTAGCAAGTGAGTTTTTAATTCATTCTAGAATAAAAGAGGGAGCACAACATATATTAGATGTGCTAGCTTCAAAAGAGTTTTGGACAATCCAAGAGATTCATGAGCAAGAAGAATTAAAAAATTACTCTGTGGATCTAGAAGTCTTTATAGAATTTTTAGTAGAAAAAGGTTTTATATTAATTGAAAAACAACCTACTAAAAGCAATGAAATCATGCATAGATACTACAAAGTTAGGTGATTTATAAATCTCGAAAAAAACGGACATAACCTTTTGTTCGTTTTTTTGTTGACAAAACTATCGAGATAGTAGTATTATAATAAGCGTCGTCAAAAACGAAATAAAAAATATTGACGAAAAAGTTTTTTGAAAAACTTCTTGACTCATCGCTTGAGTGATGATAAATTAGAGAAGTCGCAAAAAACGACATAACAAAATGAACATTGAAAACTGAACATGCAAAACGTTAAGACATATAGCTTGATAGACTAACTTCGGTTAGTCAGATAGCAAACAATTTTGACATCATTTAATGATGATGCCAGCAAAACAAAATGAGCTTTTTAAGTTCTCTATTATGGAGAGTTTGATCCTGGCTCAGGACGAACGCTGGCGGCGTGCCTAATACATGCAAGTCGAGCGGATGATGAAGAAGCTTGCTTCTTCTGATTTAGCGGCGGACGGGTGAGTAACACGTGGGCAACCTGCCCTGTAGATTGGGATAACTCCGGGAAACCGGGGCTAATACCGAATAATCCATTTCCTCACATGGGGAAATGTTAAAAGACGGTCTCGGCTGTCACTACAGGATGGGCCCGCGGCGCATTAGCTAGTTGGTGAGGTAACGGCTCACCAAGGCGACGATGCGTAGCCGACCTGAGAGGGTGATCGGCCACACTGGGACTGAGACACGGCCCAG
>NZ_JBAWSY010000006.1:0-206370 GCF_037104765.1 Psychrobacillus mangrovi | reverse complement strand
ATTTCCCATTACGCAAGTAAGTAAGATCCCTCAAAGACGATGAGGTAGATAGGTTCGGGGTGGAAGCGTGGCGACACGTGCAGCTGACGAATACTAATCGATCGAGGACTTAACCAAATATGAATTTCGAGCAATCAATGTCTTTTATCCAGTTTTGAGTGAACAACTCAAGGTCTAGTGATGATGGCGAAGAGGTCACACCCGTTCCCATACCGAACACGGAAGTTAAGCTCTTCAGCGCCGATGGTAGTTGGGGGTCTCCCCCTGTGAGAGTAGGACGTCGCTGGGCACCAAGAAGTCGTTACCGAGTAATCGGTGGCGGCTTTTTTTGTTCTAGAAAAACAGACCGAAGGCAAATAAGGAGCAAGGAGCTCTAGGAAGCAAGGTAGAGAGACTCCACGAGAATCGAACGACTGCGGCTGACAAAGAAATCTGGCGTTTATCTCCTTTCGGAGCACGAACACGGAAGTGAAGCACGTGCGCCCATGGTAGTTGGGGTGTCCCCCTGTGAGAGTAAGACGTCGCAGGGTAACAAGAAGTCGTTACCGAGTAATCGGTAGCGGCTTTTTTTGTCTTATTAAAAGGTTATATAAATATAAAGTACGACATTTCCCGGGAAATAATGACAACTACTGACTGTAATAAATAATCAGAAATTAAATTCTTATATACAATTTCCGATTAAATTCTCATTTTAAATCATTTTTTATACTCAAAATCAAATTATCGTCATTTTTATACAATTTACATATTAAATATATATGTTATGGTGCAACAAAGGGGTGATAACTGAATTGATTATTAAGAAACGTTCAATTGAACACAAATATATGGGATTGAAGATGCTCTACCACCGTCTACCAAAAGAGCATGCAATGAAGTCCTTGATAAATTCCAGGATGTTCTCCGCAAAAGCTGGAATTATTGGAGAAACAATTGTAGAAGAGATATTTGATAAATACCAGTTTCCTTTTGAATGTCGAATATTGCATGATGTGAGCCTAACTTCAAATGGTAAATTCCAAATGGATACTGTTTTTATTACTCCATATGGAATAGTTATTTTAGAATGTAAAAATATAATTGGGGAGTTGAGTTTTCAAAATGATCCAGCTTGTTTATTCAGAAGGTTGGAGAATGGACAGGAGGATACTTTTGAAAGCCCTGAAGAGCAAGTAAATAGAAATATATATTTACTTAGAGAATGGTTAAAAGATCGAGGAATTAGTTTACCTGTAAGTGGAGTGATTGTATTTAGTACAACTAAATCAAAAATTGTTAAACCTCCAGACCATGTACATGTTATTTATGCAACCAGTATTCCTGTTTATCTCCGAAGCTTACGAACACAAAAGGAATATATGTCAGCTAATCAGATGGACTATTTAGCAAAGAACATTATAGAGTCTCATCAGTCTTATCTTCCTTACCCTATGTGTAAGAATTGGGGGATTAATCCTAGTGAGTTGATAACAGGGGTTCAGTGTGGGAAATGTGAGAGGTTTGGTATGGATAAATTAAAAGCGGGATGGTATTGCCTTTCATGTGGATATATAGATCGTCAAGCTCATGAGAAAGCTTTACGAGATTGGTTTGGTTTAATTAGTAATAGTCTTACTAATAGGGAATGCAGAAAGTTTTTACATATTAATTCTACTCAAACGTCACTAAGAATTATAGAATCTATGAATTTAAGGAGAATCGGAAATAACAATAAAATAATTTATCAGTGGAAATGGGAGTAAAAAGGAGTAATCGGATGGTTAACGTCAATAATCGGACGGTTAGTACAAATAATCGGATGGTTCTACCTAATAATCGGACGGCTTGCACAAATAATCGGATGGTACAGCAAAATAATCGGTTGGTTGAACAAATATACGGTCACAAACAAAGCAAGCCCCTCCCAGGAGAGACTTGCCTATTTAAATTTCACTCATTAATGCGTGGGTATTGCCTTCAGTGTCTTTAAAGAAGGCCATCCAAGTTTCCACTTCTCCCATTTTTGCTACCATATGTGGTTCATCCATAAATGTAGCGCCTGCTTCTTTCATTCTTGATACTTCTCCATTAAGATCCTCTACTTTAAAATACAAAATAGAGCTTGGATGATTAAATTCTTCTGTTTCGGGACGACTTAATAGCAATCTTGTATCTTCACACTCAAAAAATGCTAATCCATTTGTTTCAAACAATAATGGCAGTCCAATAACATTCTTATAAAACGCAACAGCGCGTTCTACATTTTCAACATTTACGGCAATTTGTCCAAGTTTCATTTCATAAACCCTCCATCTCTCCTTAATTAATTCTATACTGCTGCTAAAATTCCTTTCACTATCGCAAAAAATATCAAAAAACCTCATAAATTAGTTTATTAAAATGGGGTTATGCTTCAGGGCGTTGGGGAAGTGTGGATGGATGAATTTAGTTTTATGGAAGTGGATGATAGAATACTTTCTACTAATATGATGGTGCCGGAGGACATGCCAAGCGAACCAGTAAACTTAAACTTTGAAATGGAATTTTAAAATGAATTGCATTATTTTTTAACCACATTCTAAAAAAGAATGTGGTTTTTCTTTGTAAATTAGTATATACTACATTACAACACTAATGTACTAACTTAAGCGGAAGGAGGATACTGAAGTGAATATTGCTGCAGATAGTACGAAGCCCATTTATATTCAAATTGCTGAATGGATTGAGAATGAAATTATAGCAGATCGATTTAAAAGCGATGAAAAAGTACATTCGCAATATCAATTAGCGGATCTTTTTAATATTAATCCTGCAACTGCAGCAAAAGGTTTAACGATTCTCGTAGATCAAGAGATTTTATATAAAAAAAGAGGTTTAGGCATGTTCGTAGCGATAAAAGCAAAAGCAACAATTATAAAAAAGAGACGGAGTGAAACGCTGACACGTATGGCGATGGAGCTTGTTTTAGAAGCTAGGAGACTTTCAGTGTCAGAAGATGAACTCATCCAACTAATCAAAAGATGTGAGGAGGAGCAATGATGAAGGTTATTGAGTGTCAACATGTAAAAAAGAGCTATCGGAAGATACATGCGCTCGAAGATATAACATTTCAAATAGAAGATCATAAAATTACTGGGTTAATTGGTCGTAATGGTGCCGGTAAAACAACATTACTTAAAATACTAGCTGGATTTGTGAATGAAGACACTGGTGATGTTAGAGTATTTTCTAATCATCCTTTCAATAATTTATGTGTATCCGCAAATAGTATTTTAGTAGATAATCAAATGAGTTTTCCCGATTCACTTACATTGGCTGATATTTTGGAAATAGCCCCAAGTTTTTATTCTAAATGGGATGCGCAGCTAGCGGCACGTTTATTTCACTATTTTAATTTGAATCCAAAACAGCAGCATTCGAAATTATCTACAGGTACACGAGGAACTTTTAATATGATTTTTGGTTTAGCGACACGTTGCGAATTAACGATGTTTGATGAGCCGACGAATGGAATGGATGAAGCTGTTAGAACTGATTTTTATAGAGCTCTGCTAAAGGAATATATAGCTCACCCTCGTACCATATTAATTTCTAGTCATCATCTAGCCGAAATTGAACATTTACTAGAAGATATTCTTTTGATTCATAAAGGCAAAGTAGTTTTTCACAAATCCCTAGAAGAGGTGAAAGAGTATGCAGTTGGAATTCAGGGCCCTATAGAAAAAGTGATAGAGTTTACATCTCAAATGGAGATTCTACATACCAAACAAATGAATGATCAACTTCTATATACTGTGGTGAAGAAGGATGGACCCATGAACCTGGAAGGAGTTAGTACAAAGCCAATTTCGCCAAGTGATATTTGTATGTATATAACAAGTGATTCGAAAGGAGGAATTGATGATGTTTTTAACTAATAGTACTCTTGGAAAAGTGGTTAGGGCACAGGTTAGGTTCAAGATAAACGCTTACATGGGAGCATTATTATCGCTCATTTTCGTGCAGCTAATAGGTCTTCTGTTTTCTACGAACGGTTCGAGTACACGGGGAACTAGTGTTAACAATATCCAAATCCAAGTGATTACAATTTCAAATGATTTAGTATTTGTTTTTGTAGCAATTTGGGCTCTTTTTGTAGGAAATCTTATTACGACAAGAGCATATCGTTATGACGATTTCTCTTTTGTTACTACTCGACTAAGCAGTAATTTAGCCAATATCCTTGTCCTTCTAATGATTAGTATATTTGCTGGAGTGACCACTTTTTTATCTAACAATGTTTTACGTGTATATCTTTCTATATTTGGTAGTACAGAGTATACGAAAAGTCCAGGTGTTTTCGATGAACCCTTTAGTTCGATTGGTACGATGCTTGTTATTACTTTATTGATTTTGAGTCTTTCGTCGGGCGGTTATTTAGCTGGAATGCTTATACAAAATAGTAGACTATTTTTGTTAGTAATCCCCATTATTGTGCTATCTATACTGACTACTGAGATTGGGCAAACACTTATTCAAATTCTCTTTATGAATGAATCTACATGGTTATTAATTGTTAATCTAATTTTTATGACGATTGTTTTCTTTGGAATTGCGATAGCAATCTCTAATCGACTGGAGGTTAGAGCATGACAGTGATTATGGCGTTCATACCCATACTATTAATTCTACTTTTTTCTTGGTTTATTCGTATTGGGATGAAGAACTTATCGAAGCGTATTATTTTAACTAAAGGCCTGGCAAAAGGAATTATTCTAAGTTATATAAGTGTTCTTTTTTTAGCGGTTGTCGTGTACGAATTTTTACCTGATAATTCGGAAGAAGTAATTACATTAAATGAATTAGAAAAGCTTGAAAATGAAAATCAAGTATTTGATGAAGCGTTTAGAAAAAATGAAGTAAGCAAGCTTAAAAATGATTTTCTAGTCGAAGAATGGACGCACGAGGTAGAAGGAGATACACTCCATGTAGTAACATCTAATTCAGATTATCTAACGGCAAAGGTATATGTGGAATGGACTGACTCGAAGGAGCAGCAAGTAGAAGGTAAAGTTTATCGAACAAATATATTTATTTATGGAATGAATATGAAAGATAGAATTCCATTTTCCAAAGTTAAATGGGAAGAGAATCAATTAATAATTGAAGAGCCTACCAAACAAGAGTTTAAGTATTATCGTTTTTCTAACAATCTAGCACTATTTACGATCAATGATATTTTACCAAGCATTGAGTCAGGAAGAGTACAGGGAGAAACATATGTATACTTGAAAGTTCCAAAACATATTAACGTAGTGGATGAGATGGGGTTACAACTGTATTAGGAGGAGAATTAATGATTGCACTAGCTAAATATGAAATAACACATCGAACAGCATTAGAGAATTATCCGCTTTCGGAGGAGCAGCTAGGATTCACAGGGCATCCCCTTGAACTATTGGAACGTAGTGAGAACAATTACACGTATACGCCTATCGTAATAAAAGAAGATGAAAAAGTAGCAGGTTTTTTCGTCCTAGATACAGGAGATGACAAGTTCAACTACACGGATCGCCAAGCGAGCATTTTACTTCGCGGTTATTCGGTACATCCGTCATTTCAAGGTCGTGGAATCGCTAAAATATCTATGAATCTACTAACGGAATTTGTAAAAGAACATTTTCCGTTAGTAGATCAAATCGTTCTAGGTGTTAATGAAGCGAATAAGGCTGCACAATCCGTCTATTTAAAGTCTGGTTTTATTGATGAGGGCAGACGATTTACAGGAAGGTCCGGGGTGCAAATTGCGATGTGCCTGCGAGTATAGAAGATTACTCTATCAATCGATAGAGTACATCGTCATCTTCCCGAGGTGACCCACGACCATCTGTATTGTTCGTAACAAAATATAGAGATTCTCCGTCTGAATAGACATCTCGTACACGTCCAAATCCTGTGATGGAACGATCCACTTCTCCAGTAGAGATGTTTATTACTTTTACTGCTTCTCCTCGAAGGGTAGCTACATATAATTTTCCTTTATGAATGGTTATACCTGAGGGAGCCCATGTTTCGTTGGCACCGGAAGTGACGATAGGTGTAACATAACCATTTCCCCTTTCCGTGCCTTGTATAATTGGATAGCCATAATTTTTTTCCTGCTCGATTAAATTGACTTCATCATTAGCGGATTGTCCATGTTCGGCTTCGTAAAGCTTTCCTTTCTTATCCCATGACAGTCCTTGTGGATTCCGATGGCCGGAAGTATAAATCTCAAAGGTACCATCTTCCTTCATTTGAATTATTTTTCCGTTTAGGGAAGAGGGGTCTTGGGCATTCTCGGGATTTCCTGCATCCCCAATAGTAATATAAAGAAGTCCATCTGGTCCGATTTCTAGCCGACCGCCGTGATGGATATTGCCTGTAGGGATACCGTCTAAATGAACAGCAGTCTCTCGCCAAATGTCATTTTCTAATTTGACGGTCACTACTCGGTTGAAGGACTCCCCATTTTCATCATACGTATAATAAGCAAAGGCTTCCTTTGAATTTTCAAAATCATTCTTTAATACAAACCCAAGTAAACCAGCCTCAGATGCGTCAGACAAACTATTGGAAAGTATCACTTCTTCATGCGTGACTTTACCATCACTTACTCTTGCAATAGTACCTACTCGTTCGGATATATAGAATATGTTATCGTGTTGATTGATTGACCATGGAATATTTAAGTTGGTCGCTACTTTCTCGGCAATTACATCGCTATCTGAACTGGGTTCATTTGTACAGCCAAATAAAATGAGTGATAAGAGTATTAATTTCTTCATTGTTTATCCCTCCTACTATACATCTTCCCTTTGTCTTATTCATTCTCCTTCTAATTTCTATAAGTTTTTCCTATGTAAATCCATAAAAACAATCGAATTTACTTATCAAGAATAGAAGGGTAAGCTAAATATACGTTAGAAGTTTAGAAAGAAGGCTTTACAATGGAATTTTTCATATTTTTTTTAATTGGAATTGCAGGTAATGTAGTTGGTACATTGGTCGGAGGAGGGGGACTGATAAGCTTACCGACGATGTTACTTATGGGATTACCAGTGCATTCAGCAATCGGTGCGAACAAGGTTTCCAATACGGTCAGTTCACTCTCAAGTTTTCTTGTCATTTTTAAGCAAAAGGAAATTTCAGTGAAAGAAGCATTATCTGTCCTTGCGTTTTGTTTAGGCGGAGGCGTATTAGGTGGATTGATTGCCTCCTTATTGAGTGGAAGTACACTTACAATCATTGCAATAATTTTATTAAGCTTTGCATTTATAACTTCCTTCGTAAGTAACGGTAATTTTGATGGAACTGAACAGTTTAATGTAAATAAAAAAACTGGCCCTGCATTACTTGGCATAGGAATGTATGACGGGATGTTTGGTCCAGGAAGCAGCACACTTGCAATGTACTTATATGCAAGCCAAAAGATTGCTTATATTCGAGCAATAGGCTTAGCAAGAATTGGGGTCTTTGCAAGTTGTTTTGGATCTGCTATCACGTATATCTCAACAGGTAAAATCATCTGGCCACTCACCTTAGCTTTGATGCTTGGAGCCATTGTAGGTGCGCAGCTTGGAGTAAGACTAGCTCGCAAATTAAAAACCCAACATGTAAAACCACTTCTTAGATTAGTAACAGTTCTTTTAATCTTGCAAATTATGGTCGACTTTTTTAAATAAAACTGGGGGAGATAAAGAATGAAAATACGTTGTGCAATTCTAGATGATTATCAACATGTCGCACTTAATATGGCTGACTGGTCCAGTATTTTAGACAGGGTAGAGGTGAAATCTTTTCCTAATCATATTGAAAGTGAAGAGGAACTCGTTCATGCTATACGTGACTTTGAAATTGTAGTGATTATGCGTGAGCGTACATCATTTACGGCCTCTGTATTTGATAATCTCCCACATTTAAAATTACTTATCACATCGGGCATGAGAAACGCATCGATTGACCTTACGGCTGCGACTAAAAACGGAGTAAGTGTTTGTGGAACAGCAAGCATGTCTGAGCCTCCAACCGAGCTAACGTGGGCTCTTATCTTAAATCTCGCTCGCCATATTACAAAAGAAAATTATGAGTTTCGAAATAATGGACCTTGGCAGAGTACAGTTGGGTCCGATTTATATGGTAGGCGTCTTGGGATTCTTGGACTTGGAAAAATAGGCAGTAAGATGGCAGTAATCGGCCAGGCATTCGGTATGGAGGTTATGGCGTGGAGTCAAAACTTAACGAAAGAACAAACTGACAAACTTGGTGTGAAACTTGCAGCTTCGAAAGAAGAGTTATTAGCTACGAGTGACTTTGTTTCTATTCATCTTGTACTAAGTGATCGAACAAGAGGATTGATTGGAAAGAATGAATTGAAGTTAATGAAACCCTCCGCTTTTCTTATTAATACTTCTCGCGCATCAATCGTCGACCAACATGCTCTCATAGAGGCATTACAGGAAAACTGGATCGCAGGAGCAGGGATAGATGTATATGAACTCGAACCACTTCCAGTAAGTCATCCATTCCGAACGCTATCAAATGTGGTTGCAACCCCTCATCTTGGTTATGTGAGCGAAAGAAATTACAGCACGTATTTTCAGGAAACAGTAGAGGATATCCAGGCGTTCTTGAAAGGGAAGGTTATTCGGCTGTTGAATTAAATAAGAAAAAAGCTGTCCATAGAGCGTATTACTCCAATGGACAGCTTTTTCGATTTATTTTAATTCAGCCAACATCTCGCCAAGCTCTTTTACACTAGCAGTTTCGTCGGAAACGGTTGTTTTTAATAATTCCTTTTGTCTTACTAATGTTTCATTTAATGTTGAGATCTCTGCAGACACATCCGCATTACTTTGATCTCTTTTTTCTTTCAGTGATTTAATTGTATCAAATAGGTCTTCGTGTCCTACGATTTTGCCTTCACCCCACATCAGTTTTTCCTTAGGAGCTTCAAGCACATAGTCCGTGAAATAATCAAATACTTCTTTTTCAAAATCATATGCGTACCAGTTGTTATCAATTGCCCATAGGTATTCGTCCAGTGGGGTAGCGATATCACCTTGGTTTAACGCATCAATTGATAATGTTAAATTATCAATATTATTTTGTGCATGTTCGTGAGGGAATATTAAAACGTCTTCCCATGTTAAACGAGTGAAATTATCTTCTGCATATTTAAATGCAGCAAGTAAGCCACTATTTAACTCACGGCTTTCATCGTATAGCTTTTTAACCGCTTCAGTGTCGCCTTCTGTTAAAGCAGCTAGATAATCTTCATTAATCTTAGCAACTTTTGTATTAACTTCATCTGTTACTGCTAGCGTATTATCGATTTCTGCAACAAGCTCGTCCGAAGAAACGGCCGCTTTTTCAAATGTTTCTGCATTAATTTTTTCCTTTAATACTTGTAATCGATTTGTGAAGTCTAGTGGTACGACTGCAGTTTGATCATAATGCATAGTGAGTAAACCATATAAATTCAAATGGAATTTAAAAGCATCTTCATTATACGTTTCTACATTATCAAATTGTGAGTGATAATGCGAACGCATGAAATCACTATCTTGGAAATCATTACGTAGTGCCGGAACTCCAGCAATACCAAATGAGAAGTCATCAGACCAAGTACGTAGTGGAGATATGACAGAAATACCGTCTTTATACACACCATCTACTGCTGGGACTTTCTCTGCAAATTTTGTTAAATATTTATTTAACTCATAAACGGAGCGAATTTCGTCTTGGGTAGTATGTTCATAAGCGGGAAGTTCAAAGTTCATATTGGCAAATGCTTTTCCAACCCATTCTGGATGGATATTAAAGATTTGATTGTAAGCGCCTGTTGACCAGTCATAACGAGTGTTCGAAACGCCCCATTCTTCTGCAGCAAGTGCATTAAAAATAATTGTTTTCTCTGGTTTATATCCGCTATCGACTAAACCTTTTGCAACGCCCATCATCAAACCGATTGCTGCATTGTCATCCTGGAATCCAGTAAAATAAGAATCATAATGTGCTGAAAGAATAATATAAGATTCCGGATCTTTCCCGATGATTTTACCGTAATAGTTATATGATTTTCCATCCATTTTCACGGTTGATTTTGCATCAAATTTAACTTTAATCGAGCCATTCTCACTAGCTTCTAACGCTTTCTTCAAACTATTTCCGTCAGTTTGGGACATGGAAAATGCAGGGGCATCATCCGGTCCACAGATGTCTTGGGCATTTAAAGCATCTGGGTCCACTTCACCATATCCGGCTTCTTGTACAGCAATTACTGCTGCTGCACCTTTTAAATGTGCTTGATAGGCAGGGTAACTAATCCACCATTCCTCACGTTGGTTGATATCTATCAAAACAAGTTTACCTTCAATATCGAGTCCAGCAAGATCTTCTGCAGTAGCTTTACCTCCATAGACGATATCCAATTCCTTCACGCCATTAGTATCAAAATTTACTTGGTAACCACCCAAAACAGCTAAATGCTCTTTCCCATTTTCATCAGTGAAAGTCAAATCAGCTTTTTCGAATTCCCAAGTGTCTAATGTAAACTCATCTTTGGTCACTTCAGTAAGTCCAATTTTCTTCATTTCTTCCCCAATTTTTTCTCCAGTTTTCAACTCTGCCTCGGATCCAGCAGTGCGATATCCTAGTTTTTCATTGGACTTAAATTCCTCTAAGCTTTTCGTGAATTCATAACCATAATCCACATCTACTGCAGATAGATAATTTTCATTTTTACCTTCCAAAGTAACATCCTTTCCTTCTTGGATATTCTCTTCTTTCACATCAGAAGATTCCTCTTTTGGAGTACATGCTACGAGCGATATACCAACTAACATCGCCAAAGTAAGGCAGCTAACTAACTTTTTCAATTGACCACATTCCTTTACAAAAAATTTAAATAATTCTTTAAAGTTAATAATTCCCTTTAATGCCCAAGCTAAACTATGATAATCTTAAATTAGTATAAAATCAAGGGGGTAAAATAAATGCTAAAAAAACTCGCATCAGACGCACTAGGTTTATCGGATATTGGAATTGTTGTACCAAAGACAGAATTTGATAAAACCGAATCAGACGACTTTGTAATGCACGAATCAGGTGAAGTTATTTATTTCCTTATTAAAACAAAAGCAGATGAATATTGCTTTACGAACAAAGCACTTATTCATGTAGACGGTCAAAACGCAATGAGCAAGAAGAGACTGCTGAGAAGATACGACTTTGCTTATCACCCAATCACAGATGTTGCACTAGAAACTGCCGGAACCATTGATCTAGATGTAGAAATCAAATTCACAATCGGCAATGTTCCGCTATCAATCGACATCCATAAAAAATTCTCCACCGAAATAAAAGACCTATATAAAGTAATCCACACCATTTCTGTGGAAATGAAAGAAAACGTAAAGAAATACGAAATTGCACAAAATAGCTTAGGCTATGCGGCACAATCGATCGGTAAAATCGAAAGTCGTGAAGTCACTCCTGCTAGTTCATTTGAAGAAATTACTCGCTTCTCAACGAATTGGCTACTTGATCAAAAAGATAAATACGTCAAAAAAGATTTTGCAGATGTATTTGAACTGTATATTAATGATTGAAATAAACAAGAAGAGCCTCCGATAAATATCGGAGGCTTTTTTTGTGACCGGATGATTAAAATTGGGTAATTTGAAATCAAAAACGTGTCTTAATCTAGCTATCTTGCTGAGCCATCCGATTTTATGCGTGGACCAACCGATTATTAAGGGAAGCCATCCGATAATCTAGCCGAACCATCCGATTATTGAGACAAACCAACCGATTATCTGACTGAACCATCCGATTCAACCGATTAGTTTTTTTCTGACCGTATAGAAAAATTTCCGTCCGGACAATAAAAACATAACCGGATAGATAAAATCCCCACTAATATATCTGTGACAAATTATAAAAGGATTTCCCACTAGTTTGTAGAATTATCCAAAGAGGGGGAGGTTATAAATTGAAGGAATTTTCATTATTTGAACGAATTTTAAGTGCAATTTTTATTCTTATCGGGATGATTTTTTTAACTATTGGAGCTCTTTTAATTACAGTAGTGTCAGGAAACATACATTTTGTCCCTATTATAATTACAGTAGCAATTGTGTTATATATCTTTTTTGTTTTACTTGTATTTCATTTCTATCAAACGAAGCAGCGTAAGGTGATTTTCGCAAGTATTGTCGTTTTAGCGATTTTATTGAGTACTGTTCCACTGATTCAGCATGAATATACAAAACGAATTGAAATGGTGGATGCGGAAATTAATGTTGATGTCTATACACCTTTTTCGGATTCACAAGAAGTAGCAACATTAGAAGAGGATCCAACTATACAACTTACTGACCAGTTGCCGAGAATGGATGGAGCTACAGCATTATATCCCTTATATTCTGCCTTTGTTCAGGCTACATATCCAAAAAGAGATTATAATCCATATGATAGTGCAGTGATGGTTAATACAACACCAGCCGCCTACGACAACTTAATTTATGGAAAGGTAGACATGATTTTTGTCGCAGCTCCTTCTAAAGCACAGCTCACTAAAGCGAAGCAACAAGGAAAAGAGCTGAAATTGACGCCAATAGGAAGAGAGGCGTTTGTCTTTTTCGTCAATCAAAAAAATAAAGTAAATGGACTGACAATGGAGCAGATAAAGGATATCTACTCAGGAAAAGTGACAAATTGGAAAGAGGTCGGAGGGGACAATGATTCTATACGAGCCTTCCAACGTCCGGCAGATAGCGGAAGCCAAACTGCACTCGAAAACTTAATGGGGGATACTCCAATTATGGAGGCACCAACTGAAGATATTGCCACTGGAATGGGAGGAATTATTAATGAAGTATCGCAGTATAAAAACTTTAAAAATGCAATTGGCTATACCTTCCATTTTTATTCGACTGAAATGGTAGGAAACGAAAAGATTAAACTGTTAGAAATAGATGGTGTCGAGCCAACGAAAGAAACAATTCGATCAGGTGCATATCCGATTGCATCGGAGTTTTATATCGTAACAGCAGGAAGTGAAAATCCAAATGTTGAGAAGCTGATCGAATGGATTCTGTCTGAGCAAGGGCAGGAATTAGTTGAGAAGGCTGGGTACGTTCCAATAGCAAAATGAAAAGAGCTCCCAATTTCAATTTTGGGAGCTCTTGTTGTGATTGGATGTTTAAACTTTGGCTACTTTTATTTTGCTGAGCCATCCGATTTTAAGCGAGGACCATCCGATTATTGAGGCAAGCCGTCCGATTATCTGGCTGAGCCATCCGATTATTGAGACAAGCCAACCGATTATGGGGCCGAACCATCCGATACAACCGGATAATCATGTTTTCTGACCGGATAGAAAAAATTGTGATTGGATAAATTACTTTCTGTCCGTTCAGCCTCTTTTCTACATTAAAAAATGCGCTATTTTGAATAAAAAACATTCTTCATAAAACTATCATGCTGAGCCATCCGATTTTAAGCGTGGACCATCCGATTATCGAGGCAAGCCGTCCGATTATCTGGCGGAACCAACCGATTATTGAGACAAGCCAACCGATTATCTTGCAGAACCATCCGATTCGACCGGATAATCATTTTTTCTGATCAGATAGAAAAAATTGAGACCGGAAAATTAAATTGCATTCCAGATTAGAGTAAATCTAATTCCTCATTCAATTTCTTCGCTTGGTTTCGGAAATACAGATAGAAGGAGGTCCAAAAAATTAAATAAAATCCGATAAATAGTACAATTGCGGATAAGAAGCTAGACCATTCAAATGGAACCCAGCCTATTCCAAACGCTAATATAAAATACAAAATAATTACGGTTAGAAAGTGTAGTCCTGTCTGTTGGGCTAAACGTAAGTTTGGATTTTCAAAATAGAGTGGGCTCACCGTGAAAAACCATCCACAAAAAATAGAGCCTAGCGAATTCTTCAAAAACATTTGCCCGTCTATCATATCTTTTTCTCCAAAAAGTACTACTAAATTAGTAAATATGACGGCTAAGAAAGCCCCAAAGAAAATGCCGATCATGCTTCGAAAAAGAAACGTCTTCATTCACTTTTCCTCCTATTCATCTTTAGTGCATCTTTAATTGAGTTTACATAGGTTCGGGAAACATATTCCTTTGCACCTGATTTGAAATGTACGCAAAGTGTTCCGTTGAATGATGCTTCAAAACGGCTTAATTCATGCAGGTTTGCAATAACGGATTTTGATAGGCGGATAAATTTATTAGAGGGAAGTAATTCCTCTAGTTCGTAAAGTTTTTCTTTTAATTTATAAGAACCAGAAGTAGTAACGGCGATGACTGCTTCTTTTTCTGTATGGAAGTAGTGAATATCGGAAGGTTGTAAAATATGCTGCATTTCTCCGACTTTCCCCACAAGGAATTCTGTTTCTCGCCCCTTTATATAGTCAAGTAATTCTTGTACAGATTCATCCAGCTTTGGTGTTTCGATTGTTACTTTGGTCTCTTTAAAATCTCCATCTATGTTCAATGAAACTTTCAACACTTACACCCCTCTCCACATTAGTGTAATCGTTTCATAGATAGCAGGCTATATCATTTTTCGTTTGTTTTGGATCCGTAAAATAATTAAAGAAGCAATAACCAGTGCAACTATATAAAAGATGGAAGTGAGGGTGTTGCTGTCAAAGTTAAGCTGCCCATTCCAAACTGCGATAAATAGATTATTCATATGATACAACGGATTAACGTCCGCAATAACTTGCACAAACTTCGGCATCATGGAGATAGGCATTGCAAATCCGCCAGTAAGCATAACGATTTGGAAGATGACGATCGAAAATACAAGCGCACTATTCATATTTTGAAAGAAGGAATAAATAACAGATGCCAAGATAAGAAGCGCAGCATTTATTAAAATGAAAAACGCATACGAGGACAGAGCATCTTGCAAATGGATCTGTAAATCATACATAAGCATACCTATCAAAAATATAAACACATATCCTAGGCTTGTAATAATGATGGAGCGGAGAATGTTGGAAAATAAAAGCGTTTTTCTCGGAACAGGGGATAGACTGATCCTTTTCTCGATGCCTGTCGTCCGTTGCATTACTTGATCAAAGCCATAAGCGAAAAATACAACCGTAAAAGTAATAAGTAAGATAAAGGATGGGGTATAGGTTTGGGCATAGCTTAAGTTTGCGCCATATGTTTGGTTTCCATATAATTGCCCCATAAAAATATACGTAGCAGGTGGAACGACAACCGTGAAAACTAAATAAAAGATTTCTCTTGTGAACATTAATAAATCGTATTTTAATTGTGTTGCTAACATTTAAATTCCCCCTTAAATAGAAACTCTCGCAAGATAAAACGCATGAATTGATTGATAGCCTGTAGCTAGAATATTTTGTGTAGTGTCGAAAACCTCACTGATTCCATTGTTTATCAGCATCACTTTATCGCAGTACAATTCGATTTCGTCCATATTATGTGTAGTTAAAATGACAGTGCCTCCTGTACGTTTGTTGTAATCGGTAATATACGACCAAAGGAGATTGCGCATATGTGGATCAAGTCCTGTAGTTGGTTCGTCTAAAATGAGTAGCTTTGGTTCAGACAAAAATGCTATTGCTAAACTAACAATCTGTTTCCAACCGCCAGAGAGCTTATCAAAGTATTTCTTTCGGTGCGGCTCTAATTTAAAATCTACAATTATTTGCTTAATATCAACAGCTGATTGATAGTACGCCTTAAATAACTTTAGTAATTCTTCTACTTTTAACGTTTTATAAAATTGAGTAGGCTGCAAAACGACAGATATTTGTTTTCGAATATGCTCCAATTGGGTAATAGAAAGAGAATGAATATCTTCATTTAATACGACAACCTTACCAGCATCATATTGTTTAACTGTCATCAGAATCTCAAGAAAAGTTGATTTTCCTGCACCATTTTTTCCGATGACCCCTATAATGTCACCTGCTTGCGCATGAAAGTTCACGCCTTGCAAAACATTGTTTTGACCATAAGATTTCTTTAAATTACGAACGTCAATTATATTCAATGCAATCCCTCCTTGTATACCAAGTTTATGTTGGAATAGCTGGAAATACTGTTTGTTTGGGGTGAGTGGTATTTAAAAGGGAGTGACTGGCATGAAAAGGAAGGTGACTTGCACGACATATCGAATTGGAATGTGAACAGAACACTTTATCATACATATTAATAGAAACTACTTATAGGAGGATGTGGGACTATGATTTATGCAAAGTTATTTATACAAATGATTGTGGTAGCAATTTGTATTTATTTTGTTAGTGGACGGTTAATGGGCACACAGATAAAGTTCACTAAGCGTATATTATCGGTTGTTCTTAGCGTGTCCTTAACCTCTTTTGTGTATTGGTATTCTTATTTACGTTATACGGATTATTTGAATGAAAGCATGGTCACAGCGGTTACGAATGCAAGCACACTTATTTGGATTGCTAGTATGCTGTTGATCACGATGTTACTTTATCTGTTTTTTGAACTATTTTCTCCACTTGAACTCGATGAAAGAGGTAATCGACACACGAGTCAAAAGTTTTTTCTCAATCGCTTACGTAATCAATGGCGTCAGCAGAAAAGATTGCGACAGGTTGTACAAATAGGACTTACAAATGGTTTTACGAGAGCCTTAAAATATGCCAGACATCGAGAAAATGATCGTCAGTTAGCAATTGCTTTCCGAGAAATTTTAGAGCAGTCAGGCGGCATCTTCATCAAGTTTGGTCAAGTGTTATCTACGAGAAAGGAACTTTTTTCAGAAGCATTTATTGAAGAGCTTGGATCCTTACAACAAAATGTGAAACCTTTGACGGAGGAACAAGTGAAGGAAATTCTGCAAGAAAGTCTGCCTTATAGTTTAGAAAGTGTGTTTTCCTATTTTGATATGAAGCCAATTGCAGCTGCGTCGATTGGACAGGTACATAAAGCTATTTTGAGAAGAAATAACGAGGAAGTAGTTGTTAAATTGTTGCGTCCTGATGTGAAAGATATTATGCGGGACGATTTAAATATTTTAGTAGATTTTGCGGATTGGGTATGTAGTAAATCTACTTGGGCAGAAAGTTTAGGATTCCGTGAGCTAGCAATAGGGTTTGCGAATGGCTTAAGGGAAGAAGTAAACTTTGATATTGAAGTACGCAACACGATACAAATAACAAATGCACTTGTGGAAAGCCCATATAAAGTGAAGATTCCACGTGTTTACACTGAATTCAGTAACAAATGTATCATTGTTTCGGAATTTGTTCATGGTCAAAGTGTAGCGGTTGGTGATGCCTTATTTTATGAATTAGAGATTGATAGAAGAGAATTTGCTCGAACAGTACTTTATTCTTTCATGGAGCAAATGCTCGTTTCAGGTATATTCCATGCGGATCCCCATCCTGGTAATATTTTTATTGATAAAAAAGAGGGTCTTCCAATACTACTGGACTTCGGGGCAGTCGGACGATTGGCAGCTCCCCAGCAAGAAGGAATGAAACTCCTCTTATTAGGAATTCGCCAAAATGACGCGAGTATTCTGTACGACGGAGTAATGTTGCTAATTGAAGATGTAGACCATGCAGAACGAGATGATATTGAACAAGCGTTAGGACAAATTTTATTGAAAATTTCTTATGTGGACCGCGTTCCGACAGAACAACTCATCCAGTCGCTATTTGAAGTTGTTCGTGATTATGAATTAACATTTTACCCATCAGTGGGGCTTGCACTGCGCTCTCTTATCACATTAGATGGTACCTTACGCATTATTAAACCTGATTTTGATATTTTCGTAGAAGGAAAAGAGTATACCAAAAAGTATATAGAATCGATATTGAAAAAACCGTTCAAAGAGCCAGGCGCAACGAAGGATTTTATAGAAGATGAACTGACAATGATCATCCCAACACTTCGTAAAATTCCAAGTAGAATAGACCGTCTTGTGCAGCGAGTGGAAAGCGGCAAGATCATCCTACATCATGATATTTTCTCTGATAGGAAAAATGCAGACTTTGTCACTCAACTGTTTTCCCGTTTCGTCCTATTATTTGTTGGAATTACATTTGGGATTATTTCCGCAGCACTTTTAGCAATTGCCCAATTCGTATATGAAGCGTATGCGGTTTATTTAAATACAGCAGCTTATGTTGGTTTGTTTCTATGTGCAATACTACTCGTACGATTATCGATTCAAGCGATTCGAGATATGAAACGAAGTAATAATTAAAAATGCAGACTCCCTGCTTAGGGGGTCTGCATTTTTTAAAAGAAAAGAGTGCCCAGCGCTCCTCGAGGGACTGAAGCGCTTGTTGCGTTTTTCTTATTAGTTTTGAACTGATTTTTTTGCTAATTTTGTGATGTAATCAAAAAATGCATCGTGGTCTACATCGTATACGAGATGAACAGGGCGACCGCTTTCATTTAGTTCAGTTTTACCTTGACTTGCACCACTTGCAATCGAAATACAGTTAACAGTTTTCTTCTCCACTAAATCTTCACGACCAATAGAGGCAGTTGTTAACACATCCCATAAAAAGTAAGTTGAATTAGTTTGAAAATGAACTAGAGATGGTACCGCTGCATAGCATTGTCCTAAGAAATCAACACCTAAGTTTTCACGTTGTCTGGCCCACATTTTACGAATGTCGTTTGTAAGAGGTACTTTATTCGTACTTTCTAGAGCTACTAAATCAATTTTGATATTCGAATTCCAAACTGTTGCAACAGCTTCCGGATCCCAGAATGCATTCCATTCAGCTGTTCCGTCATGTTCAGGCTCTTCAACATTTCCTTTTTCAAGGAATGTTCCGCCCATCCAAACAAGCTTATCAATTTTTTCTTCAATTTCTGGTGCAATTTCAAGCGCACGAGCTAAATCTGTTAATGGACCTACGAAAAGTAATGTGACTTTTTCAGTGGAGGCATTTAATTTATTTACTAAATGAATGTGCGCGGGTTCATCCATAACACCAGTTTTTAGATCGTATTCATTCAAGACTGGTAATGCATCTACATAAAAAGCGTGCATACGCCAATCCTTAGGGAATGGATTCACAGGGCGAGAATTTGAAAGAGCAACCTCAACTTGTTTACCATGTCCAAAACGGTCAATAATTTTTCGACTCGCATATTGTGCTGGTTCTAAATAACAGTCAGCCGGAATAACGCCAACACCGATTAATTCCACTTCTTCCATTTGTAATAATAAAAATAGTGAGATTAAATCATCAACCCCACCATCGTGATTTAAGTAAACGGGCTTTTTCAAACTAGACACTCCAATTCAATAAACTTCTATTCATATTTTCCCCTCTAAGTATAAGTTAAAACAGTACTTTTCAACAAATAAAACCACCAGCAAGATTTACTGGGGCAACTCTTCTATCAGCAATGGAAACTAAATATTTATATGCACAGGATAAACATATTGCTGAAACGGTAACAGGTGGTCTTGGTACGATGGCCATGAATGTTATTCAATCTGAAATGCAGACTCCCTATTTAGGAGTCTGCATTTTGTGTTTTCTGACCGGATAAATAAAAATATGACCGTATAGAAAAATTTCTGACCGGATAATCAAAAATATGACCGTATAGAAAAATTTCTGACCGGATAAATAAAGATGTGACCGGATAGAAAAATTTCTGACCGGATGAATAAAAATGTGACCGTATAGAAAAGTTTCTGACCAGATAAATAAAAATATGACCGTATAGAAAAATTTCTGACCGGATAAATAAAAATGTGACCGTATAAAATATTTCTGGACGTTCACCAAAAAAAGTTAAAGTACACTCGTTTGAAAATGCTCTGCACTAGTTGTAAACGCGTCCTTTTCAATTGTAAACCCTAGATCCTCAATCATCTTTATGTCTTTCTCGGCTTCTTGGCCAGAGGTTGTTAAGTAGTCTCCAAGGAAAATAGAATTTGCCGCGTACATAGCCATTGGTTGTAGAGAACGCAAATTTAGTTCGCGACCACCTGCAATGCGTATTTCTTTTGTTGGTAGCATGAACCTTGCGAATGCCACAATACGTAAGCACCACATCGGTGTCATTGGTGTTTTATTTTCAAACGCTGTTCCTTCTATAGCATGTAGGAAATTAATCGGGACAGAGTCTGCATCCAACTCGTGAAGGGAACGCATCATGCTAATAATATTATCTGAAGATTCACCCATTCCAATAATGACACCAGAACAAGGGGAGATGCCTGCCTGTTTCACTTTTTCAACGGTGCCTACTCGGTCGTCGAATGTATGGGTAGAAACGATATTGTCATGAAATTCCTCGGATGTATTAATATTATGATTGTATCGATCAATCCCTGCTTCTTTAAGTTCCTCTGCTTGGTTATCTGCAAGTATTCCAAGGCAACCACATAATTTCAGTGGCAAAGTTTCTTTTATTTCCCTAGCCGCTGCTTTGACAGTTGCTAACTCATGTCTGCTTGGACCTCGACCACTTGCTACGATACAAAAAGTTCCAGCCCCTAATTCAGCTGCTCGCATTGCGCCTTTTACAATTTCATCTTTCGTCATCATTCTATATTTTTCAATTGGAGCACTTGATTCAGATGACTGGGAACAGTAACGACAGTTTTCGGGACAAAGCCCTGACTTCGTATTAATGAGCATATTCAATTTAACATCATTACCGTAATAATGGTGTCTGATTTTATATGCTGCGTCCAGTTGAGCGAGTGTTTCTTTACTATCTGCCTGTAAAAAATCAAGACAATCCTGATCCGTCAGCTTATTACCGTTTAACACATCTTCTGCTAGTGAATACCAGTTCATCCAATCACCTCATGTTTAAGATTTGTTTGTGTATTCGCTGGAAAAGCTCGAAGCACTTTATAAGAAATCATTGCAGAAAGCACCGATAATGCTAAGTCCTTTGGTAGTGGCACGAGCATAATTGTCCAAGCCATTTGGTAATCAAAATCTGTCGGAGCAGCAAACCAAAGTTTATAGGCTATGTACATCCAGTTTGTTCCAATTAAATAGATGATGATTGTTCCCACAAAGGAAGAAATTAATAGCATCCGAAACGATTTACTTTTTTCTACCATTACACCTGTAACCCAAGCAACGAGGATAAATGCAAGCAAGAATCCAAACGTTGGACTTAGAATCGCACTAATCCCTCCGCTAAAACGAGCAAATACGGGAATACCTGCCAACCCTATGAATAAATAAATGATCATGGATAGAGGTCCATATTTTTTACCAAGCAAGGCACCGGCTAGCAAACTTACGACCGGCTGAAAAGTAATGGGGACTCCGGCGATAATAAAAAATGGAAGAATGGATGTAATATTCGCTCCAATTCCCATTAACGCGGCAAATAATGATGCCAAAATCATCCCATGTAAACGTGATTTAACCACTTCAACTCCACACCTCTCTTTTCTTTTATATCTTTAATTATATGAACTTTAAATAAATGTGTAAACCTATTTTTATTTTTGGTTAACACAAATGATGTCTAGTAGTACATTAAGAAAAGTGAGATAATATTCTGAAATAAGAAAATGCTTGTTGAAATGGGGCAATTGGGATGGTTTATTTAGGGATGGTGTTTTTTCAAGTTGTTGCACCTATTCTGATCATGTTGGGGATAGGAGCAGCTCTACAGCTAAAGTTTCAGTTTAATTTAAAGGCTTTATCGAATTTAATCACGTACTGTTTAATGCCAGCAGCAGTCTTTGTTAATATTTATGAAACAAAAGTAAATGCCTCTGTAATGGGTGAAATTGTTTTGTACCTACTGATTTTCAGTATTTGTTTAATGATTTTGGGGACAGTTGTTAGCAAACTACTAAAATTAAATAGGAATCAAGCGGCTATTTATAAAAATAGTATTGTACTCATCAATTCTGGGAACTATGGGATTCCGGTCAGTCAGATGTTATTCGCTGCCAATCCTCTTGGTACTTCAATTCAAATTATTATTGTGATTTTCCAAAATATTATTACCTATACATACGGTTTATATAATTTAATTTCTTCCACGAAGTCAGGGTTAGATATTATACGTGACTTACTACGTCTGCCCCTAGTACATGCTTTAATCATTGGAGCAGTCATGAACATTTGGAATATTGGTATTCCAATGTCTTTACGAATACCATTGGATTACTTGGCAAATGCATTTATTTCCATTGCACTTATTACGTTAGGAGCACAGTTAGCTCAGCTCGATATTAAAACAATATTTAATAAGGTTATATTAACAAGCACAATTGGAAGGTTAGTATTAGGCCCGATGCTTGCGTTTGGACTGATTATGCTAATGAATTTTGATGGTGTGGTGGCCCAATCCTTATTCATTGCAAGTGCATTCCCAACTTCACGTAATAGCTCTACACTTGCACTGGAATATGATATTGAACCGAATTTAGCAGCACAGATTGTATTATTTTCAACGGTTGTTAGTTGCATCACCGTGACAATTGTTATTTATTTGTCGAAAGTTTTGTGGGGGTAGTATGAAAAAGAATTCATTACAAGCACGTATTTTTAGATTTGGAGCTTTATTCGTTTCGTTAGTGGCAATAGTTATTGGAATATCCTTTTACTTTATCATTTCGCATGCGATTGAAAGACAAATAGGGGAGAGAGCACTTAGCATTGCAATTACTACAGCAGAACGACAAGATATTATTGCTGGTTTTCAATCGGAGAATCCTACTGAAGTTCTTCAGCCGATTGCAACATCTATCGAGAAGAGGATAGGTGCGGAATATGTAGTTATTGGCAATAAAGAAGGAATCCGCTATGCCCATCCTGTGAAGGAAAGAATTGGGCAAAAAATGGTCGGAGATGATAATGAGCAAGCACTAATTTATGGGAAATCTTATATATCAGAAGCTACTGGTTCGTTGGGAACAGCATTAAGAGGGAAAGCACCTGTTTTCGATGAAAGTGGAGAAATCATAGGGGTTATTTCTGTTGGCTTTTTAAAGGATAATATTGCATTGATTTTCATGCAGTATGTGGATAATATTGCATATATCGTTGTAATAGCAATTTTAATAGGAACTGTTGGTTCTAGCATATTAGCACGCAATATTAAAAAAGAAATATTTAATCTCGAGCCTTCAGAAATTGCGAGTTTATTTACAGAGCGTAATGCATTAATTGAATCAGTACGGGAAGGGATTATTATGGTCGATGCAAATGGTGTGATTACGATGGTCAACTTAGCAGCACACGAAATATTATCGTTACCAGAGCAGACAGAGCTAGTTGGTCGTAGTATTTGGGAAGTGATACCAAATACTAATCTACCCCAAGTTATGGAGTCTGGAGAAAATCAGTTTGACCGTCCTATGGAGATTCGAGGGAAGAAAGCGATTGTCAACCGTATTCCGATTCGAGTGGGAGACAATATTGTGGGAGCCGTCTCGAGTTTTCGCCTCCAGTCCGATATTGATCGGTTAGCAGAAGAGCTATCGCAAGTGAAGCGATATACAGAGGCTTTACGTGCACAGACACATGAATATAACAACTTTTTATATACCATTTCAGGCCTTATTCAACTAAATTCTTATGAGGAAGCACTGAGTTTAATTCATGTAGAGACAGCCGAACACCAGTCATTAATTCAATTCATGACGAAACATTTACAGGATCCATTCCTTGGTGGGATTGTTATTGGCTTATTAAATCGTGCAAAGGAATTAAAGGTGCGGTTTGTTTTAGATGAAGACAGTTACTTAGAAAAGCTGCCAAAACACTTACAAAAACACCTCTTTGTTTCGATTATCGGAAACTTAGTAACGAATGGTTTTGAAGCTGTTGAGGGTTTACTAGAAGATGAACGAATTGTCCGAGTGTTCATATTAGATAATGGAGAAGAAATTTTAATTGAAGTAGAAGATTCAGGAAAAGGGATAGAAGAGGGAGTACTAAATGATATTTGGAAGGAAGGAGTTTCTACGAAGAAAGAGGAAAATCGCGGATATGGTTTGGTGAAGGTAAAGGAAAATGTGAATGATTTGGGCGGTTCTATTGCTTTAGAAAGAGGCGATCTTGGAGGAGCATTGTTTATCGTTTCGATTCCAAAAGGGGGTTATTTACATGACAAACCAAATTGAAATATTAATAGTGGAAGATGACAAAAGAATATCAGATATCCATCGACGATTTATAGAAAAATTAGAGGAATTCCAGGTCATTGGTTCTGCGTTTACAGGAGATGAAGCGAAGGATTGGATCATTTCTTATAAGCCAGATTTGGTTTTACTAGATGTGTATTTACCAGATGTTTTAGGTACTGACTTGTTAGCTTTTATTCAAGAGCATAGTCCAGATACAGATATTATTTTCATCACTGCTGCAGCAGAGGCGGATATTGTAAAAAAAGCATTTCGTGGTGGTGTAGCAGATTATATTCTGAAGCCATTAACATTTGAAAAGTTCAAGGAAAGTCTTTTAGCTTATAAAGAAAAAAGAAATATTCTCACTGGCAAAGGCAATGTCCACGAAGAACTGATCAAGTCTCTTTGGAACAATAAAGTGACGCATACACAGCATTTAGAATCTATACCACCAAAAGGAATCGATCCAATTACGAAAGAAAAAATCGTAAATCAAATTAAAACAATCAAGGAAGGGATTACAGCGGAATCTCTTGGTTTACAAGTAGGTGTGAGCAGATCCACTGCCAGACGTTATTTAGAATACCTCGTCTCGGAAAAGATTGTTTATGCAGAGCTTATATACGGAACTGTTGGTAGACCAGAGCGAAGATACTTTATCCATTCGTCGTGAACAATATGAACAAAATGAACTAAATAGCCTTTATCCAACTTATCACCAAAAGCATTGAATTTGCGTAATGTTTTGATAAATTAGAAACAAGCGAATGAAAACGCTAACAAAAAGGGGTTAAGGGGGATTTAAAATGAAAATGTGGAATAAATTATCATCTGTTGCTTTAGTTGCTTCATTAGCAATTGGATTAGCAGCTTGTTCATCCGATGAAGGTGCAAGCAGTAGTAGTAGTACTGGAAGTAAAAGCACTGCATCTGATTACCCAAAGAATAATATTACACTAGTTGCTCCATCGGGTGCTGGTGGTGGATGGGATTTAACTGCTAGAGCAATTGCTAAAACGATGAATGATACAAAATTGATCGAAAAACCAATCACAGTTGAAAATAAACCAGGTGGCGGCGGAGCAGTTTACATGGCGGAATTTGCAACGAAAGAAGCAAAGAACGATTATGTGTTGATGGTAAAATCACCACCGATTCTTATTAATAACAACAAAGCGGAAGGAAACAGTCCTTACGGCTACAAAGATACAACACCATTAGCTCAACTAACTCGTGACTACGGTGCTATTGTAGTAAAAAATGATTCAGCTTTTAAAACACTACAAGACGTTTTAGATGCGATTAAAGCTGATCCAAAGGCATTAACACTAGCGGGTGGTTCAGCACCTGGATCAATGGACCATTTAGTAGGAGTTTTACCAGCATTTAAAGCTGGAGTAGATCCGAAAACAGTTAAGTATGTATCGTATGATGGTGGTGGAGAAGCTGTTGCAGCTCTACTTGGTGGGAATGCGGACGTAATTGCGACGGATGCATCTACGATTGCTACTTATGTAAAATCAGGCGATGTACGCGTGCTTGCAGTTAGCTCTACTGAGCGTTTAGAAGGTGATTTAGCTGACGTACCAACATTTAAAGAGTCTGGTATTGATGCAGAATTTACTATTTGGCGTGGTCTTTTCGGACCGAAGGAAATGTCAGAGGACGCTAAAAACTATTGGTCTGAAAAACTAGGAAAAATGGTAGAAACAGAAGAGTGGAAAGCTGAGCTAACGAAAAATGGTTGGGCTAGTGAATACCGTAACGCAGAAGACTTTACTACTTATTTAGAAGATCAAGATAAAGTGATTGTTGAATTATTAACAGCACTTGGCATGCAAAAATAAAAAGAATTGGCGGCCATAGTTGCCGCCTTTTCTAATAGTAAGGAGATGTACGATGAATAAAAGATTTGATCAAATAGCAGGAATAGCCTTTTTATTAATAGGAATTCTATTTTTTGTAGAGAGTCAACGAATTTCAGATAGTGCATATGGGTCAACGGTAGGACCGAAAATATTTCCAATGTGGCTTGGTATTATTTTAGTAGCACTGAGTATTCGCCTTTTATATGAAACTTTTAAATATAAAACGGAAGATTCAAAGAAAGAGAAATTGCAGTATAAGAAGTTCATTATCATTTTTGGGAGCGCAGTACTATATGCATTTTTCTTAGAGAAAGTTGGCTATGTCGTATCCACTTTTCTATTTTTATTAATCGCTTTTCAAACGATGGAACGAGGAAAAACAATTCCTTCCTTAGTTATAGCAGCAGTCTTTTCGTTTGGCGTTTATTATTTATTTTCGGAGCTTCTTGGCGGTTCATTGCCAGGATTCCCACTTTTTTAAGGAAGGAGGAGTTAAGGAATGGATACATTAAATTTCCTAGCAGATGGATTTGCAATAGCCTTTCAGTGGCATAATATATTATTCGCATTGGTCGGTGTTATAATCGGTACGGCGGTAGGTGTACTACCAGGAATTGGTCCGATGAGTGGGGTTGCACTTTTAATACCAGTAACAGCGACGATTACATCAGGAATGCCGACTGAAGCAGCTGCAGCAAGTTCAATTATATTATTAGCAGGAGTATATTACGGAGCAATGTACGGAGGTTCTACAACTTCTATTTTATTAAATACACCAGGAGAATCCTCTTCTGTTGTGACGACCTTAGACGGTTATCAAATGGCGAAACAAGGTCGAGCTGGAGCAGCTTTGGCTATATCGGCAATTGGGTCGTTTTTTGCAGGGATTATTTCGTTAATAGGACTTGTTCTATTAGCTGAGCCACTCTCGAATGTTGCGGTAAAATTTGGACCAGCAGAATATTTTTCATTGATGTTATTAGGATTAGCAGCAGTGAGCGGATTAGCTGGAAAATCGATGACAAAGGCCTTAATGATGACCGTTTTCGGACTTATGCTAGGAACAGTAGGAATTGACGGGGTTTCTGGAATTGCCCGCTTTACATATGATCTTCCAATTTTATATTCAGGATTCGAATTTTTAACAATCGCAGTTGGATTATTTGCCCTCGGAGAAGTATTTAAAACAATATTAGAGCGGGATGAAGAGACAGGAGCAATTGCGAAAATACATCGAATATTACCAACGAAGCAAGATATGAAGGATAGTGCTGTTCCTATTGCGCGTGGTTCGATTTTAGGATTCTTTATCGGTGTTTTACCGGGTGCTGGTGCTACACTTGCCTCATTCTTCTCTTACATCGCAGAGAAAAAATTCAGTAAAACTCCTGAGAAATTTGGAACTGGCCATATCGCTGGGGTAGCTGGGCCAGAGTCAGCAAATAATGCAGCATCAGGTGGTGCTATGATTCCACTTTTAACGTTAGGAATACCTGGATCAGGTACAACTGCAATACTTATGGGTGCACTGATTATGTACAACATTCAACCGGGTCCACTTCTATTTGATGACCATCCAGAAGTTGCCTGGGGTCTTATTGCAAGTATGTTCATCGGAAACTTAATGCTACTTTTGCTAAATATGCCATTAGTACGCGTCTTTGCAAAAATAATTGAGACACCGAAAAAATATCTAATACCGATGATTGTTGCTATCTCATTCTTCGGTGTTTACGCAGTACAATATACTACCTTTGACTTGTTCATATTGTTGGTCTGTGGGGTTCTTGGTTATCTACTTTCGAAGAACGATTACCCAGTAGCTCCTCTAGTGCTGGCACTTGTACTTGGACCAATGATTGAAAACAACATGCGCCGTGCTTTAACGATTTCAAATGGGGATTTTAGTATTTTCTTTACGAAACCATTGTCTCTAGTTTTTATTATTATAGCTGCAGCATGGTTGTTAGTTCCTTTATTACTCAAGCTTAGGGGAAGAAAAGTTATTATAAATGAAGAAGGTTAATAGGGATGCAGACTCCGCTTGTGAGAGTCTGCATTTTTTTTAAAACTATTGTGTCCGGAATTGTTGATACCGATAAATAGAAGTACCTGGCGCGTAGAAAGTGAGGGTATAAAGGAAAGCAGGGCAAATTTGTGAGGGAAAAATATAAACAACCAAGCTTACTAACACAAATAAGCGGGTTTATTTCAATTGTGGTTATTTTGACGGCGTTTTCTGTAAGCATTATTTTTTCTTCCATGATAGAAAATATTACAGAAAAATCGTTGGGGAATCAGGCAATGACTGTAGCAAAGATGGTTGCTCAAAAAGAAGAAATTATTGAGGCATTCGATGAGCCAAACCCTTCTCTGACTATCCAGCCTATCGCAGAGGAGATTCGTAAATCAACTGGGGCCGGCTACGTGGTAATTGGAAATAAAGAAAATATTCGATACTCCCATCATTTGAGTAAAAATATTGGTGAAACGATGGGGACAAGTAATCGTAAAGTGTTCGAAGAGGGAGCTTCTATTATATATGAAGGAACCGGGATTTCAGGCTCAGCTATTAAAGCAAAAACACCAATTTATGATAGGGATAAAAATATTATAGGTGTTTCCTCCGTTGGTTTTTTAAACACTGAAGCAGAGGAAAGAGTGAAAGAATACCGTTCCAAATTATTTGGATTTTTAATATTTATTGTATTAGGTGGTTTTACGGGAGCTGTCATTATTGCAAAAAGAGTTAAAAAACTAATTTTCAATCTGGAGCCAGAAGAGATTTCATTTTTATTTAAAGAAAAAGAGGCAACAATTGAATTCATACGCGATGCGACAATTGCAGTAAACAAACGATATGAATTAACCTCTATGAATAAGCGAGCGCGAGAAATGCTGAGCGATGATCAAATAGAAACAGGTGGGAAAATTGTTAACATCCGATTAATCAAAATGATTGATTCAATTATTCAAACAAAACAAAGCTTAATCAATCAAAATTTTCTATTTGGGCATCAGCTATATATGGTAGATGCAGCTCCAATTTTGCTGAATGAACAGGCAAGCGGGGCTGTATTAACGATTAGGCCTGCATCGGAGATTGAAGAAATAAAAGATGAACTGTCAACAATAAAGGGTATATCTGACAATATGCGTGCTCAAAATCATGAATACTTAAATAAGCTTAATACAATCTATGGACTAATAACTCTAGGGGAGTATGAAGAAGTAAGAGAACTTATTTCTGATGAGGTAAGAGAGAGGCAGGATATAGTTATTTTCCTATCTGCTTCTGTGAAAGACCCTTATATAGCCGCTTGTCTTCTTGGAAAAATTAATAGGTCAAAAGAGTTAAAGGTTGAATTTGAAATTGATAAAAACAGCAATTTTAAACAAATTCCCTCTTCATTAAATACAAAATTACTATTAACTGTACTTGGAAATTTAATAGATAATGCAATGGAATCAGCAAGCAAAGCCAAAGGTGATAAAGCGTATGTAAAAGTCTCATTTACCGACTTTGGAAGCGACATCATTTTTGATATAGAAGATAATGGGAAAGGTGTTCCAGAAGAATGGCAGGAGAAGATTTTCACAGAGGGTTTTACCACAAAAGAGGGGGAGAATCACGGTCTTGGACTTGCGATTGTAAAAAATACAATAGACCTCCTTCAAGGGGAGATTTATATAACTACTAGTGATTCAGGTGGAGCACGATTTACCATTTCTATACCTAAAAAGTGAGAGGGTGAGGTTATATGTTAAAACAAACGATTCAAGTGATGATTATTGAAGACGATGAGACAGCAACAAAAATTTATGAAAGATTTACTCAAAAAGTCGAGGGTTTTCAAGTTGTAGCTACTACTAGCTCGGGGAAACAGGCATTAGAGCTACTTAATGTATTTACCCCAGACCTCATTTTACTAGATGTATTTCTTCCAGATATAAAAGGAACCGATCTATTATGGGAGATTAGAAAAAAGTTTAGAAATGTTGACGTGATTATGATTACCGCCGCAAATGATGTTTATACCGTAAGAGAAGCTATAAGGGGTGGCGCATTCAGTTACTTGATGAAGCCAATCATGCTGGATAAGTTCATGGAAACACTTGAGCATTATAAAAAAACGAGGATAAAATTGTTTAGTTTAGTAACAGTACAACAAGATGATGTGAATAATTTTTTCAGAATGAAGAAAAGTGAAGAACCCATTTTGGGTGAAACTAAAACAGGTGCCTTGCCAAAAGGCATAGATAAGCATACCTTAAAAAAAATCACACAGAAATTAAAGGAAACGAATGCTAGCACGAATGCGGAAGAACTGGCAAAAAACCTCGGCGCGAGTCACTCTACTGTCAGACGTTATCTGGAGTATTTAGTTTCCAATAATGAAGTAGAAGTCGAAGTTATGTTTGGAACAATTGGTCGTCCCGAGCGAAGGTATCGTAAAAAGTAACATAGACGCTTGCGCTTTTCTTAAAAGGTAAGAAAGTATATAATCTTTCGTTCCAGGTGGTCGCTTTCCGCGGGGTGAGCGATGAACCATCACCGCCGCTAAGCGTCCGTTGTGATGTCTCATCTGTCTCACTAATGTCGAAGATAATAGCTGCAGATTGGATTTAGCACGGCTCTGTTCGCTTTCCGTGGGCGAGCGCCGAGCCTCCTCACTTCGTTGCGGGGTCTCGTCTGTCTCGCTTTCCCACAGGAGTCTCACGCCGCCGCGCTAAATCCTATAGTTTGTAGTATAGCAACATCAAATATTTATCATGACTAAATTCAGCAATAGGGTTTTTCAGTGGTCTCTCACTAATCCCGCTGGAGTCGCCACCTTCCACTACAATCCAGTAAATGTTTTTCAAATCAATCATAAAAGAAAGGACAACTAAAAGATAAAGATTTATATAGTTTTTGAGTGCATAAAGTCACTGATACTTTGAAGGGTAGGAAAATGCAGTGGATTTTATACTAGGTAAGGTAGAGGAGATAGACCTGTTAGCTTACAAGAATCTTTAAGAAGAGCACTACTGTTAATTTTCTTCTACTGATAAAAGAGTATGTGGTCAAAAGTTAGTATCTATATAGAGGAGCGCAAGAGCACCCGAAATTGCATCTTCGGGTGCTTACTTTATGAGTTGGAAAGCATCTTTTCACTCATTATCCCAAAAAAACCTTAACCTTATTCGTACTGTTAAAGGAGGGCGATGGACGGACAAACGCCATAAGATTACCGAGAAAAGAAAGGCTGGTCGTGACGTCAGTCACGACCAGCCTTTCTATCAATCGGTAATGATATAGCAATAAGTCTGTCCAAAGTCCTCCCGAAAACATACAAAACAGGTTTTGTAATTAGATGGCGCTTGCGCTTTTTTTATTTTTTTACTGCTAACGCCATCCATTCATCAATTGTAATCGATTGAATACTGTCGTTTGAGGTCTGAATTGAAAAATAGTTACTGATACTGTCGTTGGCAAGGAGAAGATGCGAGTCAACTTTTTTAACTTGTTCCTCAGACGTCGTTGTCCGTCTTACCCAATCAGGATAATCAAAAGTTTTCTTTCGTGCTTCAGCCTTTAACAAAGTTAAATCAGCTTGTTCAAACCATGTTTTCCATTCGTTTATAGAGTAGCTACGGTTATGGCTTTCATCACGTAATTTTTCGAGATGGTTAACGAATTCGTCTAATTCCTTTTCCTCAGGCGCAATGTTGTCAATAAGTAAAAACTTTCCACCATGTTTTAATACTCTTGCCACTTCTTTTACAAATATATCAGGATGAGGGAAATGGTGAGGTGCAATCCTACAAGTGACTGCGTCAAACGTATTTTCTAAAAACGGTAGGGATTCTGCATCTGCAATTACATAAGAAATATTTGACTCTGTCTGATCTAAATGGCGCTTTGCTGCCTCAAGCATTTGATACGTTAAATCGGTGGCAAAAACTTGAGATGCATGTGGTGCTAACGCTTTAACCACATGCCCCCCACCTGTTGCGATATCGAGTACAATTGAATTAGTTGGAAGATCCAACCAACTAGGTAGAAGGCTTAAATCAGATCCTTTTGCATGTGTGCTACTTGTTACATATTTTTCCGCGTTTTTACTAAATACCTCTTGAACTTTATTTTTGATCGGTTCCACTTGTTTGGCCATCTACAAAATCTCCTTTTTTAAATAGATGTTACGCTTGGCAATTAGAAAAGGGAAGAGGTACACCTTCTTCCCATATGAAATGATGAACTTACTTGGTAGATGCAAAAGAAAAGTTATTTTTGCATATCTAGTGATTCAAGTATTTCTTGTACTAAAACTTCTTGTTCTTCTAAGAATGTTTTGAATTCTTCTGTGTTTTTATAGCCATCTTCCCAGCCATTTGTTTCAAGAACTTCATTCCACTCTTTTGTTTTTATTAATTCGGTTAATGTTTTGTTCCAGTAGTCTACAGCATATTGCGGCATATCTTTTGGTCCGAAAAGGCCACGCCAAATTGTAAATTCTGCATCAATTCCAGCTTCTTTATATGTCGGTATTTCCGAATAAGTCCCTGTCAATCTTTCTGGAGAAGAAACACCAAGTACACGTACTTTTCCTGCTTTTAAAAATTCTCCAGTACCAGAAATATCAGTAGCAAGAACATCGGCATTTCCACCAATTAGAGCAGTCATTGCTTCGCCACCACCATCATAGGAGACAAATTTAATTTTAGTAACATCGACATCCGCTTTTACAGCAGGAAGCATGGCTACTAGATGATCCTGAGATCCAGGTGCAGAGCCCCCAGCCAAGACCAGTGATCCAGGATCTTTTTTTAAATCATCAAATAGAGACTTTAAATCTGTATATTTAGAATCGATTGGAACAACAATGGCACCATAATCTTTTGTAAGTTGTGCTAAAGGTGTTAAGTCTTTATAAGAATATGGACTGTTTCCTTCTCTTTTCAAGTTATTTATGAGTAAAGGAACAGAAGGAAGATACAAGCGATAAGGGTCTGTAGAATCCTGACTTATAAAATCAGCAAGTCCGACAGCTTGACCGCCCCCGGGTTTGTTTTCGACCGTCAATGATTCTTTCGTTAATCCTGTCTCCATTAATGCTTTCGATAAAGATCGGGCAGTTGTATCAAGACCACCGCCTGCACCCGATGGAGCAACTATGGTTAATGGTTTTTCGGGATAGTTATTTCCTTCACTTTTCTTTGTAGACGTTTCTGAACTTCCACATGCTACAAGGCTAAGCGATAATATACTGCCTGCAAACAATATTCCTAATTTTTTGAAATTTGTATTCACAATTTCCCTCCTCAAAGTTGGTAGCGCTTTCATTTCGAATTGTAGCATTCCTACAAATATGTGAACAGTTTATTAACGTTTATCTTATAAATACATATAACTATCATTATTTTCATATTTTTCACAGAAAAGATTTGTGAAAAATAATTAAATTCCTTTGTCAGAAACAAATCAATTGATTAAACTAACATGAAATTTTCTAACTTTTAATTTTGTAGGTAAATAGATTAGATTTCAAGAGCTTCTGGGGAATGGAATTTTTAAGAGAGTTTTCGAATATGGTTTATATAACGAGGAGCGGACAGGAATTCATTCAGTCTGCTCTTATATCATAATGGGGTTGGATGATGACTGAGAGGTATGTTGAAGTAGATCCTGGTGTAGAATTATTTGTTCAAGATGTAGGAAGCGGGGACTCGATTGTTTTCATCCCTGGCTTTACATTTACAACTGAAGTGTTTACCCATCAAGTCGAACATTTCTCCAAAACAAATAGAGTAATTGGTGTCGACCCAAGAAGTCATGGTCGTTCATCTATTACACTAGAAGGAAATGACTATATAACACATGGAACGGACTTGGCAAGGGTAATTGATCTATTAGAACTAAAGGACGTAACGTTGGTAGGCTGGTCGTTTGGTTGCTTAACTGTATGGGAGTATCTTAAACAGAACGGCTATGACAAAGTAAAATCATTAATTTTCATTGACATGTCACCAAAGGCGTTGTCGACAAACCATAAGGAAGATTGGGTAGAAGGTCCTCTCAATGACATTGGAGCGATCTATAACACCTATTTACGCAATCCGGCAGGTCAACGGGAATTTATCAAGGCTTATACAACAAGTGTTATGGTGCAACGTGATGTAACAGAGGATGAGTTGAACTGGCTGGTGGGGCAATCTTTAAAAACACCATATTATATTGCAGCGAATCTATTTGCTTCAGGAATGTTCTCTGATTATCGAGAAGAAGCGAAGGAAGCGAGTGAAACTGTACCAACAATGACGATCGTTGCAGATCATTGGGCTGATACAGCGACTACCTTCACGCAAAAGGTTTCGCCAAAATCCTCCATTGAAGTACTAGGTGGTCACCTAATGTTCTGGGAGCATAGTAAGAAATTTAACAAACTGGTAGAACAGTTTTTGTCTGTTGAAAACTAATAATGAATATATTAGAAAGCTTATCAGTTTAATGGATAAGCTTTTTTAAGTTATTAATTATCCTACTTAACCTTCGCTAACGCATTTATGAAATCTCAATAGCATTAAAGTAGACATTACGCAACTATCGTAATTGTGGAATAATGCAAACAGTGAAGGGATAAAAAACGACCGTTTAGGAGGATTTATGACCGTTCAACTTATTTATAATAAACATACACATTATTCTAAAGTGTTGAGTAATGATACAATTCAGAAAATATTAGTGATTGTTTAGCATTTTTAGGTTCCATATAATCAAATCAAAGAGAAATGTAAGCGCTTATTTTTCCTTTTTCTAAATAAAATAATAGAATGGGAGATTAAGGAAAATGGGAAGATTAAATAGTAAAGTAGCAATTATTACAGGTGCAGCAAGAGGTATGGGAGAATCCCACGCTCGTGTCTTTATTGAAGAAGGAGCAAAAGTAATTTTAACAGATATAAATGAAGAAGCTGGATCAGCCCTTGCGAAAGAACTAGGAGCAAATGCATTGTTTGTAAAGCATGATGCAACTAGTGCAGAATCTTGGAAAAAGGTTTTAGAAGAAGGGAAAGCTGCATTTGGAGATATAACTATATTGGTAAATAACGCTGGCGTTTTAGGACCAATAGCAAAAACTGCAGAATTAGATGAACAAGAATATTTAAAAGTATGTTCCATTAACCAACATAGTATTTTCCTTGGTATGAAAACAGTAATCCCCTCTATGCTTGAAGCAGGAATAGGATCGATCGTAAATATTTCATCTATTGCTGGTATTGTAGCGAATTATGGTTTCCCAAGTATTGCTTACGTTTCAAGTAAAGCAGCAGTAAGAGGTATGACAAAAGGAACTGCAATTGAATATGGAGCAAATAATATTCGTGTCAATTCTGTTCACCCTGGATTTATCAATACTCCAATGATGGTAGAAGCAACAGATGAGTCTGGTGGAGATGCATTAAGAGATATTCCATTAGGTCGTTTAGCTGAAGCAAGAGAAGTGTCTAATTTAGTTTTATTCTTAGCTTCTGATGAATCTTCTTATATTACAGGTGCTGAACATTTAGTTGACGCCGGTATGCTGGCACATTAATAAATATAATATTAATCACCAAAAAACAAAGTCTATTCAAGGATAGTAAAATCCTTGAAGGACTTTTTTTTCGCGCTCATTTTCTTGCCGTATCTGTACGAATTAATTATAGTTTTAATCAAGTACCAGAATAGGATGAGGGGTAAAGTGATTACTGACATGGAAAAAGATAAAAGGGTGAGAAGAAGCAGAAGACTCATAAAAGAAGCATTTATATCTTTAATTACTGTTAAAGGATATAAGAGTGTGACAGTAAAAGATATAATTAATAAAGCAGATTATAATAGGACTACTTTTTATGCTCATTTTAGTAGTAAGGAAGAGTTAACAGAAGTATTAGTTACCGAGATGGTTGCTGGACTGGAAGAAGCACTACTCATACCATATAATGAGAAGAATTTATTACAGTTTGGCTCCCTTAAACCCTCTTCGTTGAGGCTTTTTGAATATATTATTGAAAATTCTAGTTTCTTTAATTTGTTATTGAAAGATGATACTATTCCCAATCTCCAAAATAAAGTTATCGACATGATTTTTAACCTATTTAAAGATGAAATAACTTTTTTAAGTGATCAAAATTCAGAAGCTAATACAGAAAACTTTGCGACTTATCGAACGCATGGTATTTTTGGAATTATTTTAACGTGGATAAAATCCGGATACATACAATCACCTGAGGAACTTTCCAAAGAACTGATTGTTATTCTTAATTCTTATACACATGGTGTACGTAAAAATAAGTAGTTTTTGTAATTTTAGTTTCTGACCGTACAAATGCAAATATGACCGGATAGAAAAAATTGTGACCGTATAAACGAAATTCTGACCGCATAAAAATATTTCTGTCCGGATAAAAAATTTTCTGACCGTTCACCTCTATTCACAATATTTTATTGACTTCAAAGTAGAAGAGACACAAACTATGGATAAAGAACAAGGGGGCAGTGGAATGAAGAAACTTCTATTAACAGGCTTTGAACCATTTTTATCTTTTACAGTAAATCCAACTATGAAAATAGTTGAAGAATTAAGTGGACAGCAAATTGGAGTCTACGAGGTTTTCGGCAGAGTGCTAACTGTGGATTTTGCTTCTTCAGGAAAAGAGCTACTTTCGCATATAGAAGATATCAAGCCAGATGCAGTCATTTCATTGGGACTAGCTGGGGGAAGATACAAAATCACTCCGGAACGAATCGCTATCAATGTGAAGGATGGAGCAGCCGACAACGAAGGGCATATTCCAATCGACGAATCTATTCATACAGAAGGAGAACCCGGCTACTTTTCAACGTTGCCTATTCGCCAAATGGTTAACAAGCTGATCGAAGAAGGGTTTCCTGCATCCATATCCAACACAGCAGGCACATATCTTTGCAACAATGTTATGTACGAAGCACTACATTATGCAAATACTCATAAGTTCAACATGCCCGCAGGGTTTATTCACATACCTGCATCTCATGAACTTGCAATTCAACATGGGAAAATCCCGAGCTGGTCCCATGCAGATTTGAAAAGAAGTGTGGAGATTTGTATCCAAGTTCTTGGAGAAACGAAACTCTAAATTGACAGAATACTTAATTGTTATCTATGATGAATATGCAATGAAAATAATTTTTCACTGAAATTGAAAGTAAAATTTATTAATTAATAAATACAGGGGAGTGTAGAAAATGATTTCTAAAGTAGGCCAAATTATGCTTTATGTAAATAACCAAGAGGAATCAATTAAATTCTGGACAGAAAAAGTAGGATTCAGTGTCATTTCAGAAGAAGGCGATGGCCAAGGAATGCGATGGATTGAAGTAGCACCAAGTACTAACGCAGAAACAAGCATCGTACTTCACGATAAGGAACAAGTTGCGAAAATGTCGCCAGGAATAAACCTAGGAACACCTTCCTTAATGTTCTACACAGAAGAAAATCTTGAACATTTATATAATGACTTTAAGGAAAAACAAATAACCGTAGGGGAACTTATAACAATTCCTTCTGGGAGAGTATTTAACTTTGCGGACGATGAAGACAATTACTTTGCGATATTGGAGAAAAAGTAATATCGTACAAAAATAGGAGCACCTAACTCTATTGAACTGCCCCGTAAATGTTAGACACTAAACTAACATTTGCGGGGTGTTTTTTATGGCTAGATTTACAGCCGAAGAAAAATACTGGAAAAATATTAAAGGGGAACACTTAAATGTCAATTATAACTATTGAAAAGGCAACCATTGCTGATGCTGAAAAACTAACTGAAATTAAGAAAAGGACTTTTGATGAAGAAGCGAAAAAGTGGCTTCCAAATCAAGATAGTGTAATTGATTACAATATCCAGCCACCAGGATATGCCTCAATTGAGATGACTAAGTACATGATTAGAGAATTGGATTATTTTAAAGTTTTAAATGATAAAGAAGTTGTCGGTGGAATTATAGTAACTATTTCTGGCAAAACATATGGAAGAATAGACCGTATTTTCGTTGACCCTAACTATCAAGGAAAAGGAATAGGTTCTAAAGTATTAAATTTAATAGAATTTGAGTTTCCTAATGTGAGAAATTGGGATCTTGAGACATCTAGTAGACAAATTAATAATCATTATTTTTATGAAAAGATGGGTTATAGAACAACCTATGAAACTGAAGACGAATATGCTTATCTGAAGAGGATAGACTCTTCATCAGAAAAAGAAAACCTAGTTGAAAATAAAAACATTTCTAGTGTCCAATACGAGAATTGCGATATGGCAAAAATGGAATGTTATCGAGTAAATTTAGAAGGAAGTTCATACAGTAACAGTAATCTAATGAATATTCATATTAGCAATTGTAATCTTAGTCACTCCAAGTTCCAAAATATAAATCTTAGAAATTCACTATATGCCGATTTAAATCTTTCTAATAGTGAAATGGTATTAGTAACTTTAGGAGGGGTTAGTTTCATAGATACAAATCTTGGAGAAGAAAGTAAGCCAATTTCATTTGAAAGATGTGATCTTGAAGGAAGTAAAATCAGTAACAGTAATCTTAGAAATGTAGTGATACAAAAGAGCGATATGACTGGTATGAAAATTGATAATATTCCAGTAGAAGAACTACTTGAAGCGTACTATCAATTAAATAAAAAATAATAAAATAGAGTTCCTTTATCAAAGGAAGCTACATTATGAAAGAGCAAAAATAAAAACCGAATAATTATTGCACTTGTATGTAGTTTACTTATTTTTGCTATTACTGGGTTAATTGGAATTATTGCAAACGGTGTAATCCTTGGAAAGTCACAAGCAATCAAACAATAGTGTAATGAGTCATTAAAAAACGTGGACGGTTAATTTTGAACTGGCACCTCTTATTAAACTAGCGAATGCTAATTTTACGGAACTTATTCAACTTAAGGGCAAGTAGTCCAAGAAGGAAAATCTTGTTTTATATAGAAATTAGGTATATGTCTATATTGAAAAAGAGGAGATAAAAAAGATGGAATATAAAGTGAAAACTTATGGAGATGCCATAGAAGTAATAGAAGAGATTGGTATACTCCCTCTTGCCCCTTTAATACCTGATTTCCCTTCTTTAAATACCATAACTTTACCAGAGTATTGGCATTCCGAAACAGAGTTTGATCCTTGGATTTGGAGGACAAAATTCTCAACTGACGGGGTTGCGGGATACGGTAAATTTATTAAGAAAAAATCGATATTAGTTTCACGTCATCTTCTTCCATATGTAAAAAGGGTCTTAGGTTATGATGAGTCTGTTGAGCAGCGCTATTTTAATGGGAACATATCAAAAGAAGCAGTTGAAATATACAAAATAATTAACGAACTAGAAGGGATAGACACTAGGGCGTTAAGAATAAAAGCAGGACTAAAAGAAAGTAATAAAAAAAAGATATTTGAGAACGCGTTATTAGAATTGCAAGGATCAATGGATATTGTAATTTCAGGCATACAGGAGAAAAGAAATGAAGACGGTGGCAAGAACGGGTGGAGCAGTACAGCTTTTGAGACTTATGATTCTTGGGCTTTTAGAAATAAAATAGACATTATAAATACGGACAAAGAAGAATCAAGGAAATATCTTATATCCTTTTTTTCAAATGTTTGCAGCATTGAATCGCTAAAGAAACTTGAAAAAATATTTGCATAGTAAAGTAAAGAACTGTAGTGAATTAGTTTGGAGCTATTTTTTCAATTTGTTCCTAGTAACAAAATAACCATCTATCTTTTTTGATAGATGGTCATTATAGATGTAAAAAAATTGTTTTTCTTAAATTCTACGTGTTTCAGGAATAATAAAGTTGTTGCATTTCGGAAGGCGGATCGTCAAGAATCGCCTCCATATCCATTTATTCTTGATTAAACCACAGTTGATCTTTGTCATCAACGTCGCCATTATAATTGATTAGAATTTCATCTCCTGCTTTTATATCTGTGTATGCATAAAAGTCAAATGTGTGGTTCTTAAAATTTATCTCATAAGTTGCATTAGGTTCATAAGAATGGTTAAACAACATTCCATAACCAAGAAGGATAGCAGATCGACCTATCCCATACTCAAAAGCGTAATCACCGAGTAAGGTTTGCTCAATGTATTGATGCTGTTCGTTTGGATAAGAAATGACAGGTGCTTCATGTAAAAGCTCTCCTTTTTTGATATCACATGTAGCAAATACTCCTCTATTGAATTCTCCATCACTTAATGGAGATGTTTTTACTTCAATCATGTTTGTTCGCCTACTCACTTTTTAAAAATTTTCTTTCTAACTGTAACATTAATTTGAACATTATGCTCTTTTTATATTTGTCTGTTTAATAACGAATTTCCAATTTTAAAAATAAATGGAGGTCAAAAAATGTTATTATTATGGCAACTTTCATTATTTGTTTCCATCCTTGCTTTAATAGTTGGTATTTTAAAAAAGTCGTGGGTATTCTTATTAATTAGCACGATTACATTCATACCGATAGCTTATTATTTTTCAGGGACAAATAATGCTTGGAAATATGTTGGTTTGACTCCAATTATACTGTTTGTTCTAACGATATTAATTTGGTTCATAAGTAAGAAAAAATTGAGGTAAAAGACTATTTTCAACGTCGGGGGTGCTTAGTTTGAATAATTACAATGAAACGCCTGAAGAAAAAAGAGAACGATTAAGACAAAATGAATTAAAAAATAATCCCACTGGTTCTATAAACGATGCATTCAATAGAGGAAATAATGGGAATTTAACTGATTTATCAGGTGGTATGGGATGGAAAGGTACTGGGATATTAATTGTTATTTTAATAGTTGGATATGTTTTATATAAACTGTTTTTTTAAAATTTTACTTAACTATTTTCAACTAAAGGAGCAGGTAAGTTGAAGAAAGAACATTGAGGTAAATATAGAATACATAGTTTTAAAAGGGGGATTCTTTTGAACAGAAACATAAGTTTAATTTTAGGTTCTACGTTCATATTGACAAGTGGTATAATTTTTACAATCGAAAGGTTAACTGCATATGTTTATTGGTTTGCACAAACGAATACGGGGGAGTATCCAACGGTTCCAGAAATACCATTGTTTGATAATTTATTTACTGGACTCTTTTTTGTAATTGGAATTGCGTTGTTAGTCATTGCTTTTAAGAAGGAAAAATCTTAATTACTTTAGTAAAGTTGAGCTGATTGGAAGGCTCTTTCTTACAATTAGTCGTTCAAAACATGATTAAAAAGCGACAATTTGGTGGAAATCACTTCGTTGAGTACTACGATAAATTAAAAACGCAACCCTATGTCTGTTGTTGTCAAACCTTGTCTGCTGATCGAAAATTTGAAGAGGAGTGTTCCTTGATGACAAATAGTAAAATGAATCCTAAGGTTGATGAATTTTTAAGTAAAGCTAAAAAGTGGAAGGCAGAATATGAGAAGTTGAGAAATATCGTTCTTGACTGTGAGCTGACCGAAGAATTTAAGTGGATGCATCCTTGTTACACGTTTGAGAAAAAAAACATAGTTTTAATACATGGATTTAAAGAATATTGTGCGCTTCTGTTTCACAAAGGTGTCTTGATAAAGGATGTCCACGGGATTCTAATCCAACAAACGGAGAATGTACAGGCGGCGCGCCAGATTCGGTTTACCAATGTTGAAGAAATAGTTGAAATGGAAAACATCTTGAAAACCTATATTTATGAAGCCATTGAAGTTGAAAAAACCGGTTTGGAAGTGAATTTTAAAAAGAACACTGAATTCATAATTCCTGAAGAACTTCAAAATAAATTCGATGAAAACTCTGCCTTGAAAACTGCTTTTGAAGCGTTGACACCGGGAAGACAAAGAGCATATATTCTTTACTTTTCGGGGCCAAAACAATCCAAAACTCGACAGTCAAGGGTTGAAAAGTGCATACAGAAAATTCTCAATGGAAAGGGATTAAATGATTAGTATATTCGATAAGAAAATAATTTAATGAAATTTTAAGATATTCCCTCACTTTGCGTTCATTCGAACTTCTTTTTGGATCGCAGGTAACACTCAAGAAAATAAATTAAAATGGAAAAAAATGTTCCGTAATTGTACCTTTTCGTAGACCTTTTTCCATTGCTTTCGGCTAAAATAAATGCACCAGTTGTCATTGGGGAGTATTAGTTGAAGATGGACCACTAAAAAGTGTTTAAACTTTAAAAAAACGAACGAATTCCAAATTAAGAAGGCATTTTGAACAAGCTTTTTCAAAATGGCTTCTTTTTGTTTATCGTAAAATATGATTTTGCGAAGAGAATTGCTGCTCCTCAGAATATATAAAACATTAATCTATCAATCATGGTAAAATATACTATATAAATGTAAAAAATTTAATGGATGGAGAATGAATGAATGAAATCAATCAAAATGATAGCAGGATTCTTAACTTGTTTAATGCTCTTGGGATGGTCTAATGAAGAAGCTTTTGCTGAGTCAACATGGGCATCTAAATGTTTATCATATGGTGAAATTAAGCCAAACCAAAATCCCACTTTTCAGAATATGAACTGCTTACTTACGAATGCGGCTTTAGAAGCAAAAATCCCTCCCGAAGTTGTAAAAGCTGTCGCTTCTAGAGAAAATGGGGCTTGGAAACAGTTTGATGAGAATGGCCAACCTATAATCTCAAAAGATAATGGGATCGGCCTTATGCAAATTACCAATCAACCAGACTATGATCAAGAGAAATTGAAATACGATATCAACTACAATATTAAGGCAGGCGTCGAAATCCTTAGCAGTATGTATCAAAATCGTACAGATCTGCCTAAAATAAAAGGGAAAGGACCCGAAGTAATCGAAAATTGGTACTTCCCTGTCATGGCTTATAATGGTACAAAGCCTGTTAACAGTCCTCTATACCAGTCCAATGGATTGAAGAATACAGTGGCCTATCAAGAAAAAGTCTTTGCGTTTATTGAAAAAGATAGTTACATGAACGGAACGAAATTAGGGCAGTTTCCTTTCAATACAGCAGACTTTGAATATGACCCTAACAGCAGTGAGAATATTGTATTCAAAAAGATGGAATATACATTAACTGATAAGCTCCATACCTCTGCGTATAATTTTCAAAAAGGAGACAAGGTATTGATAACAGGAGACGCTGTAAATTTAAGGTCAAAACCTAGTGCTTCTTCAGTTAAAAAATCCTTATCCAAAAATACTACATTGATTATTGAAGGAAATTTTGTTTATGACGAATCTTTGACAAGTGTAAACCAATTTGTATGGTACCCAGTTAAAACGGAGGATCAAAAGTTAGCAGGTTATGTTTCCTCTGCTTACATTACGAAAAATGTACCCGCTGTAAAAGTTATGTGGGGAAAAACAGAACTAAGATTAGGGCAAATAGGTAAAGTTACTATTCTATCTAATACAAACTTAGTCAAAATGGAGAGCAACGGTTCATTGACTACTGTCCGTCCTTTGAAAAAAGGCGAAGAATACCGAGTTTATAGTTATAAGAGTAATCATGGCGGATTATATGGTGTGGGGGGTGGAAGTTACGTTCAAAAGTCCACAAAAGTAAAATACGAAACACCATCTAAAAGCAAGCTAGCATTACTTGCACAATAACAAAGCACCAATAGTAAATTCAACTTCAGATACCGTGAAAATGGATTTGCAATTGCACCGAAATGCATAAAGTCTATCCGAACGGCTTAATGTTCTCCTGTACTGTTTTAATTGGAGATATGAATTATAAGAAGTCACTAAAAGAGTTGCTTAGACAACTCTTTTTTTCTGGGTTAGTTTAATAGGATATTTTTATTTGGGTGAAGCCCGCCATTGGTAAAAAGCTGGGCAGGAAGGTTAGTTCAATAAGGTTAATGGTAAAATTAGGGGTATAGAAGTTAAAGGAGGCTTGAGCAATGTTTGGTGAAGATTTTTATGAGCAAGTACAAAAGAAACAATTATCTTTTTTGATGATAAGTATTATAGGGATTGTTTTTATTACAGGTATCACATTTACTTTTGTAATACCTGGTTTAAAAGGATTCAAAATGTTTTTCTTATTTATTGCACTATTATTCTATTTTGTAGTTGCGAATATATTTGTAGGATTATTTAAAGAAAAACAATCACTGGTTTTTATAGTCAGCTTAATCTTTAGTGCTTTAGGAATGGGATGGCGTTTATGGCTTGAATGGGGAGAATTTAGCTTAGTTGAACATATGAATCCAGTTGTGCAAATAGGTTACCCTTGTATTGTCGCATTTATTATTTTATTAATATTTCTTTTCTCTGCTAAATTTAAATTTCAAAAATAATAATTAGAGATAAATAAAATGGGTAGTTCTTAATTTGTTCGATGGATGTTCGATGAATTCAAATAGTTTGTGAAGAATTAGTTTGGTAATTCACATCTATAAACGTTGGAGTGATCTTTAAATAGGCTGGAATTATCAAACCCATATTCATTTAAGTAAATAATTGAACTTCTGTTACTCTTCTTTTTTTAGATTTAAAAATTTACTAATTGCATCTACAAATTCATTTTTTGGATATTTTATATATAAATCGCTTGATAATCGAATCGGATCACCAAAAAAGTATCGCTCATATTGGGTTTGTCTTGTTCCAAATGAACTCATTGTTAAATCCCAAGCTAAACGAAATATTTTTACACGTTCCTCTGCGGTCTTAGTTGATCCTTGAAGATAAAGATCTAAGTCATTTCTAATAATAGAATGAAATGCTTTTTCGGTTGGCAATGTAATCATTCCACTAGCTCCGATTAACTGGATAATTTCCGTGAAACGAGGATAAATCTTAGGGAAAATGTTACCAGCGACTTGAAGCGGGAAAAGTTCTGGCCGCATATATCCCCATTCATCTAATTTTGCGTTATTCTCAGATTTTTCTAACAAGGCTTTCATCGTTTCTAGACCAATGATGATTTCTGACATTTTTTCTTGAATATGTTGATATCCACTAATATTAATCGTTTCGATAAGAAGCTCAGCAATACCTAAGACGAACTCTGTCTTTACAATTTGTCTAGTCAATACTTGGTGCTTAGCAAAGGGGTGGAAAGAGCTTTGAATTGGGAATTCTTCGGCTATTTCCGCATTATTGTAATAAAATACCCTATTCCAAGGTACTAATACATTGTCAAAGACAACGATAGAATCCATTTCTTCGAACCGAGAGCTTAATGGATGATTAAAAGAAGATTGTCCCCCAATGAATGTATCCCTACAAATAAACTTTATTCCTTTAGTGTTAGAAGGGATCGAAAAAGCAAAAGCTTCATCCTCATTAAATAGAAATTTACCAACGCTAAATACTAATACTTCATCTGTTAATCCGCCTTGTGTAGCAAGAAGACGGGCACCTTTAATGATGATTCCTTCTTCATTTTTATCAATAACTTTTGCGGCGATTGGCTCATCTGAATTTTCTATGTAGATATAAGAACGATTCACCTGTGGAGAAATAAAGGTATGTGTAAACGACAGGTCATTTTCCCTTGCCAATTCATAAAATGCATGCAGATTATTTGGAAAGCATTTGTCCTTATTTTTTAACAAGGATACAGAAGAGGCAAAGCTCATTAAAACTGTGTTCAAATAATCTGGGCTTCTTCCCATGATACCCCCTGAATACCTAGCCCAATGTTCACTCATCTTTCTTCTTCTGAGTAAGTCCTCTTTCGTTTTTGGTTGCAAATAGGAAAGGCCAATTAGTTCTCCTGATACTGGGGAAATAAAAGTCATCTCATCTTTTATTTTTGGGTCATGTTGCAAATCATAAAGAGCCGCTTTTGACTGAATTAGCCCTTTGAAGGCGGGGTGTTCAGAGAGTAACCCCTCAATTTTTTCACCGTCGTACCAAATTTCATTATTTAGCTGATTTAATCGCTTAATATAATCTTTTCCATTAATAGCACCCATGTTTCACCCTCCAATTAAAATCGATATTTTTTAAAAATATTCGATTATAGCTGTTTTCCAAGTTAGGTCGTTCAATATTTTATTACTACTAAAATTAATTTATGTAACTCGAGCATGCTAATATTACTTCTTTATCTCCCATGAAAATTAAATTTTCGTTTTAAAGAAAATGACAATTTGAAATCAGAAGCAGCTATTTGGTGCAGCATTGATTTTGTGCTGCATGAATGGCTAAAGGGTAGGGTTGAACATGTTCTCCCTTATTCTGGTAAAATAAGAGTTAATATTGAAGGTCAAGAGGAGGCATACCATGAAAGAGAACGAATTGTATGTTTTTCATATCGTTACTAGGAATAAAATGAGTCTAGGGCAGATATTTAACTTTGACAAGAACCAAAAAAATACTTTCTTTGGCGTTCTCTTTACTAATGTTCAAGCCTTCATTTGTATAATGACCGTATAAAATCTGGATAAAGTCTTCACCTTTAGAGTTCAATTGTTCCCTCTCAAAAAAGAAGTTATATACCGCTATTGAGTGTGTAGGTCAAACAATCAGAGCTGTAAGAGAAGTGATAGTAGAAATGGTTAGACTACAAGAATATCCTGAATATCCTTCAAGATTGTCTTGCTTATACGCTGCAAAAAACTATGAAGACGCTTTGAAGTGGAAAGAATTATTTGATTCTTACAATCGTAAAGTTTTGCAGATTGTTAAACTTCGAGTTATTGGGAATTATTTTGAGGGGGATGGAAACCTTTTACCAAAGGAAGACGGGGTTCCTTTCTCTCAAAAAATTGAACAAGCTAAAGAATACTGGAAGGGTAATGTAAAAAATGAGCTTCCTGAACTTTTGATAAGCGGAAATATTGAAGTGGTAGAAATTATTGATGATTTCTCATCTTAAAAATTCAAGGGAAGTCGTAATGATATGAGATTTAATAAAAGATTAAACCCGAAAAGTTGATAAACCAACAGTCCGGGTTTTTTATTGTTCTATTGGCTTAATAACAAAGCTTTTACTCTTTCTAATAGTTACATATAAAAATGTTAAAATGTAGCGAATGATAAAAATAATAATAAGTTTGTAACGAAACGATGATTTTTTAGATATATAGGTTGAAAGGAGGTAGAACATTGGGAGAGCTTACAGAAGTCTATGAACAATATGCCGATCAAGTCTTTAAATATTTAATGATCCTTTGTCGTAATGTAGACATAGCAGAGGAACTAACACAAGAGACTTTTTATCAGGCTGTTCGTTCAATCGACACTTATAATGGCGAATGCAAAATGTCGGTTTGGCTTTGTCAAATTGCAAAGTATACATATTATAAGTACGTGGATAAACAAGTCAAACAACCGCAATCACCACATCTACTGAACCAATTACCTTCAGTAGAAAACAACCTCATCGAAAGTGAAAATAAAATTGCACTTTATCGGATGATTCATTTGTTAGAGGAACCGTATAAAGAAATTGTGTTACTTCGCATACTGGGCGGCTTAACCTTTAAAGAAATTGGAGAAATACACCTGAAAAATGAAAATTGGGCAAGGGTAACCTTTTACCGAGCCAAATTAAAATTAAGAGAGAGAGGGAATATGAATGAAGAATGAATGTTATATTGTGCGTGATTTATTACCATCATACATAGATCAAATATGCAGTGAGGAAAGTTCAAGATTTATAGAGCAGCACATCGCCACTTGCGAACAATGTGCCGAGCTTCTGAATCAAATGCGTGTAGAATTTGATATTCAAGAGCAACCGGAAATTCCAACTCGCATAGAACAAAAAAAACCTTTTCAAAAAATCGCACATTTTTTCAATGCACAGAAAAATTTCACGAAATTTTTAAGTATTTCCTTTTGGGTTGCACTCATCGTAACGGTTGGATTTTTTATATACTCTTTGAACGTGTTGTCCGAACTTAACGATGAACGAGAAGAAGCACAGGGAATTGAACAGCAAAAGCAGGATATTATGGAAAAGACATTCGCAGTATTATCGACACAAGCTAATATAGATGAAATAGCACTCCAAGCCGTTTTCCAAGAATATAGTGGGCAACTGGAGCATTTGGCTGTATTTTCTACTGAAAATATAGATGATGTAACACATTTACAAGGAAATCCAACTTATACTTTTCCTATTGATTATTCACAAGCAATACTTGTCATCGGTGAAAATGGAAAGATTACAGAGACAATCATTCCGAATGATTATGACATAGGAACTGTAGCAATGGCCAATGATCAATGGACTGTGCAATATGAATATCAGAATTCCTATCTTGAAACGATTGAAAATGCACATCAAATTAAACATTATGCACCTTCTAATTGGATAGTCTTTCAGTTACCTATTGTGTTTATCATCATTACTGCGTTTATTTTAGGAGGCTGGATAATTCAAAAGCGTATTACAAAACCAGTGGAAAACATATTAGACTAACTCAAACAAAAACAGAGTTAACTTACAAAATGGGTAGAATTAACTCTGTTTTTATTTTGATATTTCGTAAATTGAATATGTTAATTACGGTAGAAATTGTGAAAGATTCCATATAAGCTATCGGGGGCGTTAGCACAAGAAGAAATAGTGGTGAAGCATTGATTCATTTATATTAAGATCTTCAGCAATCGGGAGAGATTTTTCAAATAAGAACAGTCGCTACTTGTGCTAACGCAGGCTAGTTGAAGAAGGGTAGATAAAAACCGGAGTATATAACACGAAAAATCCGAACTAAAGAGTTATATAGTAAGTGATGGTTGTTTTGTTATTTACGTTGAATCCGATCAATAATCATACTGTATATCAGAGTGCAATAGTTTAATAAAGTTTATATGAATTTCGAAAAGCCTTACTTGTCACATAGTAGATCTCCCTGATGTATTTTACAGGCTAAACAATTTTGAATAAATTTCTTATGACTGCGATATAAAAGTCGATTTTGTAATTGATACTGATACGCATAAAAAATATTTCTAAATCGTAAAGTTCTGGCAGGTCAAACAGGCTTTCTTGTCGAAACTTAGACATATGAAATTCATTAAATTGGAGGAAAAACGATGGCCGAAGTTTTGTTGTTACACCATGTTTTAGGCAGAACGAAGGGGATTGAAGAAATCGCCGATCAACTGAGAGATGCGGGGCATACTGTGCACGTGCCAGATTTATTTGACGGCCGCATGTTTTCCTCGCTGGAGGAAGGCTTGGTATTTGTTAAGGAAATCGGCTTTGAAGAAGTGACGGCGCGCGGCGTTCGGGCAGCCAGCGAGCTTTCACGCGATGTCGTCTATGCTGGTTTTTCACTCGGTGTCCCGGCAGCACAGCAGCTCGCCCAAACTCGTGAAGGCGCCAGAGGCGCACTGTTTTTTCATGCCTGCCTCCCGACCTCTGCATTCGAATCTCAGTGGCCGGCCGACTTGCCTGTGCAAGTTCACGCCATGAGTGCAGATCCTTTTTTCGTTGAAGACGGCGACATCAACGCGGCTCGTGAGCTTGTGGCGTCGGCCAATCACGCTGAACTTTTTCTGTATGAAGGCAAGGAACATCTCTTCACCGACAGCAGTTTACCCTCTTACGATGCTGACGCGACGAAACTTGTAATCAAGCGGGTTCTCGACTTTCTCGCATAATTGTTAACGAAAAAAATTTCAGCAGCTGGGACATAACTAAACCAAAATAGTAAGAAAAGCGCAGAACGCCCGTTTAAAAACGTAGCGACTGGAGCAAATCAACTGAGATAATGGAATCACGGTGAGCTTGCGAACTAACGTAGGGCGAGTTATGAAGTCGCATAGTTTTTAGCGCTTGGAGCTCGATCAGGAAGCCCCACTTTTTATACTTTCTTATCAAAAAAGGGCAGCTTCATATTACCCCCTAATTTCTTTAGAAAATAATAATTTTGTTTTTGCCAATTCCATATCGCTACTAATCAAACCTGTCTACTCAAAGTCAATTGATTTTCGCAGAACTACTAGCCATCATCTAGAATATCTTGATATATTGTAATAAATCCATATCAAGAATGATGCTAAATGTAAAAGAGTAACTTAATGGACTGCACCCCAATTGTTAGACACAAAACCTAACAATTGGAGGTGTATTTTTTATGCAAGTAACGAGTGAACAAAAATTAGAGGCTGTTAAACGATATGAAAAAGGTGGAGAGAGAATACTATTCCTGTAATTGCAGAATACCGAATCATTAATTTCCTTAAGAGAATCATATAATTTATTAAAGCCAGAATTAATTATTTCTATATTAATTACTCTTGTTCTTACATTCTTACTTATACTAATTTTTGTCTGAGGTTATAAAAGAGTTAAAAATGCTTATTAAACTAACAAATGCTTTAGTTAAAGAACATTGAGCTGTTAAAACAGCTCTTTTTTCTTATTGAATTAACGGGGCAGGTTAGTTCAATGGAGGGAGAAATTTTATATTATGAGTACATTTGTTTATATGGTGAGACACGGTGAATCGCCAAAAGAAGGAAATGATAGAACCAGGGGATTAACCGAAAAAGGTTATTTAGATGCTAAACGAGTGACTGACATTTTGAAAGATAAAGAAATTGATATAGTTGTTTCAAGTCCATATATACGCTCAATTTTAACTGTAGAACAGTTAGCTCAACAAATAGGAGAGGAAGTTTTAGTTTTTGAAGATTTAAAAGAGAGGATATTCTCTTCTGGAAACAATCGAGTATCAGATAAAGAACTGGTCCCACTTTTGGAGAAGTCATTTTCTGAATCAAAATTCTCTTTAGAGGGAGGAGAATCAAATTCTGATTGTCAAAAAAGAGCTATAAAGGTCTTAAAAGAACTATTAGAAACTTTTAGAGATAAAAAAATAGTGATAGGTACTCACGGAGCTGTTATGACCTTGATGATGGGTTATTTCGATAGCACTTATGACTTGAATTTTTTACATAGCACATCAAAACCCGATATTTATAGAATGGAATTCAATGAACAGGAATTTGTGAATGTTCAAAGACTATGGGGTGTAAATATTGGCGTTAACCAATAAAAAATATTTTTTGTTATTGAACTAACGGGTGCTTTAGCAAAATATGACCATCATTGCAAATGATCTATTTTTATGTCCAAAACATTAAGTTGATCTCAGATATGCATTGTGAAACATTAAACTTAAGCGATAGGTTAGTTCAATAAGAAAAAATATGTTAAAAAGGAATAGTGGTGATTTTATGAAATATACTTGTCCTTGCTGTGGATATAAAACTCTAAATGAAGAACCAACTGATACATATGAAATTTGCAAAATATGTTTTTGGGAAGATGATGGGGTTCAATTTGGAGACCCAGATTATGAGGGAGGGGCAAACGTAGTTTCTTTAAGGCAAGCGCAAAAAAATTACATAGTGTTTGGTGCATGCCAAGAAGATTGCATTGAATTTGTAAGAAAGCTAAATAAAACGGATGCAAAAGACCCGAATTGGAAACCGTTATTCAACTAACGGGTGCTTTACCTCAAGAAGGAGTAAAGCCTTTTTTCTTATTGAACTAACGGGGCAGTTTAGTTTAATTAGAGGAAATACTTCAGCGGTGAAGAATGTATTAGAGAGCATTCTTAATGCACTGGACCTCATTATTAGATACAAAACAAACATTGGAAGCCCAGTACAACGTGGTGAGTTTTTTTGTAAACAGCCTAGTCAGCAATTTGTTTAACGGACTTTCGAGGTATAACTAATAAGCCAAATTTCCTGATAGAGAAATTTGGCTCTTTTTGAGAGGTTAACTCTATTTTTGATCTATTCTGCTTATGCAAAACAAGTAAAGGCAGAAATGGGACAATAGATAGCTATTTTTTTATGATAAGATTCAACTCCTTTGTTAACGGCAGGATATTTTGGCTAAACGTCGTATTTCATCGCTTAGTTTTCGATTAACTGGATACACTTCTTCTATGAAGCTTAAAATACGAAGTGCAGATTCAGGTACATGATCATATCCCTGTATCATGTCTGCAATCATTTCCGCGAAACGAGGGTATCTTTTTTCCATGCGCCTCTCGTTTCCGAAAGGATCGGGAAAGTAATCCACCTCTTGCTCTATCAAATGAAGTACGGATAAAATCCTGTCCACAGCATAAACTTGTACGAACCTCGTCGCTGATAGGCGCTCTCCCCTGGCAAAGCGGCCGAGTCCCACATAGAGATTAGTTAAAGCTTCGTTCAAAGGATGGTCTAAGGAGTCTTTTTTGGGGCTAGGTATCGGGTTGGGAGGTTTTGAAATTCCCGTATTGTTGTAGGAGGAATCCTTCCAAACGACTCTCCCTTCCGTATAAGAACCATTAATCAGCTCCGATTCCTCAAATACCGAATATTCACCAAAAATGCCGTCTTCGAACAAAATTTTATAGCCAATCTCCGAATTCTTAAAAGAATAAGCTAAAGGGTGAACTTCTTCTAGCCAATCCAAATGGTCGATATATCTGCTTTTCTGGTCATGCCTTACAATGACAAAGAAATCCAAATCTGAATAATCGTCCAGCCGAGCAGTCTCGATTCCAACAGAACCGACACCTAACAATAATAGTGCACCCCCTCTTCTTTCGAGCGATTTGCCGATCTCGTCCAGCCGATGCAACAGCATTTCTGTTCTCAACATTAAAAGTCCTCCTTTAGGTTTAAGAATGCAAAAAGGGTCCAACCTACTTTTCAGCGAGGTTGAACCCAAAGGTTACATTGCCTTTATTTTCCTAATGTGATTTTACCATGAACCTTAATTTCTTTCTACCAAAAATGATTTATTTTATGTTCGGTAATGTTCAAAGTACAATACAGGGGGACATATACACAAAAAGATGAAAGCAAAAGAAAACATCGATATCGGATGTTGAGAAGGATAAATTTCAAAATGTACTTGTATGGAAAATATCACGCTTCCATAATACGGTTAGACGAGAAAATAGCTCCAATTTTAGTTAAAGGAAATGAGCAGGAATCTTTATCAATAATGTATCTTTCCTACTCTGAAAATGAACCAAATCCTCTTCAGAAACTAATGGACTTCTACTACTAACTCCAGAAGATGTTCATTTTATCTGTAATAATAAAATTACTTTAAATGATTTTATTGAACAAAATGGAAAAGCGATATTAAAAGGACATATAAATAGAGATTTATTTTTAACACCTTTTCCTCAACTATTATTTCTTTCAAAATTGTTAAAAGAACATCCAGATTTATTCATCATAAAATAAAATCAATTAAATGAGAATGTTTGTGAAATTATACACTTAAACTAACGGGTGCTTTACTTCAAGAAGGAGTAAAGCCTTTTTTCTTATTGAACTAAAGCAGCATTTTAGTTAAGCAAGGAGGTATTATTGGAAGGATGTCGAAGTAGTTATTTTATGAGAAATTCCACTAATTGGAATACAGGAGAGTCAAATAAAAGAAACATCAAACTTGTTGAAACTGGGGGTAGTGTATTGCGTAAATTTGTGAAATTAATAGGTTTCCTTGTAATTATTCTTTATGGATGTGCTCTAGATCCAGACAAAATAGAAGTAGAAAATTTCGAATCAATAGTTGAACTCGAAACTGTTGAAAAACAGGAAATAAAGACCGATGAAAGTGAATTAGTCAAATCTCAACTTGTTCCAATGCTTGAAGCTATAGACAATAATGATGAAGAAGGATTTCTAGAGTTTCAAAACAGTGCAAATTCCTTGTTTTATAAAGAACAAAAGAGATGGATGGAAGAAGCGATATTTAAAAAGGAACAAGGCTATACTTTTACCGTGAACATAGGAGAAGTGAATCTAATGTCTTCAGAAAAAGGAGATGTGGAATTAATTGTAAACATGAAATATCAAGACAAAGAAACTCAAAATAAAGTTATTTACTCCATTGTAAAATTAAATAACAAGTGGGTAATTGATGATGTGCCTTTCAAGACAATATCTGAAGGAAATATTGCTGTGTTATATGTTTCAGAATTAGAAGAAGAAGCTTTGACTGTATTAAGAGAGGCGAGTGATATTGTTCATTTATATAATAATGAATTTGGTTGGACTCCAAAGGATATGACAATAAAACTTTATGATTCCAGGGAACAAATATCTGCCACTATACCTTGGACTGGATCAACTGGTTGGAATGAGACAGGTGAGTCGCTTAAACTCATGATTGAACCGTCTGGACCGTCTACATCCTTAAGTACCCTTACAATACTTGCACATGAGTTAGCCCACCAAATGCTTTCTGATTTCTCCAACGATAACGCATCACTATATATTCAAGAGGGTTTCGCAACCTTACTTCAACATGTAGTAGAAAAAGATGGAGAAGGTAAACTATTAATTAACTTAAATAATTTACCTTATAGAGAGCATAAGTTATTATCAAATAGGGATTTGGTCTTTTACTCGATAGATGAATTAAACAAATTGGATTACACCAAAACGTTTGAGATTTATGGCTTAGGTTTTTTACTTACCGATTACTTAATCAAATCTCATGGCTTTGATAAATTTATGACTATGGTAAAAGAATTAATGAATGAACCATACATTGACAGTAGAGTCGAGCATAAACTTCAAATAACTTCTGAGAGAACAACTAGAGCAATTGAAAAAGTGTATGGATCAACCGACCAAGTATCAGATGGATATATAAATTATTTTACTAATAAGCAGTAGTTTTTATGATACTCTCCAAAGGAACAGTCATCCCTAAAGTTATATTTAGGAATGACTGTATTTACTAAATTAGTATTTCAAGTTTTTGTTGTTGGTGTTGTTATTATTGTTATTTTTATTTTTATTTTCGTTATTGCTGTCATTTTTGTTATTGTTGTTGCGAATATTGTTTCGCTCATTTCTATCTAAGTTTAGATATTCCAAATTTAAATTTTCATAGTTGTAATCATCACCGAATTCATCGTTGTTATTCATCATGACTGTTCACCTCCTTAACCACATTAGTGTGGTTTAAAAGGCTAAAAAAATACTTTTATAGTTTAATACTACTAAATGACACAAGCCGACCTTATTATGTAACAAAAGAGAAGGTGGTAGTTCAACTATCGAGTTCTTTCGATGATGAGCTAGATCGTTATAGACTGTCTTTTTAGTTGGTTAAAGCTTCAAAGACAGAAACTGTATGAAAGCTGTTTTTGTGGCTTTCTATAAATAAAAAAGCCCCCAAAAAACCGGGGCTGATTCAAAAGGTGTTTCAAAACCATACATGCAGCTCATTTTTCTTTTTGATGTCCTGCCAATTAGGAGGAAGTTCATAAGTTTCAATATGCTTATAATTTTTAAGACTGACTCCACTACCTGCACTAATAGAAAATGTTAATTGATCTTTTCCAACAGGATTGTGTGGGCCGACAACTGGTGTGACTTCAACGGTTACTGAAAATATGAACCCCCGATATCCATTAGTTCTTTCCATCTTTAAAATTTTTATTTGGTACGGGTACACCATTGGACTTTCAGTAAGAAAATCAGAGTAATAATTAGAAACGGCCTTTTGGATATCCGGCAAAAGTAATGATAAAAACAAATCCATCATTAGTTCTTCTTTAGATTCTTCAGCAGGCTGATAATAATTTGGTTCGGCATGTGATGGTATTGACGTCATTAAAAATAACACTAAAAAAGAGGGAACAATAACAATTTTTTTCATGTTTATGACCACCTTCAATATTTATTTTGCTCAGAAAAAAAAGGACTATGTAAGCCAAATGTTTTTTGGAAAATAAGATGAATATACTAATAGATTCGAAGATAAATACATTCTAATCCTGATGTTATATCAATATAAGGTACATGCCCTATTCAATCCAGTTCAATGATCAAGTCGATTTGATTTTGGATTCCAGTTTCTTATTCAGCCAACGGGTCAGTTTAGTTGAATAAAAGAAGCGGAGAATGGGTGTCGCATTTAAACCAAATTGCGAAAGAAGTAGTTACTAATAAAAACAAAAAAAGTAAGAGGAAAGTCCTTACCTCTTACTACGCTCCATTTTATCTAACTTACTTGTTAATTGGTCAATTTGTTTCTGCATTTGTTCTAATTGCTTTGATTGATTTAATTGCTCTTGAGAGTTTTGATTATTTGTCCTTTCTAAATTTTGTAGATTAATTCCTGCAGCTATTGCTGATATTCCATCACCTAACGTAGAGAGTACAGCTCCAATTAACGATAGTTTAGCAGCATAAATTTCTGTTGAATCTGGACTTTGATCGATTGGATAATTATTTTCGTTTTTCATCTTTCAACATCCCTTTTCTATATATCTACCAATATGCTCTAAGTCGAGATAAAGGCAGCAAAGAGGTCTACTCATTTGTTTACATATTATTCATGATTAACAAATGAACAAGGGCGTGTGGACCATTGCCAGTCAGGGCAGGTGGGCAAGCATTACAAATACAACTTATATTTGAAAAAGAACTCAGATAAATAATAAAAAAATGGCGTTGATCCAACAAAGGATTGATGCCATTGTTGTTAAACTTATTGAACTCCCATGAATTAAAACACTCTCAAAATCTATAAAGATTATAAACTAGTTCTCCCGCTATAATTGTGCCTATGAGGATTCATTCCTTCTATAGTAGTAACCCCACTAAACTCATGATAATGACCGCCGTTAGGAAGCGGAATAGCTGGACCAGTAACACCACGAATTTCATGTTGATGTTGATCGTCCACTGATGTAAAGGTAAAGTATCGATGAGTGTGTGGGACTCCACTTGGTGCTGGTTCAGTAATTCCAGCGTATCTGTGATTATGTCCCGCATCAAAAGAAGTTACTCCTCTAAATTCGTGGACATGGGCAGGGACAGGTCTGCCATCCCATGAAGTGATAAAAAGTTGGTGGGAATGCTGAGGATCCGAATCGTCTGAATGATACATGAATCCAGAAACAGGGATTTCCAAATGTACAACTCCTTTTTGCCATTTTCAATAATGTATGTAATTGAGATAAATAAGGATACAAATTGTATTAAAAATGAGTGTAGTACAATCTTCTCTTAGGATATGATCACAAGTATGGTGGCATTGATGAATCAGACATAAAGGCAACAGAAAAGATTGAACAAGTTTTAAATTGAATAGGTTAAAGCTATAGAGCATTTTTTTGTAATGAGGAATGCTTTTTCATGATTTTTTCTCCCATGGTGATTGCCGTCTTTGCTGCTGTTCTTCAAAGGCTTTTACAAGAGGCCATCGATATAAAATCAGAAAATGACTTAGTAGTCTGAGGTGAATGACATGGCAATTATAATTAATATTGATGTGATGTTGGCTAAAAGGAAAATGAGCGTAACAGAACTTTCGGAGAGGGTTGGAATCACGATGGCTAATCTTTCTATATTGAAAAATGGAAAGGCAAAAGCCATTCGATTATCCACATTAGAGGCAATTTGTAAGCCATTGGATTGCCAACCTGGAGATACTTTAGAATACAAGAGTGATGAAGACGCTCAAGAATAATTTAATTAAAAAATGCTTGGAAATCTCCAAGCATTTTTTTAGTACTATCTTTCCTGAACTTCTTATCCTGACGCTTCTTTTTGTATGTAAAGTTGTGTCTTATTTTAATCCTGACGCTTTTAGTACATTCTCTTTGTACAACTCTTTAACTGCTATTGGCATTTCTTTTGTTGATTTCCATTCGGCCTGTTCTGTATAAAAAGTCTCCTCTAAGCCCTCAGGTAATTTCATCTCATAAAGGTCATCTATGCTTTTAACTCTTAAAGCCGCCATAATAGCAAAGAGCTGTACTTTATTTAGGCTAATACCTTTACCATTGATGATCTCTGATACCGTACCAACTCGCATTCCTGTCATCTGAGCTAAGTCTTTTTGAGTGATCCCTCGTTCTTTCAGCAAGTCATCTATCTTAATAACAAAGTATGCTTCTTCGAGTAAACCAGCTGTATCCATTACGATATTATTCATCAGGCTGTGTCCTTGTCCTAGTAAATCTTTAACCTTTATTTTTTTCATCAGTATCTATCTCCTAAAAATGATTTCGCTATTCCGTGATACATGTTAAATGCATGGGTCATAGTTTGTCAATTTTTTTTGAATTCTTTTCTGGATATCGGGATTAACAACAACTATCGTCTGATTAACTATTCTCTTTTACCTATTTTCATAATATAATAGAACTATATCAAATTATTACCTTTAGTATGAATATAATATCAAACGTAAGTACAATCGACTCATTGTGCTTAGAATAGGGAGCTCGCAGAATGCGTTTAGTTAAAATTGATCAATGTCGGCCCGGAATGAGGTTGGGTAAACCGATATATAATGACAAAGGTAAAATTTTGTTAGCAAAGGGAGCAGAACTAATAGATCGAATCATCCCTAAGTTGCAAAAATATAATGTTACAACTATTTATATAGAAGATGAAGTTTCTGAAGGAATAGAGATTGTTGAGTCCATTCCTGAAGCGTTACGTATGGAAGCTTTAAATACGATTACTGAAGGGTTTCAAACATTAATGGATTTAAGTCATTCAAACACAAATCTTCAAGGGATGATGAAATCAGGTAGAGCGATACGGAGCTTTCAAAAAGTTTTTAAGGATATATTGTCGTCTCTAACGGATAATGAAAATGCATTGAATTTACTAGCTGCGACAAAAGTTCATGAAAATTATGTGTTCAATCATTCGCTGAACGTTTCTATATATGCTTGTCAGCTTGCTATCGAAAATGGATTACCTCTTAAGAATATTGAAGAAATCGGATTGGGAGCCATGTTACACGATTTAGGAAAATTACATATTCCGCAAAATTTATTAAATAAACCGGGAGAGTTAACAAAAGAGGAATATGCTCTAGTCAAACAACATTGTGCAAAGGGCTTCGATATACTACGAAAAATACATGAAATCCCTTTGCCGGTTGCTCATTGTGCGTTGCAGCATCACGAAAGAATCGATGGGATGGGCTATCCAAGAGGATTAAAGGGAGATGAAATTCATAAATATGCGAAAATCATAAGTGTTGCCGATGTGTTCGATGCGGTGACAAATCCAAGAGCATTCAGGCCGGCCGTAATGCCTCATCAAGGACTCGAAATTCTATATGCTGGAAGTGGTACTCAGTTCGATACTCATCAAGTCAGCTTATTTAAAGAGTGTATTGCCATCTATCCACCAGGCTTAACCGTAACACTAAACGATGGTCGGACAGGAATCGTCACGCAATATAACTACCAGGCGGCGGGGCGTCCTGAAATCCGCATTATTAAAAATGAAGAAAATGAAAATGTGACTCCATATGAAATTAATTTAGGAGCAAAGGAAAACCTAACGCTTGAAATTGTAATGGCTGACGCATTAATGTAAGACGATGTTAAGATAGTAATAAACCATGTAAGCAAAACAGTGGAACGATAAAAGACAGTACGATTAATTTTTAGTCATAGGATTGTTTAAACAAGTTTTGTTAAGCGATGAGTATGGTATTTATACTGAAGTATGTCTCTTTTTATCATAATGCAAGTATCATTTGATATAATTTCTATAAAAAGTGGCTAGTATAAAGAAAAGCTCAACGGAATTTCTTTGGAGGAATTTATATATGTTTGATCCAACCATTTTTGAGAATTTAAAAGTAGCCTTTGAAAACCAAGTGTATGATTTAGATAATATAGAACGCAAAATCCATATTACAAACCGAGAAGACCAAATTGACTTATCTATTCTAGCGAGGGAGTTTTCTGTACAATTTTCATTAGTCGATCCACAAGATGTAACGGCGGAAATAGTATTAAAGGCTACTTTAGACGAACTAGCTGGGGAGATATTAGAGCTACCCGTAAAAAATATTGGGTGCACGTTACTATTGCGATTCTACAAGCGCGTTCAAAATTTTCCTATACAATGTAATATTATCGAACAAACAATCAAAGAGATATGGGAAGACGATAGCAAGCTAACTCAAACACTGAGTTTCCTATACAATCAGGAAGAACCAGGATATCTTGATACGATTGAAGTGGAATTTACACGTAAAATTAATGAAGAGCACATGGGGGAGATTGAAGAATTTCTTGAGCATGTGTTAGAAACTTTGGAAGAGCTGCATAGTATTTAAATTTGCTTTTAAGAGTTATTGGTGGACAAATGTATAAAACTGTTATATAGTAAGGACAATAATTAAATTGCTTAACAGAAACAATGAATTCACATATTACAAAAAGTAATCGTGTTTGTTCGGTACTTTTTGTAATATGTGAATTTTTTATTCAATACAATTTTTGGAGGTCTTTTAAATGACACAAGGTACAGTAAAATGGTTTAACGCAGAAAAAGGTTTTGGATTTATCGAAGTTGAAGGCGGAAACGACGTATTCGCTCACTTCTCAGCGATCCAAGGCGAAGGTTTCAAATCACTTGACGAAGGTCAAAAAGTGGAATTTGATATCGAAGATGGTCAACGTGGACCACAAGCAGTTAACATCGTAAAACTTTAATTCTTTGGAATTAAGTAAATCAGGGACACTCTTTATGAGTGTCTCTTTTTTTGTTTATATTCAAATACGACCGGATAGAATTGTTTCTTACCGTATAAAAAGAAATGCGTCCGTATAGAATTTTTTGTGTCCGTATAAAAAGAAATATGTCCGGATAAAAATATTTGTGACCGTTCATCTGCCGAAGGTACTTATTTTGAACTATTCAAACAAAGTGATAGCATAAAGATATAGAGATCCATCAGATGGGAATGAACTAAGATGAGTAATACACATATATTTTCGAAGCGTGAAGAGATTGCGAATGCAATCATTCACGGAATAGGAGCTCTTTTAAGTATAGCGGCACTCGTCATATTGATTGTGTCTTCTGTAACACAAGGAACGGCGTGGCATGTGGTGAGTTTTACGTTGTTTGGAGCAACGATGGTGCTATTATATGCGTCATCCACACTCGTTCATGGGTTTCCAGCTGGCAGAGCGAAAGATGTGTTTGAGATAATGGATCACTCGTCCATTTACTTTTTTATTGCTGGGACATACACTCCTTTTTTATTCCTTGCAGTAAAAGGGACACTTGGCTGGACGTTGTTTGGGGTTGTGTGGGGGCTTGCGATAGCTGGTACGGTGTTTAAAGCATATTTTGTGAAGCGCTTTTTGCATACGTCGACGTTATTGTACGTAGTAATGGGCTGGCTGATGGTATTTGCATGGAAACCACTTATTGCAAACGTATCGACTCAAGGTCTGATTTATCTGGCTGTAGGCGGTGTTCTTTATACAGTTGGTGCAGTATTTTATGTATGGCGCGGATTTACGTATCATCATGCAGTCTGGCATATTTTTGTGCTTGCTGCATCCATATTGCATTTCTTTGCAGTAATGACATTATTGGCGTAAAAAATGAATTTAGAGTTGTATAAGTACTGGACGGTGTATACTACGGTATGTGAGGTGCACTGAACTGCATTCGCTAATTAGTTGGAGTAAATGATTACTCCAACTCTTACTTTTTTAGATAATCTTTAGGGGAAGTAAAAACAAAAGCCGATCTCCCAAAAGGGAACCGACTTTTGTAAATTACTTTTCAAACTAGGAAGCTCTTTTATTATTTACTGATTAATCCAGCTTCTTGAAGGAATTCTTTAGCCACAAGTTCAACCATTTGTCCCTCATTATCCACTTTTGCATTCATCTCTTGCATCGCGGTTTCATCTATTTTACCTGCTAATTCTAGAAGTACTTCCCCAATTTCAGGGTACTGTTCTAATATTTCTGTGCGAACTAGAGGAAGAGCATGATAAGGTGGGAAATAGCTCTTATCATCTTCTAGAACACGTAAGTTATACATTTGTAGCTGACCATCTGTTGTATAAGAGTTAATAACGTCTACCTCTTTAGCATTGATGGAGCGATACATAATTCCATGATCCATTCCTTTTACTTCTTTAAACTTAATACCATAGGCCTTTTGAAACCCCGGTAATCCATCGGGACGATCAATAAATTCAAATACTGCGCCTAGAATAAAATCATCTGAAACCTTCGCAAAATCACTAAAAGTCTTTACTCCCAACGACTCAGCTTCATCTTCATCAAGAGCCAATGTATACGTATTGTTAAAACCAAATGAATCTAAAGCGGTAATGCCATCAGCTGCAACCAACTCTCTTGTTTTAGCTAACGTTTCATCTGCATTACCTGCAGTCTCATGATAATAGTTAATAACAATTGTTCCAGTATAATCTGGTATAACGTCAATTTTTCCATTAACCATGGCAGTCCAAACAACATTCGATCCGCCAAGATTTTCTTTATAGGTTACGTTAATTCCCGTTTTATCTTCAATTAATTGCCCCATAAGATTAGACAAAATAATACTTTCCGTATTGTTACGGGAGCCAATTATTAAAGCATCCTCTTCCTTGAATATACACCCTGTCAGTGTAGTAACTAACAGGAGTAGTGTTAAGCATTTAATAATAATTTTTCTCGTCATATGATCACCTTATTTTAACCCTTCCGGCGTTGTCCAACGTTCAAGATAAGTGAAGAATATCTCTAAAATAATTGCCAACAACGCAGCTGGAATAGCACCTAATAAGATCAAACCATCAATACCGCGAGTAATTCCTAAAAAGATGAAATCTCCAAGACCACCAGCACCGATAAACGCCGCAAGTGTAGCGGTTCCGACATTAATAACGGCTGCAGTTCGTACACCGGCCATAATCATTGGAATTGCAAGAGGAAGTTCAACTTTTAACAATACTTGAAGACTAGTCATCCCCATACCTTTAGCAGCTTCTACAGTTGCTTTATTTACATCTTTAATACCTGTATATGTGTTTCGAATAATAGGAAGAAGTGAATACAAAAATAGAGCAGCGATTGCTGTGTTTACACCTATACCGAAAATAGGAATCATGAAACCTAAAAGTGCTAAACTCGGAATGGTTTGTAAAATACCTGCACCACCCAATACAACTGTCGAGAGTTTCGGAACTCGTGTTATTAAAATACCTAATCCAATTCCAAGAACAATTGCTATTAACATAGAAAAGAATACTAATTGTATATGAACGGAAGTTGCTTCAATTACCTCAGACCAACGCAGTTGTGCTTGTTGGGTAAATTGCTCCCATATATTTAAATTATTCATTTATACCCTCCAATTCTGTCCATTGGCTGGACAAAGCAGTGAGTAATGTCCCACGAGTCACTAATCCAACTACTTTTTTTGCAACATTTAAAACAGGAATAACCCCGTACTTAACATTTGGCATCATCATAATCGCATCTTTAGCAGTAGCTGTTTCAGACAGGATGTATTCAGGAACAATCATAATTTCCTCGATGGACTTAATCGTATTTACTTTTTTTATCAACTCATAGGCAGAAATAAGTCCGATAAATGTATCGTCATTTTCATCTACAATGATTAGGGAAGTAATTTTTTGTTGTCGCATCTTTAATAACGCTTTTTCGGGAGAGCGACCTAGCTGAGAGGTAACTACTTTTGTTGTCATCACACTGACAACTGGCATAAGTTCAGGATTTTGTATAATTCTATCCTTGCCGATAAACTCCTCTACAAAAACGGAAGCAGGTTCTTGTAATAACTTTTCTGGTGTATTGATTTGTAGTAAATTACCATCTTTCATAATCGCAATACGGTCACCAAGTTTTAATGCTTCATCCATATCATGTGTCACAAAGACAATTGTTTTCTTTAGTCTTCTTTGTAAAGAAATTAATTGATCTTGTAGTTGATCACGCGTAATTGGATCTAAGGCACCAAAGGGTTCATCCATGAGAAGGACACGAGGGTCAGATGCCAAAGCTCTTGCCACTCCTACACGCTGCTGTTGTCCACCAGAAAGTTCTTTCGGATAACGACTTGCGTAAACTTCTGGATCAAGGTCAACCATTATAAGTAACTCTTTAACTCGAGCTTTGATTTTCTCTTTGTCCCAACCTTTTAGCTCTGGAACGATTGCGATGTTTTTTTCTATTGTGTAGTGAGGGAAAAGTCCGATTTGTTGAATAACATAACCGATATTTCGGCGTAGTTCCGATGGATTTAACTTGGTAATATCATTCCCATCGATTGATATAGTTCCGTTTGTGTTTGGGATCATTCTATTAATCATTTTCATTGTTGTTGATTTTCCAGAACCACTAGGACCTATAAGGACTAAAAATTCACCCTCCGGAATGTCAAAATTAACGGAATCAACCGCTTTAAAGCCATCTGTGTATATTTTACTTACATTTTCAAATTTGATCATAAGTACCTCCTTAGTTGATAGTTGTTCATGTCGAAATAAATACAGTCTTTTTTACGCATAAAAAAAAGGACTACCTACAATTCCAGTATGGGAAAAGTAAGTCGCCTCTATGCCATTGCTAGGACATACAGCTAATGTTTCGAAAGTGTGATTTTATCAAAATGGTAACTACCTATGACGAGAGTTATTAATAGCAATTGGTGCTGATTTTGAAATCAGCTTAGAAAGGATTCACCTAGTAGTGAATAGGAAAGAAAGTAGGAGGAAATCGTCTGGTTTTTTGAAATAAAATCAATATTTAAATGATTTCATCTTTAATAGTAACACTATTTACCTGTTCACGCAAAGAGACTTCCAAATATATACCATTTTTTAGGTAAAAGAGGTGTAGGGGATGCCGGAATAAATCGTTGAAATGGGACTTGGATAGTATTTAGAGGTAGAGGAGGTATAAAACCATACATGGCAGCATTCTGAAGGTATCACTTGAGATAGCAATAATATAAAATTCACACTAAAAAATCTGTTTCTGAGCAAACAGAAAGTGGCTTAAAAATGTTGAAAATATTTTTTTTGTGTAACTAATTATTTCGCTATGTTTGCTGCTAAACCATCATAGAAATCATTTATAACGTCTTTGTTAAATAATCCTGATTCGATGAAACTATGAGCAACAGTGTTTGCGCTATATGAGTTTATTTATACATAATTTATCTGGCTGTAGGTGGTTTGCTCTATACAGTTGGTGCAGTTTTCTATGTATGACGCGGATTTACGTATCATCATGCTGTCTGGCATATTTTTGTGCTTGCTGCATCCATATTGCATTTCTTTGCAGTGATGACATTATTACCATAAATTAAAACTCCTCTCTGTTACGTACAAGAGAGGAGTTTAATATATCTCTCCGCTTAAGTCCACCACATCTGACTGATAGAATCTTTCACAATTATCGGTTTTAAATTTTCGACTGCTTTTGTGAATCCCTCTTCAATCGACATTAACCCATCCTCATGTTCGATACTTACGACATAATCATAACCATAAAGTCGTAGAATACTAATGATGTCTGCCCATGTTTTTTGATCGTGTCCAAAACCAACAGATCTAAAATACCATGCACGGTCACGCATATTGGCGTAGTCGGTCATATCTGTAAGACCATTTCGGTTCATGTTTTGCTGATCGATAATTGTATCTTTTGCATGGAAATGATGGATGGCGTTCTCACGTCCAAGTATTTTAATGGCTTCAATTGGGTCAATACCTTGCCACCACATATGGCTAGGGTCAAGATTAGCGCCGATCATAGGACCGCAGGCTTCTCTTAATCGCAATAGTGTAGCAGGAGTATGTACAGAGAATCCTCCATGTAGTTCTAAACCGATCTTTACGTTAAGTGATTGTGCTAAATCATTTTTTTCTTTCCAGTAAGGAATTAGTTTTTCTTCCCATTGCCATTTTAATATCTCTTGGAAATCATGTGGCCAAGGAGCTACTGGCCAGTTAGGATAAAGGGCATTTTCATGATCTCCTGGACATCCTGAAAATGTATTAACTACTGGAACGCCTAGCTTGGATGCTAAATGTATGGTTTTTACAAATAATTCATCCGCGGGCTCTGCGATTTTTTTCTGTGGATGGAGTGGGTTTGCATGGCAGCTTAGGGCACTGATGATTAATCCATAGTCGCTGATCTTTTGCTTGAAGCTTTGCAATTTCGTGTCATCGTTTAGAAGTTCATCTACTTTACAATGAGCATCACCAGGATAGCCTCCAGTACCTAATTCAATTGCTTCTATACCTTTAGAAGAAACATAACTTAACATGTCTTCAAAGTTTTTATCGGAGAAGAGTACGGTAAAAACACCTAATTTCAAAGAAATACCTCCTTCATTTGTCAGAATATACAGTAATGTAAACCATTACATTATTAACATATATAAAATATTCAAGTAAATCAATAGTTATTTCTAATAAAAAATTTATATTGACGCATAATTCGGAATATAATAACATGTAAATGTAAACGATTTCATTTTTTCTTTCAATGAAATCATAGAAAGTGAGACTTCGAAGATGACAAACATCCAGCAGGTGGCTAAACAAGCAGGTGTATCTGTAGCGACAGTATCGAGGGTACTAAACGGACAGAATACAGTATCTTCAAAAACGCGAATAAAAGTAGAAGACGCTATAAAAAATTTAAATTATGAACCTAGTATGTTAGGGAGAAATCTAAGGAATTCAGAAAGTCGAATTCTTTTAATATTAATCCCGAGCATATCCAATCCGTTCTATTTGGAAATTATAAAAGGAATCGAAAATGTTGCTCTTAGTCAGAATTACAATATCTTGTTATGTGAAACAGATTCCAATCCTGAAAAAGAGAATATTTACTTTGACCTTGTGAGGAAAAAGATGGCGGATGGAATTATTTCTATGGATCCTGCGGTAAATATCGAAACATTAAAAGAGCTAGCAGAAAAGTATTCTATTATTCAATGTAGTGAGTATAACGTCGATAGTGGGATTCCATACGTGACGATAGATAATGAAGAAGCCTCTTATCGGGCGGTAAAGCACTTGATTCAAATCGGTCATAAAAAAATTGCCCTTATGAATTCAGATGAAAGATTTTTATATTCGAGACAGAGGGAAATGGGGTATCAACGAGCATTAGAAGAACATGGTATACCTTTGAACAACGATTATATCCTTTATACAAAGCATCTAGGATTTGAGCATGGACAACAGGCGATGAAAAAGATACTCGGTTTACACGATCGCCCAACAGCGATATTCGCTGTATCGGACCTTTTGGCAATTGGGGCACTCAAAGAAATAAATGCTTCTGGATTACATGTACCAAATGATATTGCAGTAGTAGGTTTTGACAAAATTGATTTTTCAAATATGACAAATCCTACGCTCACAACGATTGCTCAGCCTATGTATAAGATGGGTACGGTGGCGGCGGAAATGTTAATCGATAAAATCAGAGGGAATGATGTGGATAATGTCATATTGAACCATGAATTAGTAATTCGAGAATCTACATGAGGATAAACAACTAAGTTCAGCGCTCTGTTATTAAAAGGGATTAATAATAGAGCGTTGCCCTTAGTTGCTAATGTAATCGATTACAAAAGGGGAACAGTTCACTAAATTCAAGGGGGAATAGTGTTGAAGAAATTTCTAATTTTATGTTTATCTTTAGTAACAGTCTTTATTATGTCAGCTTGTAGTGATGATACGAATACTGCAGATGGAAAAGAAGATGAAACGCTAAAAATCGGTATTTCATTACCTTCAGCAACACATGGATGGATGGGAGCACTAATTGATAGTGCAGAAAAGCAAGCAAAAGCACTTAAAGATAGCGATGGCATTGAATATGTGATGACAAATGCCGCTGATCCAAACAAACAAGCAAACGATGTAGACGATTTGATTGCACAAGGTGTGGACGTTATCGTTATGCTTCCAATTGAGTCAGCAGCACTTTCTCCTGTAGGACAAAAAATAAAAGATGCTGGAATTCCTTTAGTAATTGTGGACCGTGAGCTTGAAAATGATGCGGCTACAGTTGTTGTTAAAGGTGACAATGAAGGAATCGGCGTAAATGCTGGTAAGTACTTTGTAGAGAAATTAAACGGCAAAGGAAAAGTTGTAGAAATTTCAGGTCCACCAAGTTCAGTTACAGAACAACGCGGGTCAGGTTTTAAAGAAGCGATGGAAAGTGCAGAAGGAATGGAAATTATTGCTTCACAGAGTGGTGACTTCTCAACTGAAAAATCGTTAGAAGTGATGCAAAACATTTTACAAGCTCATCCGCAAATAGATGCTGTATTTACACAAGATGATGGAATGGCGCTTGGTGTACTTCAAGCTATTAAAGAAGCAAAACGTACAGACATTCAATTTGTAACTGGTGCTGGTGGCGGTAAAGCGGTATTTGAAGATATCAAGGCAGACGGTCTTATGAAAGCTACTTTCCTTTACTCTCCAACGATGGTGGAAGATGCAGTGAAAATTGCAGCGGATATTGCAAAAGGGAATGAACCAAAAGAGTCGATGGTCGTAAAAGAAGCTACTCAAGTAACAAAAGAAAACGTGGATGAGTTCTATGATCCGGAATCTAAATTCTAAATGAATAACAGGAAATACAATGGTTGTGTAAACAGTTGTTGTATTTCCTCTTTTCCTATATAAGGAGGGATAAATACTATGGCTGAAAATCCTTTTATAAAAATGGAGAACATGAACAAGTCATTTAATGGTGTACCCGTATTAAAGAATGTGTCTCTTCTGATTGAAAAAGGTGAGATTCATGCATTGTTAGGTGAAAATGGTGCCGGAAAATCCACTTTGATGAATATTTTAGGTGGAGTCCATCAACCTAATAGTGGCACTATTTACATAAACGATCAAGAAGTCCGGATGGCCAATCCTAGAGTATCTCAAGAGCAAGGGATTAGCTTTATCCATCAAGAACTAAACATGGTTTCTGACCTCAAAGTCTATGAGAATATGTTTTTAGGATCAGAACTTCGAAACAAAGTCGGCTTTTTAAAAGTGGAAGAGATGTGTCAGCAAACTCATGAAATCTTATCAAAGCTTGGAGTAGACATCGATCCGAAAGAATACGTAAGAAATTTAGCAACTTCCTATAAACAATTGATAGAAATATCCAAGGCGCTTCTTCATAAATCCACGCTTATCATTATGGATGAACCTACAACCTCATTAGCAGAACATGAAGTAAATCGTTTATTTGAATTAATGAAGAGCTTAAAGAAATCGGGCATCTCAATTATTTATATATCCCATAAACTAAAGGAAATTAAGGAAGTATGTGACCGTTATACCGTATTACGTGACGGAGAAATGATTAAGACTGGCGACATTGAACAGGAGGACTTAGATACAATTACCAAGCTAATGGTTGGAAAATCTATCTCTCAAAATCGTTTTGTACATGAACATTCATTTGGCCCAGTATTACTAGAAGTGAACAATTTAACAAGTCAAGAATTGTTTAAGGACATTCATTTTCAGGTGAAAAAAGGGGAAATTGTAGGTTTTACTGGCCTAGCTGGAGACGGTAGGACAGAGCTGTTTGAAAGCATATTCGGATATCGAAAAAAATACACTGGTGAGATAAAGATCCATAATCAGTTGGTAAAAATAGATCATCCCCGAAAAGCCGTAAAGGCAGGTATAGGTCTTGTTCCAAAAGATCGAAAAGAAAATGCAATCATAAAAGATTTAAGTGTGATTCATAACATGAGTTTATCTTCCATAGGAAATTTTGAGAAATCTGGCTTTATCCAAGATAATGACGAACGGGATAAATTTCAATATTATAAGGAACTGCTGAATATCAAAGTACACAACCCTCGTATCACAATCGATAAGTTAAGTGGTGGTAACCAACAAAAAGTAATCATCGCCAAATGGCTTGAAGTAGGGGCAGATATACTCATATTTGATAACCCGACTCAAGGGATTGACGTTGGAGCGAAGCAAGAGATTTATCAGCAAATTGTGGCATTGGCCGAACAAGGAAAATCGGTGATCATATTGTCTTCGGAGGCTCCTGAAGTAATGAGGCTATGTCATACGATACATGTGATGTACCAAGGAGAAATAACAGCAAGGTTTAACGGTGAAGAAGCAACGGAAGAAGAAATTATGCATTATGCAACTGGCTCGAAAAGGGAGGTCGCAACAAGTGGCTAATATAAATGTTAAAGAATATCGTCCGCAAGTTTCAAATGCCAAAAGTCGTCTCACATGGCTATGGTCAGAATATAGCGTCATTATAGCTTTCATTATTATTTTTATCGCATCTTCTATTATGAGTCCTAGATTTTTAGATATGAACAACCAACTCAATATACTCATGCAAGTTTCTATTATAGGTATAGTCGCTTTAGGGATGACAGTCGTTATGCTTTCAGGTGGGATTGACTTGTCGGTTGGATCTGTCCTAGCACTAGTTGGTGTTATTACGGTTTTAGCATTAAATGCCTCGGGTAGTATACTAGTTGGTATTTTCACTGCATTAGTCGTAGGTTCCTTTGCAGGATTCTTGAACGGGTTAATGGTTGCAAAAGGAAGGATTGCCTCATTTATCGCCACATTAGGAATGATGGCATCAGCGCGATCCATTGCCTTGTATATTGCTGAAGGTGGAAGCGTTTCAGGAGAAGTGCAAGGATTTACTGCAATTGCGAATAATGATTTATGGATATTTGATTATCCTGTTATTATTTTCTTCGTCATGACCGCACTGGTTTATATGTTAATGCATAAGACGCGCTTCGGAAGATATGTGTACGCACTTGGAAGTAATGAAAAAGCAGCATTACTTTCAGCGATTCGTGTGGACCGTATTAAAATCGGTGTCTATAGTTTAGCAGGCTTATTAGTAAGTGTTGCAGCGATCATTGAAACATCCCGCTTAAACTCTATTTCATCTTCAAGTTCAGGAGTTCAATATGAACTAGATGCTATCGCTGCCGTTATTATTGGTGGTACAAGAATGACAGGTGGCCGTGGTAAAATTATTGGAACACTATTCGGAGTACTTATTTTAGGTATTCTGAATAACATGATGAATTTAATGAATGTTTCCCCATACCTACAAGGGTTTGTAAAAGGTTTAATAATTATTATTGCAGTAGTATTCCAAAAGAGAGAGTAGGAGTGATCATATGGGGTTAAAAGTAGGCATTATTGGATGTGGGTCGATTACAAAATTGCGTCATGCGCCTGAATATAAAGCGAATCCTTTTGTGGACGAAATCGTTTTTTATGATCGAAATCCTGAACGTGCAGAGGCTTTAGCAAGTCTGTTTGATGGGACAGTAGTTCAAAGTGTGGATGAATTGCTAACAGATCCCACTATACAAGTAATTAGCGATTGTTCTTCGAATGAATACCATCATATCTTTTCTACAAAAGCATTACTAAATGGAAAGCATGTTTTATGTGAAAAGCCGATAGCGCTTACGATTGAGCATGCAAAAGAAATAGTTGATGCCCAAAAGCAATCCGGGAAAAAATTTATGGTAGATCACAATCAACGATTTACTCGCGCACATCAAAAGGCGAAAGAAATCATAAAAAGTGAAGAACTTGGGAAAGTGCTGACTTTTAGAACGACGTTTGGACATTCTGGCCCAGAACAATGGGGTATAAATAAATCAAACTCCACATGGTTCTTTCAAAAGGAACGCTCTGGTCTTGGCGTAGCAGGCGATTTAGGTGTCCATAAAGTGGATTTATTGCATTACTTATTAGATGACGAAATCGATCAGGTAAGTGCTTTTCAAGGATCACTCGACAAAGTAAATGAAAACAATGAACCGATAGAAGTATGCGATAACATCGTCTGTAGTTTAAAAACAAAAAAGGGGCGGTTAGGAACTGCTGCATTCTCTTGGACGTATTATGGAGAAGAAGATAATAGCACCATCGTCTATTGTGAAAAAGGTATTTTGAAAATCTACCATAGTGATGAATATCAATTAGAAGTGATTACAAAGGATGGGGAGAAGGTACAATATCAACTAGAGAACATCCAAACAAATAACAATCAAACAAATAGTGGTGTGATTGATGCCTTTATCGAATGTATTCAACTTGATCAGACTCCGCTCGTAACAGGGGATGATGCACTATCTTCTCTAAAAGTTATTTTAGGTATTATAGAAGCAGCAGAAACGAATACGGTTGTTACATTATGAAGCACATATAGATACACCACTGAGAACCGTACCATAAGTAAATGAAGTTTTTCCTAAATAAAAATGGACCCAGCTTGAGATTATAAAAGTAAGGCCCAACTAGGGAATACTCACTAGTTGGGTCTTTTTACTTCAAAAGCTACCCATTGTCCCCTAAAAAGAACAGTAACCATGTCATTCTTACATAATTTACTCGCAATGAACACTACTAACTTGCACCAATTTATGCTTAAGGTAAAGTAGAAAAAGTGCTCGAATGAAAATAGAGTTACATTGCCATATTAATATTTCTGATTGACGATTGATGAAGTCATGAATCTTTCTCTTGGACAAGGGGTTACTCATTTAGCGAATACGAACCATGACATAACGAAAGGTCTTTATGTATTAATAATTTGTGTATAAAACCTTATTGAAATTGGAAATGTTTTATTAATGATTTATTAAAATTGTCGGTTGATTCCAGCTCTTTATCCTGCTAAAATTAATTATTATTTTAAAAAATAGCATTGTTTAAACGATAATATTTTTTTATAATTATTCATTTGATTTTAAATATATTCATAATAGGAGCTAAGATATATGACCAAGTACAGAGATTTAAATGTCCCACTTAGAACAATTATGACACCAGGACCGGTAGAAGTCGATCCGAGAGTATTGAGAGCGATGGCTACCCCGATTTTAGGACAATTTGATCCTGCATTTACGAATATCATGAATGAAACAATGGAAATGCTTCGAGATGTATTTCAAACAGATAATCGCTGGGCATTCCCGGTTGACGGAACTTCCAGAGCAGGCATCGAAGCAGTCCTATGCAGTATTATTGAGCCTGGAGACAAGGTTCTAGTTCCGATATACGGCCGTTTTGGCTATCTTTTAACTGAAATCTGCCAGCGTTATGGGGCAGAGGTGACGACAATGGAGGTTCCTTGGGGAGAGGTTTTTGACCCGGAAGATGTGATCAATAAGATTCATGAGGTTTCTCCAAAAATAGTTGCCATCGTTCATGCTGAAACTTCAACTAGCTGCATGCAGCCGTTAAAGGAAATTGGAGAAGCCTGCCGAAATGCAGATGTTCTGTTAGTTGTCGATGCTGTAGCATCATTGGGCGGAGTCGACCTCAAGGTGGATGAACTCAAGCTTGATGCAGTTATTGGCGGTACGCAAAAATGCTTATCTGTTCCATCCGGATTAGCTCCGATTACTTATAACAATCGAATTGAAGAAGTTATAAATAAAAGAAAAAGTATTGAATTGGGCTTAAGAACATCTCAGAGCGAGTCATCTAACAATCGAATTATCAGTAATTATTTTGATTTAGCGCAGCTTCAGGATTATTGGAGTCCTGTCCGTCTTAATCATCATACTGAAGCGACAAGTATGCAATATGCTTTAAGAGAAGGGCTTCGTATTATTCTTGAAGAAGGACTTGAAAACCGATTTGCTCGACATAAGTTAAATGAAAGAGCATTAGTTGCAGGAATTAAAGCGATGGGCTTAGAAATATTTGGTGATGAAAAGCATAAGCTCCCTGTTGTTACCGCAATAGAGATTCCTGCAGGTATTGACGGCGAAGAGATACGTTCCATGATGTTAGAAGATTTTGAAGTTGAAATTGCCAGTTCTTTTGGACCGCTTCAAGGTAAGATTTGGAGGATTGGGACAATGGGATATAGTTCCCGCAAGAAAAATATTCTTCATGTTCTTGCAGCATTAGAAGCAACGCTTATTCGGAAAGGCTTTAATGTTAATAAAGGCGAAAGTTTACAGGTCGCATTAAACGTATATGATGAACATAAAAAGAGGAATATTGAAATGGTCGAAGCAAATTAAAATATCCATTTAACGATTGGAAACTGGATAAAATAGAACAATCTCCTGAACAACATCAAACCGTTCGCGATTTTATATAAAACAAATAACACGTCGTGCGAATCATATGGGAATCGCACGACGTGTTTCATTTAATATAGAACTCTAAAGTCACAAAGCCTACTCTTAATATCTTAGAAAGCAACTAAAAATTGAGTATATTCGTTCAGATTCGTGCGGAGTAATCATTAGTATTGTTCTATTTGTGCTTGCGGCCTCCATACTGCATTTCTTTACAGTGATGTCAGTAATGCCGTAAACTAAAACAATAGAGTAGCAAAGCTAATAAATATTAAACAGGTATGAATTTGAGCATATAAACTGAAGGAGAGTAACTACTATGTTAAAAACGACTGTATTTGAAGAATTAAAACGTGCGATGAAAGAGAAGGACGTACTAGCAAAAGGAGTACTAACACTATTAAAATCAGCACTGGATAGCGCGGAAAAGGAAAAAGGTTCAAGCCTTTCACCAGAAGAAGAAATTGCTATTGTGAATCGCGAAGTGAAACAAACGAACCAAGCGTTAGAAGGAGCTCAAACAGCAAATCGAGAAGACTTAATAGAAAAAGAAGAAGCAAAACTAGTATTACTAAAAAGTTTCTTACCAAAACAATTAAGCGAAGAAGAAATTGCAGCGATATTAACAGAGGCTGGAATTGTAAAAGGTATGAATATGGGCGATGCGATGAAAATCGCAAAACCATTACTTACTGGAAAAGCAGATGGTTCGACTATGTCCAAAGTAGTGAAAAGTTTGATATAAAAAGGGGAGTGCCTAGCGCTCTCCTTTTTATATTTCACCAATCTTAAACGTAAAGCGGTTTTCTGTTTGGAACTCTCCATCCTGAAAAGTTCGCTCCACAAAATTAACATGATTTTCTTTATCAATAAGTAAAACAGTCGATGAACGAGTGCCATAGTTAGGACTCTTAATAAACAAAGGAGACAGTAATCTTTCCATCTCTAAACCAACTCCGGTTTCAGGTAATTCGGCATCCTCCACCATTGTTTGATCTGAAATGATATCAAATAGAGAATCTACAGCTACTTCACCAAGACAGGATTGAACATAATCACCTAATCTCTTCTTGCCCTTTGCAACCTTAGGCCAAGGAGTATTCAATGTATGATTACTTAAACTATGCGTGCCGGGATTAATCTCATTCATTTCATCTAATATATTATTGTAGTGAAACAACTGATTTTTATCGCCAACAATGACATTATAACCACCATAATTACTTTTATTGTTCGAAAGCGTTTCAATAAAATCAACTGGAGCATCACCGTTAGCTAAAAAATCACGCACAATATCTCCACGTGAAAAACGTCCCTGTGCTTCATTAGGGTCCCGATAATTCGTCAACGCCGCAAAACGCCCATCTCTCGTTACACCAAGCCAAGTCCCCATATGCACTAAATCACGCCCACCCAAAATATGCGGATAATCCTTCCAAAACCCGGCTGCCGCAGTAGGTCTCTCATAAAACTCATCTCGATTTGCAACCACTATTAATTTATAAACCGGATGCTTCTGAAAATGAAAATTCACCAAACACATATCTAACTACCCCTTGAAAAAGTAATTTTTCCTTTATCATAACATGTGTAAATAAAAATATATCAGATTTGTGTTAGTACCTATGGGTATGAGGTCGCCTATAAAAATGAGGGTGAGTAGTCTGGAACTCAAGTGAACGATAGTAATTTTAGTTCAGCATCTCGACTAAGTGCTTCTTTTAGCGTGGGAAGAACTAGTTTTACGCCTGATTTCATGGCAAAAGCTGTAACCCAATAAATGCTTGAAGCCTCATTTGAAAGCTTTGTTAAGTCTTGAATGAGGTTCGATGTAATCAGTCGAAGGTTATTCATCCTCAACCTCTATTAAATAAATCCCATCTTTAAATCCACCACGTTTTTCTTTCTTCGCAATGCGAATTTCCTCTAGTTCTTCATATGTTGCTTCATGGATAGGAAGGGCTGCATGAATAAGTTCTAAAATGTCAGCAAGTTCCTCTAGGGCGTCTTGGCGATTCATAGTTTCTTGAAATTCTCTTACTTCTTCATATAGTTTTTTCTTTATTTCAGTTAGGTGTTCAGATGGATCTAGTGTCCGCGTGGTGAACTTGCTTCCGGATTTTTCAATGACTTTTGGTATTAAGTCTCGGACTAGCTTGTTGTATACTGGCATTGGTATTCCTCCATTTCTTATTAACTTCATTATAAAATGATAACATTTTCAAAGGAAGTAATAACCAATCATTAATATTACCTTTAGGTGTTAGAATTAAAAGTAAGTTAGATATTGGAAGGTCAGATTTTTTGAAAATGAACAACTACAAGTTTGAACATAAATAAGAAGAATGAATAGAACTATGTTGTATCAAAGATATGGCATCAAACTGATTGAAAATGCCATAATCATATTAAAATCCAAGTATTGTTACCATTTAATCACAATTTAAAGTATAATTTATCGTAACAAATTAATACTATAAAACTGTCGTTTTAATGAAAGAAGTGATACTAATGAAAGCTCATTTAATACATATGCGTGATAAGCTTAACAACATCAACAAACGAAATCGTTCCATTCGTCTATTGAAAATCTATCAGAAATGGAGCTTTGACCTTGCAAATATAAATTCAATTGAAGGAAAAGAAGACGCACAGTCGATTATAAAGAAAATAGTAGAGCAGAAAAGGAAAGAAAAGATTACGTTATTGTATCCCTCCCTTGATGATGAGAAATCAATGATTCTATCAAAAAAACTTACTGATCTCTATCGTCAAATTAAAGCAATTGAAGATGAAACAGGTGTACATGACCTTTACTTAGGTTATCCTTTTTTATCTGGTGTTCTCCTCGATGGAACCTTTATTCAAGCCCCTCTTTTCTTGTACCCAATTCGGTTGGAAAAAGATAATATTGCAATGCAAAAATGGGTGTTACATGTGGAGGAAGGTGGTCCACAGTTAAATCGGACGCTCTTTTTGGCGATGAAGAAATTAAATAAGTTTGGTTACTCAGAGGAGATTTTTGAAGAGGCTGTTTCAATTGCAAGTTCCATGGACTTTACGAAAATTATTGCTTTTTTGGAGAAGCACCAGTTGAAGGTTCAATTTACAGAAACAGGTCTCACTCGATTAAAGGAGTATAAGGTAAGTGATATTCCAGAGGTTGCTAATATGACATTACTTGAAAATGCGGTTATTGGTGATTTTCCGCAAGGTGGTTCTTCTATTGTTCGAGATTATGACGAGTTGATTAACCTTTCAGAAACCAGCTCTCTTTCGTTAGTTGGAGAGATGATTAATTCTGAAGATGATCAATCAATAGAAGCAGGTGTGTTACCTAGTGGTACCGAGGAAGACGAGAAAACCATGGAAAAAGAAGATATCCTGAATCTATTACAAACAGATGGTTCTCAAGAAGAAATTTTGAGGGAGGCTCGTCATCAAAAGGGATTAGTCATACATGGACCTCCAGGTACGGGGAAATCGCAAGTAATTGTGAACCTCATAACGGACGGACTTCACCGAAAGAAAAAGATACTTGTTGTCTGTCAGAAACGTGCCGCGTTAGATGTTGTGTATCAACGTATTAATAGTTTGGGACTTAGTGATCATGTTGCCCTTGTGCATGATGAGAAAGTGGACAGAAAAGTACTTTACCAAAAGATTTCAACAGTTTTAGAACATAATGAGCTGCGGTTTGCCGAAGCAGTTGAAAAGCTGATTAATGTGACTTCTCGGTTAGATAATCAAGAACAGCTACTAAACACAATTGCCAAAGCGCTCTATGAAACTCAGCAGCATGGGTACAAATTATACGAGCTTTATGGTGCATCTAAACCGATAAGTGATTCAAACAAGATTATCTCTTTAAACAATGTAATACATCGATTTACGAGAGAGTCTTTACGAGAAATGGCGGAAGCAGTATATACGTATGGAGAGTGGTACGAGCAGTTTGGACAAAAGTCGTATCCATTACGGTACCGAAACAGCTTTGCTGCATTTGACATGAAAGCGAAGTTAGAAGCGATTGAAACGTTAGAGGCATTAATCCAGAAAGCGAAAAAAGCAACAGACTATATCGAAGCGCTGGATATTGAAAAGATTACGCCAGCTTATACATGGGAAGTACAACACCGTTTAGAAAAAATCTATCCAGATCTAGATGATAGCCAAAAACGTACCCTTCAAGGTTTGCGCATTTTCTGGTGGACAACGATTACAGGAAAATCCATTATTGAAGAGATTATAAATGGAGAGAAGTTTAAAGGAACAAATTCTACAGAGTGGATCAATGTAAAACAGTCGCTAAAGATTATGCACGATTTAGGAGAAGTAACGAAAGCTATGGCAGATGACATGAAGGCACTGTCTACTTTCATGCAAGAGGAACAAGTGAAGAAATTACAGAATCGTGTGGCAGAAGGTGATATTCCGTTAAAAGAGTTAGACTTGTTATTAGAGTATATTCATCGCGACTTTGATGACCTTAAATTAATGGATACATTCTGGCGACAGGCAAGTGACGATACAAAGAGTGTTGTTACTGCCCTGCAGGAAAAAGAGCATAGCACAGAACAATCTCTATCAGAATTTTGGGTAGACATATTGAAAAATTCAGCATATATTCACTGGATTGATCAGCTGGAAGAAAAGTATCCAGATGTGCAGAAGATATCTACAAACGAGTTTGGTAGAATACGCGAATCGTTCGCTAATCTTTTGGAAGAAAAGCGAAAAGTAGCAGCAGAGTATTTGGTCCACGAATTGAAAAATGTGGTAAAGTCCGTTCAACAAGTACAAAGAAAGTCGACGAAAGAACTGAAACATCAAACAGGTAAAAAGAGAATGATCTGGCCACTTCGTAAACTAGTAAACGACTTTGCAGACAAAGGACTAGTGGATGTTTTACCAGTGTGGCTAGCTTCACCAGAAATGGTGTCGTCTATTTTTCCATTAACAGAGGGACTGTTTGACATTGTAATATTTGATGAAGCTTCCCAGTTAACAGTAGAAAGCGGTATGCCATCTGTATATCGTGGAAAACAAATTATCGTAGCGGGGGATGAAAAGCAACTCCAACCATCCAATTTGTTCCGTGCGGGATACGCGGATGAAGATGAAGAGGAAGAAGCAAAGTTCGATACCGATGAGTCCATTAGCTTACTTAACTTAGCGAAACGACGTTTTCCGGCGAAGATTTTGCAGTGGCATTATCGTTCTAAATATGAAGAGCTTATTAATTTTTCTAACCATGCCTTCTATAACGGCTATGTCCAAATTGCACCGAATGTTACGCCATTTAGAGATCCACCCGGAATAATTTGGAAACGAATTGAGGGTAGATGGCTTAACCAATCAAACGAAGTGGAAGCAATGGAAGTTGTTGCGCAATTAAAGTGTACGCTGCAACAACAACCTGGCAAGACTGTCGGGATTATTACTTTTAATGCCAAACAACAGTCAAAAGTACAAGATGTAATTGAAGCTATAGCGGTAGAAGATGAAGAATTTAGAACCCTGTATAATGAAGTAATGGCGCGTGATCTAGATGAACGATTATTTGTCAAAAACATTGAAAATGTACAAGGTGACGAGCGAGATATCATTATTTTCTCAATTGGATATGCAAAAAATGAAGAAGGCAAAGTATACAACCGTTTTGGGTCTCTTAACCAAAGAGGCGGAGAAAATCGATTAAACGTAGCGGTTACCCGTGCAAAAGAAGAAATCATCGTAGTTTCCAGTATCGAACCGGAAGACCTAAATATAGCCAACACGTCCGAACGCGGGCCAAAGCTATTAAAGTCATACTTGAAATATGCAAGAGCCGTTTCTGGTGGAAAATTAGAAGAAATCCATACAGTGATCCAAGAAATTAATGAAGCAGTAAACACGCACGTTGTCCATCAAACTCTTCATTTCGACTCGCCATTTGAAGAGCAAGTGTACCAACAACTTCTAAATTTAGGATATGAAATTACCACACAAGTAGGAATGTCCGGCTATCGAATCGACATGGCAGTCGTCCATCCAAACGATCGTTCCAGATACATCCTTGGTATAGAATGTGACGGGGCAATGTATCACAGTTCCCCAAGCGCTAGAGAACGAGATGTTTATCGTCAAAGGTATTTGGAATCACGAGGCTGGACAATTGAACGAATCTGGAGCAGAAATTGGTGGAAGAATCCTGTAAATGAAATAGAGCGTATTGATCATCGTATTAAAGAACTAGTTCGGGATGATGAAGTTCGGGATATGTTAGAAATGTGATAAGTGCCAGAGACTCCCTGAAGAAACTTGTTTCCAAAAGTCGTGTCTGTTCAGTGCTGCCTATTTATTATTGAAAAAATGAGTATTTTATTACATCTATTTTCTTAAATAGGGGTGGATTTTATATTTATCCAAACTGCACTTCATAGCTTAAGTAGGGCATATTAATCAATCTAGTAGGCAATATTTAAATTATAAATAATATATGTTTATAAAGACAAATTGACCCAGAAGTACGAGTTTTCATACTTTTGGGTCTTTTTCGTTTAATTGATTAATGTACTTCTACGGTAAAATACATATTGGCTCTTTTCAATATTATTTAAAAATTTTGTGATTAGAAGAAAGGAAGGGTATACAATGAAGTTTGTCGAAGTGAATATTAAGCTTCATAAAAGAGAAAGTGAGTACTGAAACGCAGAGAAACTCTGATAACTTTATTAATAACCAAATGCATTTTGTACAAATGTTTCGCCCCTTTTCATCCAGATTAAAAGGATTGATGGGTTTAGGAGCTTTGTTAGGAGTTCTAGAACTAATAATTATATTTTTCAGTGTTAATTTTGGTGCAGCGGTAGATAGTAGACTTTCTTTATACATGGAAATGAGAGGTTATTAAAATATGAATAGTTTTGTGTTGTTATCCAATCGAATTTGGGAATTTGAATATTTTGAGAGAACGAAAATATTCTTTTGGGCACGTGGTATGGCAGTCCCTGCCCCAAATCAAAAAAACTCACATATAGATTTAGAGCAAATAGGAGATGTCATTTATTTAGTGTCTGGTGCGGCAATTCGCAATAATTGTGTTTCACATTTGAAGGACAAAGTTACTTCATCACCAATGTTAGCGTGGCAATGTCGTGTGAAGGAGATTGTGGACAGACCTACGATTCAATTCTATTATTTTCACGGGAAAAAGAATTCTCGTCGCAATAGAATGACTTTACCATTTGAATATTTTAAGGAGCTTCAACACCTTGATACGTTTAACGATGAGCCGTTTTCTGAAACCAATCGTGAACATATTAATCAGTATGTACAAGCAGGTGAAATACTCAATCGCTTGTACGAAGAAGGTGCATTAGAATTTGCAATTGGGCACGAGAATGAAGAAAAAAAACTTTGTTACATATATGATGAAGAAAGAAAATTACGACATGTTAGTATGGATTTTCCGTATGTTGATAAAGCGGAAATTGTGGAAATTCAAAAGCTACGAAAAGAAAAATATTATCCTACTTTCGCTTCGTTTCAGCATATTCAACAAGCTTATTCTGCAGCTGGCTTAAATACGGAATTTTTACTTGAACACATGTCTACTGGAATTTTTAATTCATATTCAGTGATTGAAATTGAAGAGGAATTATATATTCCAATTCATTACCCTCAAGGGCTTCCACAAGGAATTTCAGTTCGTTATATATCACAAAATAGTGGCAATGATTTAGTCGATTTAATTGAAGAAACGGCAAGAACGAAGCGATTTGTGAATTCGGTAAAAGGAAGTGGAAATCAAGTGCAACATGCAAAAAATCAAATTTTTTATGGGCCGCCTGGAACAGGAAAAACATATTCTGTTGTCCGAAAAGCAATAGAAATTGTAAATCCATCGTTAGCGGAAAAATTCGTTAATGCAGAGTCTGAAACAGGTGAAACGAATCGTGAGCAATGGGTAGAAGCATACAAACAATATATTGAGCAAAAGCAAATTCAATTTTGTACGTTCCATCAGTCATACTCTTATGAAGATTTTGTTGAAGGATTGAGAAGTGATGACCAGGGCTCCTTTGTTCCGACAGATGGGATTTTCAAAGAAATTTGTGAAGCTGCAAAGCTTTCTGCAATGAAGCCATCCACTTCTTATGTGTTTGATGAAAATGAAATCAATTTCTTTAAAATGTCATTAGGTGATAGTAGTTACGATGAAGAAATTTATGACTATTGTATAGACAATGATGTAATTGCACTTGGTTATGGTGGTGAAATAGATTATCAGAATTGTGAGGATTTGAATGAAATCCGTTATGAATTGGAACAACAGGTTGATAGCGAAGGGCAAAGTAAGTTTGTAGCAGAGGCTGTACATCGTTTTAAAAATCGTTTATCCGTGGATGATATTGTAATTGTTTCGGATGGAAATCACTATATTAAAGCAATTGGAAAAGTAGCAGGTGAATACTATTTTGATGACAAAACGGATATTGCCTATAATCATTTCCGAAAAGTGGAGTGGTTGTATACTGGTGAACTTATTTCTGTAACTCAACTATCGACGAAAATTTTTTCACAACAAACGATTTACGAATTAAAAATGGACAATTTAAATATAGATTTCATTAAACAGCTACTTAGCAATGATGATACTGAAGGGATGGCACAAAACTATGTACTCATTATTGATGAAATTAACCGAGGCAATATTTCACGAATTTTTGGTGAGCTGATTACTTTAATTGAAGATGATAAAAGATTAGGTGAAGCAAATGAAATCGTCGTGAAACTTCCTTATTCAAAAGACTTCTTTGGTGTGCCATCTAACCTCTATATCATTGGAACAATGAATACAGCGGACCGTTCGATTACATTAATGGATACGGCACTTCGTCGTCGTTTTGATTTTATCGAAATGATGCCCGACTCTTCGCTTTTATCCGAAGATGTGGATGGAATAAACGTTCGTAAACTTTTAGAAGTGATGAATACAAGAATAGAGTATTTATATGATCGAGATCATCAAATAGGACATGCGTTTTTCTTAGGGAAAGAATTATCGGTGAATTTCATTATCCAAACGATTCAAAAGAAAGTGATACCACTCCTACATGAGTACTTTTATGATGACTGGGAAAAGGTTGCACTTGTTTTAGGCGGCTCAGTGGAAGTAGATCAACCGGATGGATTTATTCAATCTTATACTATTAATCCAAGTGATTTATTTAAAGAAACAACATTACGACTAAAAGAGCGAACTAATTATGTGGTTAATCCAACTCCTTCAAAAGAGGCTATACACCGTATCTACTAAGGAGTGAATGGAATGAAACGTATTACATTAATAGAGGGATATGATTCCCTAAAAATTTGTAATATTGATGAACCCCTAACAATTACACGTAATCAAGCAGAGGAATTAGCTGAGTATATAAATGACCAACAACTAAATGAAAAGTATATTATATGGGGAAGCCAATCAGTGTTATTTTTAAATTATGTAGGTTTTATTCAGTGTAGCGATTTTTCAATCGAGCTGCTTCCTAAAGTGACAGTTGGAGGAAATGCTTCTTGCCGTGAAGTATTGTATAGGATGCTAAATGAAGTTGGCTATATTAATACAAATATTATCAATAATGCATATGTGTTAACTTCTGAGGATGATTTACTTGAATTATTCGCTGCATATTATGCACATACATTAATAGAAGAATTACATCGTGGAATCACAAGTTGCTACGTACAAGTAGAACAGAATTTATTAACGTTAAAAGGTTCACTGCTTGTACACCAACATATACGTGAAAACGTAGGTCGTAATAAACCTTATCAAGCATATTGCGAATATGAAGAACGGACTGTAGATAATAAACTAAATCAATTATTTAAAACGACGACTAAGCTGCTTTTAAAAATAGTAACACGAGTTGAAACACAAATCATTTTGCAACAAGTCATGTATTTGTTAGATGATGTTTCAAATCGAGCAATTACTTCTAATGATGCGCAATCAGTAATACTTGATCGAACAAATAATCGATATGAGATTCCATTAGAATTAGCGAAATTGTTTTTACAACGACAAGTAAGCACATTTTCACAGAATACTAGCGCATCATTTTCGATTTTATTTGAAATGAATGATCTTTTTGAAAAATATATTGCACAATTAATGAGTTTTGCAATTGACTCTAATGTGTATGAACAACATATAGGTCATCGTTTATTAATAAATGAACGAACAAAACGTGGGATTTTTCAGCTAAGACCAGATTTAGTTATTGAGAATGACAATTCTCAAATAGTAATCGATACGAAGTGGAAAAGATTAAAAAATATTAATCGTAAAGGCGTACAACGGGATGATTTATATCAAATGTACGCTTATGTGACACGCTATAAAAAAGCAAAGGCAGCAATTTTGCTGTATCCTTATACAAGGGAGATAAGTAACGATCAATTTCCAATTGAGTACTGGTCAATTGAGGGGGAACAGTCTAAAAAGGTGGCAGTACATATGGTGGCACTCCAAGATCGTGCAGAAACGATTGCCAACCTAAAAGAGATTGTAGCATTCCATCTGAACTAAAATTGTTTCTATAATACTATTTAGATGTTCAAGAGTAACTTTTGAACAAACTTATTTCTAAGATACAGCCCATTATTTTCCTGAAAAGAGGATTAAAGTTGAGAAGAGTTGTGGAAATGTTTAAAATCCAAGTGTAAAAAAGGAAAACTCATCCAAGATTGCCGGTCTATTAAAGAGGCAGGACATTGGTTAAAGAGTCATACAGGTGATAAGTTTTTACGGTTCACTAAATTGAAAGAGGTTATTGTTATCATGAGTTGTGGGATTTTAATGGGGCAAGATATAAATTTGTAGCATCTGAAGAAGACTCCGATCGATGCAGACTCGTATTAGAGTCACCCAAAAAATCACTCTAATAGTTAAATATACTGCCAAAAAACCTTTGTATTATTTTACAATAGGTTTTTTTCTTATTCTCAAAAGTACATACTGGTAAATTAGATAGAAAAGGGCATTGCAGCCGAAATTGCATCTTCGGCTGTTTATTTCATATATAAACCAGTTTCTATTTTATGATTCTATTTAAAATATAATTTCTTTTGTTTCCTGCGTATCAGCAAACCACCGTAATACTTGATTGTGGTGATTAATAATTTGTTGTGCCGTCAATTCCTCGGAGTCCCATGTGCTGTGCGCATCCGTTACTAGCGTATTATCGTAGCCTAAGCTATAGGCATTTCTGCAAGTGGTGTCTACGCATATTTCCGATTGAATTCCGGCAAGGACTAGGTGTTCGATCTGTTGTTTTTGAAGTTCTTCCTTTAAATTCGTTTTGTAAAAGGAATCAGGTGTTGTCTTTTGAATAATGATGTCTGTGGGGTTAGGTTTTATTTCTGGGTGTATATCCCATATCTCAGAACCGTTTTCCAGGTAAGTGTTGTTGTGTTGGATATAAAAGATGGGAATGTGATGATCGCGAGCATTTTCTATAAGGTGCTTGAGTTTGATAATAAGCTTGGTTGAATTAAATACAGGATTTTCATCTAGAAACATACCGTTTTGTACATCAATCAATAAAAGGGCAGTATTTTTCATATCGTTCTCCTCCTAGCATCTTTTATATTAATTATAGATTGGTAGCATTGAGAATAACAATGAGTGTAATAATATTAATTATCCTTTTCTATTCTACATAGTACTCATAAAAATGGATACTATAGTTGTAAGCAAAAAGGAGTGATACTTATGGCGATGTGTCCTTTATGTAACTCATTAAAAGAATTAGAAGTTTATTGCCCAGAATGTAATACTCGGTTAGATGACTCAGGGAAGGTATCCGATTTTTTAGATCCGTATGGACATTATAACGATGAAGAAACTGTAAAAATGGGTGATGGTTATCCGAATACTGCGAGGGATCATATTTGTCCTCATTTAATGGTCTGTAATGATTGTGGATACGACGTGGTGAAGTTTATACAAGAGGAATAATTATAGTAAAGGCAACACCACTTTGGGTGGTTGTTGCCTTTTTGGATCAAAGCATTTTTGTATAATCGTTTTTTTCCGTCCTTGGATTTTCTACTTTAGGTTTAATATGTTGTTTAGCGATATCAGGATTCATTTGTATCGTTGCAGCATCTAAATTATTATTCATTGCACCTTGATCATTGAACTGTTTTTCATTTTTCGGGCTTACATCATGTTTCAAGCTACTTTCCCTCCAATTTGATTCGACCTATGCCTTATTTTGCTCTGTAAAATATATATAATGTATAGATTAGGCAGAAACATTTTCAACTTGGTACTCAAGTGTAAAAAGTGGTAAAGTTTACATAATGAAGGGGAAGGAGAGGAATGGCATTAGGACATTATTAGAGCTAGTACGAATTATTTTCATATTTTTTATCATCGGTGGCATTCTAGGCTATTTTCTTGAATTTGTTTATGTTGAGATGGGTATTGATACTGAAAACTATGGTTGGTTGGTCTTTTTTGCTATTTTTCTTCTGATTTTCGTGCTTTATCGAAATAAATTGCAATTTAGTGGATGGTATAAAGGAGTAGGTAGAAAAAAGTTGCCGAAAATAGTGTCTCAAATACTTTTAGTTAGTGCAGTTTTTCTCTTGATACTACCAGCAATTTTAAGTGTTTTAGTGAAATAGAGGATTTTTAGCTCAGGGGAAGAAGGTTATTTCTTTTTTACAAAGAAAATGATCAATGTCACAACGATTGAGAAAGCTACTAACAGTACAGCACATAGCTGTATTAACACACTTAACGATTCGTATGTGGTTATTGGGATCACCTCCTTTGAAGGTAGTGAACAACCGCCCACTCTGCTATGCATTTGTAAGTCCATTATACATGGAACGTTTAAAAGTAGTATCGCTATCGTTGGGATGAATAGCAGAATTAAATACATAGGGAAACTGCAGTCGAATTTTTATATTCGGCTGCTTTTTTATATAGGGAAAGTATTTTAATTTCATTTACTAACCTTTAGGGCTATTTGATTAAAGGTGCAGGTGAGAGGCGGTCAAAGATCGCTTAAAAGAACTCATGAGGAAAAAAGGAGTTGTAATTCTGTCTCTTTTAACGCTCTTCTAAATTTCACTGAAAGGTTAAAAATAAATATGCAGAAAATACAGAATAGAACAAAAAAACACTTTACAACAATAAATTATATTATATATAATATGGGATAATATTAGATTATATATAATATAATATTTTGTGGTTGAAGAAAATTAAGGTTTGGCTTCAAACTTTTTTAAAAAACGAGGCTACTGAGGTGACGAAATAATAAGGAGGAATGTAAAAAATTGAACTTCGCTTTACTGTAATATGAAAGCGTTGTCAAAAACGTTAAAAAGTAATTTTTTATCGTAATTTTAAACATAGGAGGGATAAACAAGTGAAGGCTAGTCTGAAAAAAGATCCAATGATCGGTACATTTATGAAAATTCCTAATAGTGATGTTGTTCATATATTGGCTCAAGCTGGGTTTGATTTTATTATTTGTGATATGGAGCATGCACAAATTACAGAAAATGATATGAGGAGTATTGTTGATGCAAGCAGAATTTCTAATATCCCTCTTATAATTCGCTATCCAGATCCTAATCCAGGTACACTGAATAGATTTTTGGAAATGGGTGTAACGGGAATTCAAAGGCCACGAGTTAGTACCATTGGCCAAGTGAGGGAATTCTACAATATGATGTACTTTCCTCCAAAAGGAAAACGATCCTTTGGTAATGCAAATTTTAATGCGAAATATGGTGAAGTATCCATTCAACAACATATAGAAAATGAAAATCAACGATTAATTAGTATTGCACAATTTGAAAGTAAAGATATCGAAGGATCCATCGAAGACTATATGGAATTTATAGATGTAGCTTTTATTGGACCAGTAGATCTAACGATTGATTTAGGATGTCCAGGTGATTACAATAACTCAGCTTTCCTGGAAAAGTTAAAAGAAATTGAAGATGCTGCAAGGAAGACAGATACATTGTTAGGGGCATTTGCTGGCAACATGAATGAATGTAAACATTATTTAGAGAAAGGGTATCAGTATATTGCATTAAGTGGAGATATTACATTACTTAAAAATAGTGCGAAAAGTTTAATTGCAGAAGTGAAGCGGAGTTAGATTACGTTTCATATTATCTGAAGATAAAAAAATTTTAGTTTATTAATTATGATAAATAAAATATAAATAGCTGAAAAATGGAGTGATTGAATGTTTAATACAAGTGATCCAAGAAAAGATTTATTAAAAAACAAATCGGAACTCTCGATTTTTAATGAAGCGCATCTCGGTAAGTTTTATGAAGAGACACCAACATTAAGTGATGGGGAAGAAAAAACATGGGTGCATAGGGGACAAAACTTTTATGTGCTCTACTCCGAGTGTAAAAATGGAGTGACAATTACTAGAAGTGAACAACTTGATGAGTATGCAATAATATCTCCAAACAAGAATGCCCATTTTACAATTGAGTGGCAGCAAACAATTACTGAGGTTAGAGGAGAAAAAGTCATTTTTGTCCCTCCTGGTGAAAGCGTTATCAATTTTTTGGATGATTCAAACATTGTTCGTTTAATTACAACAATCAATAAAGACTTAAATGAAGTGACGGTTAATAATCAATCCTATAACACAGCTCATCATCATATACCACCATTTCAATCTTGGCCAGACCCGGTAGATGGATACAAAGTAAGAGTATATGACTTAAATGTTGCACCTGATGGTAATAGATTTGGCACAATTTATAGAGGTACTACATTTATGATTAACGCATTAGACCCATTAGAAGGTCCGAGAGATCCAAAAAAACTTTCCCCGCATTCTCATGAGGATTTCCAACAGTGCTCACTGGCGGTTGAAGGTGAATTTTTACATCATTTACGTTGGCCATGGACTGAGAATAAAAATAATTGGCAAGAAGATCAACACGAATTAGTTCATTCACCTTCTATTACAGTTATTCCACCAGGAGTTATTCATACGACAGAAGCGGTGGGAGAACGTTTAAATAGATTGATTGATATATTTTGTCCTCCACGTATTGATTTTTCAAAGAAGAATGGTTGGGTTTTGAATGCGGATGAATATCCATTGCCAGAGGGGGATGATAAAGATGAATGAAGAAATGTTAGAAGGTATTTATGATCTACATGTTCATACTGCGCCAGATATTAGTGAACGAAAATTAGATGATATAGATTACGCGAAAATCATGGAACAATATAACATGGCAGGATTTTGTATTAAATCACACTATTTTAACACGGCTGAGCGAGCGAAATTGGTAAAAAAATCACACCCATCGATCGAAGCAATTGGTGCTTTAGCTTTAAACAATTCTGTAGGTGGTTTAAATCCAGAAGCGGTTTTAATGGCAGCAAAGAGCGGTGCAAAGGTTATATGGATGCCTACATTTGATGCGAAGAATGAAAGAGAGTATTTGTTAAAAAATAGTTATGGTGTATTACCACCATGGGCACAAGTACAAAAGAATAATGATAAAAAGCAAGAAGTTCCTGGGATTACTATTTTAGAAGACAAACAAATAAAAGAAGAAGTAAAAGAAATTGTGGCAATTTGTAAGGAACAAGATTTGATATTAGCAAGTGGTCATTTATCAAAAACGGAAACTCTTGAACTAGCAAAGTATGCTAGAAATGAACAGTATAAAAAACTAGTGATAACACATCCAACTTTCTCCTCCATTGCATTTTCAATCGAGGAACAATTGGAGCTATTAGAATATGGTGCAACTTTAGAACAATGTTATGGTGTCGTTCAAGAGCACTATGGTATTAGTTGGGATGGTATGTATGAAATTTTTAAACGTACGGGTGATAAAAATGTAATCATCTCATCTGATTTAGGGCAAATCGAAAATCCATTTCCTCATGATGGATTACTTGATTTTATTAACAAATTACTTGAACAGGGGTTTAGTAAACAGTTTGTTAAAAATATAACAAGAGAAAATCAATTGAAACTATTAGGAGGGTAAATTAAAACGAAATGAAATCTAATGAAGTCTATGAGTTAATGAAACAAAATATATTAAGTTTTAAATATAAACCTGGTCACAAATTAAATATACGCGAGATTAGTAGAGAAACTAATATGAGCGATATACCAATTCGAGAAGCGCTTAAAATGTTAGAAACAGAGGGCTTTGTAGAATTCGAAAAAAATAAGGGTGCAAAGGTAAAAGAATTTGACTTAGATGAATTTGATAAGCTCTGTAAATTCAGAATTGAAATCGAAGCACTAGCTACTAGATGGGCTGTTCCAAATATAGGAGAGCATGATATAAAAATTTTAAATGAATATATAATGAAGATGGATTATTGTATTTCAACAAACAAGGTAGCGGAATACGAATTAATCAACTCAAATTTTCATCAACACATATATGGACTATGTAACTCACAAATATTAATGGAAACATTAAGCAATCTTTTTGCTAGAACAAAATATACAAAATCATTTTTTAATTTATTTCCTGAGCGCTTGAAAAATTCAAATGAGGAGCATAAAGAAATATTGAAAGCGCTGATCGAAAAAGATGAAAAGCTAGCAGAAAACACTATTAGAGTGCAAAAGATAAACAGTACAACTGATATGATTAAAAAATTAAGAGCAGAGAAAGAGGGGAATAAGGGATGAAAAATAAATTTTTATGGGCAGTGTTACTTGTTTTAAGCATGGTATTAATAGCAGCTTGTGGGGATACAGAAGCGAATGAATCAAGTGGTGATCAATCGGAAGGAAAAACATATGATTTAAAATTTGGCCATGCAGCGAATGAAAAACATCCAATGCATATAGGTTTTACAAAATTTGCTGAGTTAGTAGATGAAAAGTCCGATGGAAGAATTAAGATTACAATTTACCCAAATAGACAATTAGGCGATGACTTAGAGATGCTACAAAATATCATGAACGGAAGTGTCGATTTAGGTGGTGTTTCGACATCCGTAACTAGTTCGTATACGCCATTATTAGAATCCGTTCAACTCCCATTTTTATTAAATAATTATGAGATTGAAGAAGAGGCTTTGAAAACGCAAGAATTTAAAGATATATTAGCTGCTTTAGAAACGAAATTAGGAGCTACGGGAATTGGTTTATATGAAGGCGGTATGAGGCATATCGCGAATAATGAAAAAGTTGTACAAACGCCGGAAGACTTGAAGGGTATAAAATTACGTGTTGCCCAATCAGATTTAATTGTTGATATTTTTAATACATTAGGAGCTTCACCAACGCCAATGGCTTATGGAGAAGTTTACAGTGCATTGCAAACTGGGGTTATTGATGGTGAAGAAGTAAACCTATCTACAATTTATGCAGAGAAGCATCTTGAAGTACTAGATTACTTAACAATATCTGGTCAATTCCCTTACCCAGCAGTTTTACTTATTAATAACGATTTATATAATAGTTTCTCTGAGGGGGACAAAGCACTTATTCAAGAAGCATCTGATGAAGCAGTCGCTTACCTTTTTGAGCAGATCAAGGATTTGGATGCAACAGCTTTAGCTGCTATTAAAGAAAAAGGTATTCAAGTCAATGAAATTGAAAATCCAAAAGCATTTATTGAACTCCTAAATCCATTGTACGAGAAATATGAAGCTAAAGATCCATTAATTAAGGATTTTGTTGAAAAAGTAGAGACTCTCAAGTAATAAACTTAAACAGAGTATCTAGAGCTGAGCTTATATATAGCTCTAGATACCATCCTTTTTAAAAATAATTGTCCGAATTTTCAGTAAAGAGGTGAATTTCTATGAGAGCATTCAGCGAAAAGCTTAATCTCTATACAGGGTATTTAGTTGTGATTTTAGTGGCGGTTTTATTAACAGTGACAACAATTGAAGTGTTTTTTCGAAATGTATTAAATTCTTCTATTCATTGGAGTGAGGAATTATCACGATTCACGTTAGTTTGGACTACTTTTATTGGTGCGAGTGTAGTCTATAAAAAGGGTGAATTAATAGCATTAAATGCATTTACAAAGTTAAATGAGAAGAAAAGAAAAATCATATTTTATATTACACAAGTGATTACAATTTTCTTTACAATTTTATTAATATATTTTTCAATACATGCAACTTTATCACCGTCTACAATGAACCAATTTTCACCTGGTTTAAATATATCGATGGCAATACCTTATCTTTCCATTCCCTTAGGCTTGTTCATAATGTTGATTCATGAGATTGCTTTCTTACTAGACCCTAAAGAATTATTCGACAAAGAGGGTGAATACGAATGATTTTAGTAATAATTTTCTTGTTACTATTGTTTTCTGGAATTCCTATTGCATTTGTATTATCAATTACTGCTTTTTTACACCTTTTTTCGATAGATGGTACAGGTCTTTTGGATGTAACGTCACAACGAATGCTTTCAAGTGTAAATAATTTTTCTTTATTAGCTATACCTTTTTTTGTGCTTGCAGGAGAATTGATGAATGCAGGTGGCATAACAGATAAATTATTGAAATTTTCAAAATCACTAATGGGACATTTTAAAGGTGGATTGGCATATGTAAATGTAATCATCGGGCTATTACTTGGTTCTATTGTCGGCTCTGCAAATGCTGAAGCAGCAATCCGTAGTAAGATGGTAGTTCCAGAAATGGAGAAGGATGGTTTTGATCGTTCATTCGCAGCAGCATTAACAGCAACATCTTCAACCATTGGTCCGATTCATCCACCAAGTATGACATTCATTATTTATGGTGTAGTTGCAAGTACATCTATTGGTGGTTTATTTATGGCAGGTATCGTGCCAGCATTTTTAATTGCCATAGTTCATTTTATTATTATTTACTTTTATGTACGTAAACGTAATTTTGCTAAGCACGCTAAGCCAAACGTTAAAGAGTTTACTATATCCTTTTTAGATGCAGCACCCGCATTGCTTATTCCAGTTATTATCTTAGGGGGAATTTATTCGGGCTGGTTTACACCAACAGAATCTGGAGCAATTGCATGCGTAGCAGCTATTATTATTGGAAAGTTTTATTATAAAACTTTGAGAATGAAAGATTTGTCTTCAATCTTTTTAAGCACAGGTATCATTACTGCTTCCGTGACGTTTATTATTGCATCAGCAAATATATTAGGATGGTCATTATCACTTGAACAAATACCACAACAAATTTCTTCCTTCTTATTGGGGTTGACGGATAATGTTCTTATTATTTTGTTGATAATAAATATTTTCTTGCTTTTTGTAGGTATGTTTATGGAAACAACAGCAGCAATTCTAATATTGGTACCAATTTTAATGCCGGTAGTAGTAAGTTTAGGCGTTGACCCTATTCATTTTGGCATTATAGTGTGCTTTAACTTAACTTTAGGTTTGGTTACACCACCTGTAGGAATAGTGTTATTCATTGTTAGTAATATGACAAAAGTAAAGTTGCCTTCTTTAGTAAAAGCAAGTATGCCATTTTTAATAGGATTAATAATCATTTTATTTGTTCTAACATATGTACCAGATTTATCGATGTGGCTTCCTAACTTACTAGGATATGAATAGAGTGTTATAAAAGTCATGAAAAGATATTAGCTTGGTAGAGCTAGATGAAAGTGAGGAAATGTAATGGTAAATGTTTTAATTGTGTACGCTCATCCTGAGCCGCAATCTTTTACTCATGCATTGAAAGAAAAAGCAGTACAGACTTTGCTAAAAGCTGGTCATAAAGTAGAAGTATCAGATTTGTATTTTGACCATTTTAATCCTGTTGCAGGTAGACATGATTTTAAATTACAGGGAGATCCGAGTAAATTCCATTATCAATCCGAGCAATTATATGCTAGTGAGCATGATCATTTTTCGGATGATATTGCCCGTGAACAAGAAAAACTACTAAATCTCGACTTATGTATTTTGGTTTTTCCTTTATGGTGGGGAGGAATGCCCGCCATTTTAAAAGGCTGGTTTGATCGAGTGCTTGCCTATGGGGTAGCATACTCGGATGGACAACGTTTCTCTAAAGGCTATTTTAAAAAGCGTAGAGGAATTATCGCTTTAACGACTGGTGGTACAAAACAAAGATTTTCAACAGATGATGTATATGGTTCAATCGATAAAATTTTATATCCAATAAACAGATGTATGTTGGAATATATGGGACTAGATGTATATGATCCTTTTATAGCATATGCATCTCCTAGAGTCAGCTTAGAAGAGAGATTAAACTACTTAAAACAATGGGAGCATCAAATAACAAACATTGCTAATGATGTTGCTTGGCACGAGGAATTAAAAATTGTTCCTACACTAAAAGAATTATCTCAAAAATTTAATAACAGTAATTGGAATCAATAAAATCATTTATGCAGTATTTTTTATTAGGAAGTGTAAATAAATAAAATTTCCTTACCTTAAAAAAAGTGAGAAGATTAGTGCCGAGAGTTTGTACAAGAATATCAAAAAATTAAGAGAAAACATTGTCTGCTAATGTAACAACTATTGAGAAATGTTCATTAAAAGGAACGGGCAGCCGAAATTTTATTTTCGGCTGCTTTTTGTATATAGACAATATCTTTTCTTTCATTTTCAAAACAACAGAAAACCAGTAAGGTAAGGAGGTTTTATTTTAGTTATGTGGAAGTAGTAAGTAGTTAAAAACGAGATCTTAGAGAATTAGGTTGAAACAAGAGTGTGAAAAGAAAGGGGTGCATTATGAAAGATATTATTCCAATACTGGAAGATAGAATAAAGCTACTTCACAATGCTACGAGAGTAGAGCCGCTATCAAAAGGTTACTCACCTGATAAGAAGTATGTTGTTGTTGATAACTATGGCAAGAAGTATGTATTACGAATTATTGTATTAGATGGGTACGAAAGAAAAAAAGAAGAGTTTCAAATCTTAAGGGATATAGAAGAGTATAAGGTGCAAGCTCCTAAACCAGTTGATATTGGAGTATTAGAGGATTTAGGCATTTGTTATAACATATATTCTTATATGGAAGGAAAAGATGTAAAGGAGTCAATTCCTTCCCTAACAGAGCAAGAACAATATGAAATTGGAATAGAGGCAGGTAGAGACTTAGCTAGAATTCATTTACATCCAGCACCTTCTACTATTAAACCGTGGTATGAAAGAGCCGTGCAAAAACATTATAGATACCTAGATGCATATAAAAATTGTGGTATAAAGATTGAACATGACGATAAAATTATGGATTTTATCGAGAGTAATGCTCATTATTTAAAAAATCGTCCAAATCAATTTCAACATGATGACTTTCATATAGAAAATATTATTTTGAAGGACAAAAAGTATGTTGGAGTAATAGATTTTAATAACTATGATTGGGGAGACCCATTTCACGACTTTGTAAAAGTTGCTATGTCTAGCAGAGTAGACAGTATTCCTTTTTCTGTTGGGCAAATACATGGTTATTTCGATCATCAAATACCAGAAGAATTTTGGAGACTGTATTCAATCTATGTCGCAATGGTTGTGTTTTCTAGTGTCGTTTGGTCCATCAAGAAATCCCCTGAACAACTAGATAAAATGATAGAACGTATATATGTCATGCTGGAAGATCATAAGAATTTTGAGCTATTAACACCAACTTGGTATAAATCAAAAATGTAATTATGAAAACGTATCGTGAAAATTTTATACATATATAGTGATTTACTTCGCAAGAAAGCCACTGCCTGAGAAACTTGAGATTCTTTAAATTATCTCGAAAGGAATGATCAATGTGTCTACTATCATTGTATTCATATCTTTTATTAGCATCGTTATTATTATTGTACTTTTAGCTATGGCCAAAACGATAAAGGATAGCCAGCATAGGGATAAAAATAAATAAAATGAATATCTTAACGAAAGGGCGATCAGTTTTAAAAAAACTAATCGCACTTTCACAAATTATTTAAACACGATCTTTCTTTCAGATACAGGAGCATCCCTGTATGCTTGCAAGATTCCATGCTTTTCGATTTGGTCTTTCATTACTTCCTTATATGGCATTCTAAGTTCCAACTCACTTTTCAGTGGGGAGAAGGAAAGTGAGACAGTCTCTTCATTTTCCCAGTGTGCGACAATAGGTTTGTCCGTTGCAAAAAGGAACATTTGTGGAAATCCGTTTTCGAAAAAGGGATGTGTATTGTCATTATTACCCGGTTCATTTAAAGAAATAAACAGGGACAGAAAATCACCAAACTTTAAGAGGTCTAAATGGTACATTAAGGTTTTTTCCTTTTCTTCATTACCCGTTATTCCTAATTCCTTTGAAAGCTGCTCCTGTTTTTGCTTTTCTTCATTCCAGAATTCTCTAACTGCTAATTCCTCCGCATCCTGAATAAATGAGGAATAGTGCAAGCTACATAAAAGCGCTGCGTATTCGCTCATTTCTGCAACTTCTTCTAATCCCTTTTTATAAAAAGTAATTTTGAGCGATTCTGGATAGTCTATAAAAGAATAAGGCTTATCTGTTTGATCATTCCATACGGGAGAAGTGTCTAACTCTATCCAGCCTCGGTCATGCTCATGGACAGCCAGTATTACTTCTTCACTTCGCTCAAGATCATAAAAATAATCCTCTTTGCAATGTTGGACGATTTCCCCTGCAATTTTGCCATGCTCATTTTGAGTCACCATAAGATAGCTTTGTTCCCGTTCCAATATAATCATTTTCATAAATCCTTTCTAAACTATCGAGTTTCTTATAATATAAATACCCACTTATCGAACAAATTTAAACTAATAATACTAAGGACATTCTATTATTGTTTCCTTTTGTTACCGATATTATTTAATAAACTTTTATTCATAATAAGGAATCCTGTAAATTTTGTTTATATTATATCGTATTATACGATATAATCGTTATATGCGATATTAATGTAGAGAGGATAATAATGATGAACAATATAAATAATGACTTCACTGCAATTTATTATTATTTACATCCCGAAAACCAAGTGAACATTTCACATCAAAGTGTACGAATCTTACAGTTTATTCAAAAGGAAGAAGGAGCCACTGTTCAAGATGTAGCAAAAACACTTCAAATTTCTCCTAACACTGCATCTGAACATATAAAAAAATTAGAGCGTAACGGCTGGGTTACAAAAAATCGATTAAAGGATGATCAACGTATCGTTAATATTAACCTAACAGAAGAAGGGCTGAAAATTGTTAAAGTTAATACGGAGTTAGACTCTGAAAAATTGTCCAAGGTATGGGCAACTTTAACAAGTGAGCAAAAAATAGAAATAGAGAGTGCATTCCATATACTAAGTGAGGCAGCGAAACATGTTTATAATCATTAAAATTCTAAGTTCAGCTGCGATTATTGGAGTTGTAACAGAGATAGCAAAGCGATTTCCAACATACGGGGGCATACTAGCGGCCATGCCATTAATAAGTTTGTTGAGTGTTTTATGGCTAACAGTTGAAGGGCAAACGAAGGAACAAATTCAACAATTTACTTGGGGAGTAATTATTGGTTTACCCGCTACAATTGTAATGCTTGTAGGTGTTTATATTGCATTGAAAAATAATTTAAATTTTGTATTTGCTATATCGATAGGGCTTGTCTGTTGGAGTTTGTCTTTAGTTTTGCAAAATAAAGTACAGGAATTTCTGAATTAATATAGTATTATTCTTCCATTAATATAAAATTAAGATTAAAGGGATAGGAGGGAAGGCAATGTCTGATCGTTTTCAAAAGGGATTTGAAACTATTAAACAATATGTAACGGAAGAAGAAGCAAACTGGATGATTAAGAATGATGCTCTTGCAGATATAGCACCAGATCTACGAAAGTTTATAATGGAATTTGCATATGGAGATATTTACAGCCGCGAAGGTCTTGATGCGAAAAGTAGAGCGTTAGTCGTTATTACATCAGTTGTCACACAAGGGGCAGAACCACAAATAGAAACGCATATAAAGCGAGGGTTAACAGGTGGCTTATCACCAAAAGAAATAGTGGAGGCTCTATTGCAATTAGTGCCATATATCGGTTTCCCACGAGTGCAAAATGCGCTTACGATTGCACAAAAAGTTTTTCGAGCACGCGATTTAACAGTAGAATAATAGGCTTTAGACGAGGTGATTTATAAAAGTTGGCTTCAACTTTTTAAATCACCTTTAATAAATAGCTATGTTAAAGGAAAAGGTTGATTTATCAAAAATGGTATGAAGACGTTGCCCTATATCATCTTAACTGGATATTTATATTAAATTAACTATAAAGATTGAAAAAAAATGCAATTAAACTAACGGTGTAGTTTAGTTTAATACGCCCCAAGACCTAGCTTAAAATAATTCTTAGGTTCATTACTAGGAATTCCCTCGCACAGTAAGATGGAATCAAGAAGAAGGCTATAGGAGTGGTGAAAATAATTAAAACCAAAAAGAAGTTTAGATTTTGGATTGTTTTAAGGAACATTTTATTAGCCATAGTTGCAGCACTTGTTATCTGGTTCATTTTGAGTAACGTTATGACTATATACGAACAAAATAAATATCCAGCAATAGGGAATTTAGTCGAAGTAGATGGTAAGAGTATGCACGTCTATACAAAGGGTGAAGGGAATAATACGATAGTTTTATTAAGTGGCCTTGGAACCGCAGCACCGACACTGGATTTTGAGCCTTTGATAAATGAATTGGCAAAGAATAATAAGGTAGTAGTGGTAGAGTCGTTCGGATATGGATGGAGCGATATAACCGACAAGGAACGAACAGTGGAGAACATAGTAGAGGAAACAAGGACCGCTCTAAAAAAATTAAACATAAACGGCCCATATATATTGATGCCTCATTCAATTTCGGGAATCTATAGTATATATTATGCCAACAGATATCCCGAAGAGGTTAAAGCAATTATAGGTATAGATCCTACCCTACCACAGGCATTTGAATATTTCGGTGAGTCTGTTCCTAATATGCCTAAATATTTGAGTTATGTGGCACCAACTGGATTAGCAAGGTTAGCATTATACTTAACTCCAGATAATTTTCTACCTATTTCTGAGAAAGGCACTTATACGGAAGAAAATCTAAGAATGACAAAAGCTATCTCTGCTTGGAAAGGCTACAACAAAAATGTCGTTAATGAAACCAACGAGATAAATAGTAACATTGATAAAACAATAGATATGACATTCCCGTCTGATCTACCTGTTATGATCTTTACTACGAAAGAAGAAAAGGGAAATGAAGAAGGTAAATCAAATATAAGTTTTTATAAAGCACAAAAACAAAATATAGATGTTAATAAACTAGTAACTATAGAAGGACACCATTATTTACATTGGACTAATTATATGAAAATGAGCGAACACGTTGATGAATTCACAGAAAGATTTAAGTGAGATTGAACGGGTGCTTTAGTAATAAAAGAGGAAAAAATCAACCATTAACTTTAACATAGCTATTGAAGCAGTTATTGAGTTGATCGGTCGCTAATAATACCTTGACGAAGGATATTATTATCAGGTTGAAGATACAGAGAAATAGTAAGCATTATCCTTATAAAGTAGATGGATGGCGACTGAAATTTCATCTTCAGGAGCTTACAATATGAATAGGACAGTATCTAATCTCTAATTTTCCAAAAAGTAATTAACCAGTTTCCAAAAGTTGCAGGAGGGCGGCGGACTGACGAACGCTACAAGATTACCGAAAAAAGAGGGGAGGGTCGTGACGCTAGTCATAACCCTCCCCTCCAAAATTCACACGGTAATGATGTAGCCAAAGTCTGTCCAAAGTTCTCTGGAAACGTTTGAAACCAGGTATTTAAAGTGTGCTTACGCTTTTCTTATATTACATCCATTTCAGATTTCATTTGTTGGCGAAAGGATAATGGGCTCATTTCATTATTTAATTTAAATACTTTGGAAAAATAATTAGAATCATTAAAACCTGTAGTGAAGGCTATTTCACTAATAGATAAGTTAGTTTCCAATAATAGTTGCTGTGCATGTGAAAGCCGTTTTTTATTTACATATTGTTTAAAAGTTATGCCTTTCGTTTTAGAAAATAACATACTTAAATAGCTGGGACTAATACCTAAAAAATCAGTGAGTGTTTCTAAATTTAACTTACTGTCTGTATAGTAGATATCTATATAGTCCAATGCTGCATTTACATAGTCAAAATGCCCTTTTTCTTTTTGTTGGATTGCCTGATTCATCGCATCCTGACAGAAGAGAACGAATTCTTGGATAATCGTGTAAAGAACAGGGTGATTTAAAATGATATCAAATAATCGATTATATTTTTGCTCCAGTTCTATCTTTTTTTCCATTTGGTATTTGAGCATGAAGCGTCTCACTTGAGCGAGAATGCTTGTTAGATGGATGCGAATGCTGTCTGGTTGATAATACGTATCTATAGTTGAAATGTTATATAAAAATTGTTTAATCATTTGCACATCATTTTGCTCTAGGCTATTGATCCAAAGGCGTTGCTGGTCAATCGTTAAAAAGGGATCGAAATTTTTATAGGATGGAAGTTGGCTTACTAAAAAAAATTGAGAGAAGCCATTATGAAAACGTAAATGTAACGCTTCTTTCAATGCGTTATACATCGTTTTAACAGACTGATTCGGCAAATCATAAATGGCGATATTTAAATTTGCGTTGTATGTATTTGCCCATTCTCGAATAATCGATTTTGCTTTTTTTAATAGCTCTTCCATCGACTCATCATTCGAAAAACCCACGACTCGTTTGGATAAGGCATAAAAGGTAAAGTGTTTCTGCGATTGTAACCAATGAAAAAGCAACTCATTATGCTCCAAAAATTCAGTTTCAATCATAAAACAGAAATTAAATTCCTCCATTTGCGCAGATGTTTCCTCTAAAAATAAAGATGGATATACGGAATGCTTCTCCACAAGAGGAAGCATTTCTCCGGTGTTGTTTAAAACGTGCCTCGTTGCATGTGTTAAATATTGCTTCAACATATTCAAATCTAGCGGTTTAACGAGTAGTGTAAGCGCACGTAAAGAGAGTGATTCAAGTGCATTTTTAAATAGCGGCTCGGCTGTCATGGTAATGACATGATGAGAATGTAGAGATAGTACTTTCTTCAATTCACTTGCCTTATCCTGAGCTAGTAACTCTATCTCCAATAAAATAATTTCCGGATTTTCTTTTTCAATACACGTCACAGCCTCTGCAACAGTACCTGCCTCCATTACAGATAGTATATCTAATTGATATCGCTTGATAAACCAATGAATTCCCATTCGTTCGGTTTGATCTCGATCGATTATTAATAACTTCATTCTTATCCTCACCTGTTATTTCTTATGATTTTTTAATAAATGAATGAATGATATAAAAAATTACCTATTTTATTTAATATTATTCCACGTGAAACAAAATAAATCCTCTTTTTTATAATAATATTCCATATACTTTCTATCTTTAGAATTTTACAATAATAAAAAGGGAGTGATGATATGGAAAATGTTCAAGAAAAGGAATTGATCAAGGGGGAGAGAGCAGATGTAATGTCTGTTTTCAAATTTGTTGTCTGTAGCTTAATTGGAATATTTAGCTTCTTTGTTACTTTTACATACAATGGTAAGTCTTCCATTCTGCTCGATCATATTGTTAGTTGGTTGTCGATGAATGTACCTACTTTTGTTACCGCTTACATTGTGATTATGCTAATTTGCGGAGCGGCGTATCCATTTGTCACTAAGTCATGGAATAAAGATATAGTGAGTGTCATTATGTCTTTATTTAAAGTAATTGGCTTAGGCGTAGGACTCTTACTGATTTTCGGAGTAGGGCCAGCATGGTTATTCGATCCAAGTGTAGGGCCGTTTCTAATGGATAAGTTAATAAAACCTGTAGGGGTTCTAATACCGATTGGCGCGATTTTCTTAGCTTTATTAGTCAGCTATGGTCTGCTTGAGTTTATAGGGGTATTCATGCAGCCGGTTATGCGACCGATTTTTAGAACTCCAGGCCGTTCAGCGGTAGATGCGGTTGCATCATTTGTTGGAAGCTATTCCGTTGGTTTATTGCTGACAAATCGTGTGTTCAATCAAGGAAAATATACAATTCGTGAAGCAGCAATCATCGCAACAGGATTCTCTACAGTTTCTGTTACATTTATGGTCGTTATTGCGAATACATTAGATTTAATGGCTTATTGGGGTTGGTTCTTCTGGGTATCACTTGTCATTACATTTATAGTGACAGCTATTACTTCCCGTATTTGGCCAATAGCTAAGTTAAAAGATGAGTATATCGTAGAGCATGGTGATCCAGAAGTGATTGTAACCGAAAAAAGATTACAAACTGCTTGGGCTGAAGCGATGAACGCAGTAAAACTCAATCCTCCTCTTTGGAAAAATCTCTTGCAGCATTTAAAAGAAGGCCTAATCATGACAATGGGCGTACTGCCTTCCATTCTTTCAATAGGCTTACTTGGTTTGATATTAGCGATGTACACACCGATCTTCGATTGGGTAGCGTATATATTCTTACCATTCACATGGGCATTACAAACACCAGAACCAATGCTGACAGCAAAGGCTTTAGCAGTGTCTATCGCAGAAATATTTTTACCATCCTTATTAGTGGCAAACGCGGCGATTATGACGAAGTTCATCGTTGCGGTTGTATCTATTTCAGCGATTTTATTTTTCTCGGCGGTAATACCTGTCATTCTTTCAACAGATATTCCGTTAACCATTCGTCAAATGATTATCATTTGGTTCCAACGTGTTGTTTTGACTTTAATTCTAGTAACACCGATAGCATTTTTACTATTTTAAAAGGGGCGTGTCATTATGGAAAACGTATTACAGAATATTAAAGCACCAACTGGAAGTCAGTTATCATGTAAGGGATGGACACAAGAGGCTGCAATGCGCATGCTTATGAACAACTTGGATCCAGAGGTAGCTGAAAACCCGGATGAGCTCGTTGTCTATGGTGGCATTGGAAAGGCAGCGCGTAATTGGGAGAGCTATGCACAAATTATCGAGTCATTGAAAGTGCTAGAAAATGATGAAACATTAATTGTGCAATCAGGCAAGCCAGTCGCAGTATTCCGCACCTATGAGCATTCACCTCGAGTGCTAATTGCGAACTCTAATCTAGTGCCTGCATGGGCAAACTGGGAGCATTTCTATGAATTAGAAGATAAGGATTTAATGATGTATGGACAAATGACAGCGGGGAGCTGGATTTATATTGGAGCTCAAGGGATATTACAGGGTACTTACTTGAGCTTTGTGGAAGCAGGTAAGAAAGTGTTTGGCAATGCAGATTTACGTGGTAAATTGATTTTGACCGGCGGTATGGGCGGCATGAGTGGTGCTCAACCATTGGCAGGTAAAATGGCTGGAGCAGTCATTTTAGTAATAGAAGTAGATAAAAAAAGAATCGAACGGAAAATAAAAGAAGGCTATTGCGATTACTTAGTGGAGAGTTTAGATGAGGCATTGGAGTTGGCTAAGACTCTTCAAGACAAATTGGAACCTGCCTCTATTGGGCTTGTTGGTAACTGTGCAGATGTGTATCGAGAAATTTATGAACGGGGCATTGTACCAGATTTCGTAACGGATCAAACAAGTGCACATGATCCATTGAACGGTTATGTACCGAACCATATGTCATTAGAGGAAGCACTACAATTACGTAAAGCTGACCCGAAACTATATGAGCAAAAATCAAAACAAGCAATGGCAGACCATGTGCAGGCAATGCTTGATTTCCAAACAGCAGGTGCAGAGGTATTTGATTATGGAAACAATATTCGTAAGTATGCACAAGAAATGGGTGTTAAAAATGCTTTTGATTTCCCAGGATTTGTACCTGCTTATATACGTCCATTATTCTGTGAAGGAAAAGGACCATTCCGCTGGGCTGCACTATCAGGAGATCCAGAGGATATTTATAAAACAGACGCACTGGCAAAAGAAATGTTTGCGGATGATGAAGGACTTGTGAACTGGATTAATATGGCGCAAAAAATGGTGAAATGGCAAGGGCTTCCTGCACGTATTTGCTGGCTTGGATATGGTGATCGTCACCGTTTTGCTTTAAAAGTAAATGAAATGGTCGCTTCAGGTGAATTAAAAGCGCCAATTGTATTTGGACGCGATCATTTAGACTCAGGCTCTGTTGCCTCTCCTAACCGTGAAACGGAAGGGATGAAGGACGGTTCGGATGCAGTTTCCGATTGGCCAATTTTAAATGCATTAGTGAATACAGCAGGTGGCGCAAGCTGGGTAAGCGTGCATCATGGTGGTGGTGTTGGAATGGGTTACTCCCAGCATGCTGGTCAAGTACTTGTCGCAGATGGAACAGAAATGGCTGCAGAAAAAATTAATCGAGTATTAATATCAGACCCAGGTATGGGGATCGTACGTCATGCAGATGCAGGCTATGATATAGCGATTAAAACGGCACAGGAAAAGAATGTTCATATGCCAATGTTAAAAACAAAAGGATGATGATACATGACTTTACTTATATCAAATGCTAATCAAGTGATTACACTTAATTCAAATAATCAGAATGCACGCACAGGAAAAGAAATGAGCGAGCTCAATATTATCGAAAACGGTAGTGTATTAATAGAAGAAAACCGTATTGTAGCAGTAGGTTCGAAGGAAGAGCTTCAAAATCAATTTTCAGAATTAGTAGCACAAGCAGAAGTAATTGATGCTACTGGCAAAGTCGTTATGCCTGGCTTAGTCGATGCACACACACATTTAGTGTTTGGTGGTACTCGTGAAAATGAATTCCAAATGCGCTTAAACGGTGCAACTTATATGGAGATTATGAATGCAGGTGGTGGCATTCATGCAACGACGAAAAAAACGCGTGAAGCATCATTTGATCACTTATATGAAAAGTCATATGAACATTTAAATGACTTCTTGAAGTATGGTATTACAACAGTGGAAGCGAAAAGTGGCTATGGCTTAGATTGGGAGACTGAAGAAAAGCAGCTATTAGTAGCGAAAAAACTACAAGAAAATCATGTCATCGATGTGGTCAGCACATTTATGGGAGCTCATGCCATTCCAGCTGAATATAAAGAAAATCCTGATGCGTATGTGGATTTAGTTATTAATGAAATGATCCCAAAAGTTGCGGAAAGAAAGCTTGCAGAGTTCAATGATGTCTTTTGTGAAAAAGGTGTTTTCACACCAGAGCAGTCTCGTAAGATTTTATTGGCTGGTAAGGAACATGGCTTGACTCCTAAAATTCATGCAGATGAAATTGAACCTTATGAAGGAGCAGAGCTAGCTGCAGAAGTGGGAGCCATTTCTGCAGAGCATTTGTTAGTCGCATCTGATCAAGGGATAGGTGATATGGCTCGCTCGGGAACAGTTGCAGTTTTATTACCTGGAACAGCATTCTTCTTAAAAGCCGCATCTGCAAGAGGCCGTCTGATGGTGGACGAAGGGGTACCGGTAGCAATTTCTACAGATTTTAATCCAGGTTCATCACCAACGATCTCATTGCCATTTATTATGAATTTAGCTTGTATGAACATGGGGATGACCATGGAGGAAGTGTTGACTGCCACAACGATAAATGCGGCGTATGCAATTAATCGAGGTCATGAAATAGGAACACTGGAGGCTGGTAAAAAGGCCGATGTGCTTATATTGAATGTGGCAAACTATCAGCAAATGCAATATTTCTACGGTATGAATCACACGCAAACAGTTATTAAAAATGGAGTAGTTGTTGTGGATGGCGGAGTGATTACTGATAGAAAATAGAATAACGATTGGATATAGAAATTTGTGACCGGATAGATTAATTTCTTTCCGTATAGAAAAAAATACGACCGGATAGAAAAGTTTCTGTCCGGATAAATAAAAATACGTTCGGATAAAAAGTTTCTGACCTGATAAATAAAAATACGTCCGGATAGAAAAATTTCCTTCCAGATAAATAGAAATGTGACCGGATAAACTAATTTCTGTCCGTATAAATAAAAATACGACCGGATAAATTAATTTCCGTCCGGATAGAGAGAAATATGACCGGATAAACTAATTTCTGACCGAATAAAAAATGCAGACTCAGTATAGATGCTGAGTCTGTTTTTCGTAATCTCCAAGGTAAATTATCAGATAAAATGTTTGCTTTATGTATTTTTAGGGCAATACATATAGGGTGATTATTGATAACATGCCATGGAGGGATTAGATTTGAAATTGAAAGTCATTTTATTTACATTAATATTAATTTTTTCATTCGTTTCGGTGTCGTATGCATCGGAGCCTTTTGGTATTGGAACCAAAAATGCTATAGACCGTTTTGAAATAATGAAAGAGCATTTTAAAGTTGATTATGATACGTATGGAGATTCAAAAGACATACCTGAACCGATAGTATACATAGTGGAGGCAGGAGACAATCTTTACGAGATTGCTATAGAACACAGTGTTCCGTTAAATGCACTAAAGGAATGGAATAATCTCACGGACCATACGATTCACCCGAGGGATGAGCTCATCATTAACAACAAACAATCAGCGAACTTTACGAAGTCACCACTAGCGGAGGATGAGATGCTTGTCATAGCAACTGCTTACACAGCTTACTGTTATGGTTGTTCCGGGACAACCGCTTATGGGATAGATTTGCGTTCCAATCCGGAAGAGAAAGTAATTGCTGTTGATCCAAGTATTATTCCACTTGGCACAAAGGTGTGGGTAGAAGGTTACGGTGAAGCGATTGCTGGTGATACAGGAGGCGCAATTAAAGGAAATCGAATAGATGTTTTCATTCCATCCTACGACCATGCAATCGAATGGGGAGTCAAAGAGATTAAGCTTAAAATTATAGATTAAAAGCGTATGCTTGAATGCGATAGTAATTCTGTATATAATGAGCTTATACACATACAATAAAAAAAGACTGGATACGCGAATATCCAGTCCTACAACTGCAAACCGCAGAAAGAGCGGTTGGTCCGGTTGAACGCTGAAATAATCGTCCGCGCCTTACCAGTGGGGGACGGTTATTTCTTTTTTACAAAGAAAATAATCAGTGACACAACGATTGAAAAAGCTGCTATGAGTACAGCGCTTAGCTGTATTAACAAACTAAATGTCTCGTATGTGGTCAAAGGCATCACCTCCTTCTAAAGGAAGTGACCAACCGCCCACCCTGCTATGCAATTGTTAATGTATTATACCATAATCAGAACGATTGTCCCTTGTGTTTAAAGCCAGGTCAGAACCCATTATTGGTGTCTGGTCTGGTTTTTTTATTGCTTAAATTTGTTAAGAAAACGGTTTAAAATAATTCTATTAATTAAATAAAATTAAGATTTTTAATGTATTTTATTTAATAATTATTGAAATTACTTTTAACTATTTATTGTTTTTAATATAATGCTTATAATTACTTTAAAAAAGGAAGTCAGAAAAATGGATATAATCGATGTGAAGATTTTAGATGCTTTAAAGCAAAATGGACGATCTACTGCATCTGAAATTAGTAAGCAAGTGAATCTTTCTGTACCTGCTGTGTCTGAAAGAATTAGAAAGCTGGATGAAGCAAATATTATTGAACAATATACGGTTAAAGTTAATCGTGAGGAGATGGGCTATAAATTACTCGCAGTTATTTTTGTGAATATAGACCATGCAGCTAATATTCAACATTTCCGAGATGCGATTATTCAATTTCCCGAGGTGATTGAATGTCACCATATGGCAGGCGAGTACGATTACATGCTAAAAGTTCTGATTGAAGATACGTCTCGATTAGAGTTTTTTCTAAGTGAGCAATTAAAAACCATTCAAGGGGTTCAGAAATCCAATACATTAATTGTTTTATCTACTTTGAAAGAAGTAATAAATAGGTGAATGGGATGATTTGGAAAGGATTTCAATTTGGATTGTTTTTGCAGATAGCAGTAGGTCCTGTCTGTTTATTTATCTTTCAGACTGCTGCGACTTCGGGCTTTTATATAGCGGAAATTGGAGTATTAGGTGTTACGATTGTGGATGTTTTTTATATAATTGCAGCTATTTTTGGTATTGGAGCACTACTTAATAAATTTAAAAAGTTAAAAAGTTTTATTCATTATTTTGGCGCTGCTGTGCTCATTATTTTTGGTATAAGCAATATAATAGAATTTTTTAGTAGTTCTCCGATTACAATCTTGGAACAAAGTGCAGGGAATACTCTTTGGAAAGCACTTCTACTTACTCTTTCAAATCCATTGACTATCTTGTTTTGGGCTGGTGTTTTCTCTACGAAAATAGGGGAGGAAAATATAAAGCAAAAGGATTTATATTTTTTTGGTTTTGGAGCGGTATTGTCGGCTTTTGTATTTCTAACGATTATATCAATGCTAGGGTCATATTTAACTATACTTTTGGAACCGAATGTTATTATGGGCTTAAACTTATTCGTTGGTATTGTGCTTTTGTTATTCGGCGTGAAAAATTTGGTATCAAAAAATAGCGTAAAAAAACATCCAGGTCATAAAGCATGACCTGGATGTTTTATATGAATCTCGAGTTATTTGTTGTGGACATTGCTTTGCTTATTTTTTCTGCAGTTTCTTGCAGTTGGGGTAAAAACCTATCTTGAAGCACATCTCTGGAGATACGACCTGCGTGAACAGAGCAGTTGATGGCAGCAATTACTTTACCGTGCAAGTTTCGGATTGGAACTGCAATCGAACGAAGCCCCTCTTCTAGCTGTTGATCTACACCTCCCCAATTATTTTCACGCACCCCTTTTAATACTTCTAATAGATGTTCTTTACTTTGAATTGTATTGTCTGTGAATTTAGTGAAATCATTTGAATCAAAGTAGTTCTTCAATTCCTCTTCTGGCAGTCCTGCAAGTAGAACATGACCCATGGAGGTTGCATACGCTGGTAACCTTGTTCCTACATCAATATTAATAGACATAATTCTTTTTGTAGAAACACGTGCTACGTATATAATTTCAGGTCCGTCTAGAATTGAAATGGAGCAGGATTCTCCGGTTTGATTGACAAAGTCTCTCATGAACGGATGGGCGATGCTCCATGTGTTATTGGAAGAAAGATAAGCATAGCCAAGTGTAAGTGTACGCGCAGTTAATGAAAAAACGCCATTTGTTGATTCGGCAAAGCCCAAATGTTCTAGTGTTAGTAATATTCTTCGAACAGTTGGTCTACTAAGACCTGTTAGTTTAGCCGCATTACTAACCGTTAGAGCTGAGTTTTGTTGAGAGAATGCTTGAATTACTTGTAGACCTCGATCTAAGGATTGTATATAGTCTCCTGACTGTTTGAAATTGTCTAATTTTTCTGTTGACAAAGATATGACCCCCTATGATAAGATTAACTTGTACGAATAGAATATTATTGTACGTATAGCGTACAATAATGGTATTGGAAAAGCAAGTACTTGTTTGTAGATTTAAATTATTTTTAGTAATAAATGAATGCGGTTACATTTACCATTTTATCAGAATGTTGAAGGCAAAATAAGAAAAAATTAGACTACAATCGAGGGGGAAATCGCAATGGGAGAAACAGCAGTTAAAAATACGCGGGTATTGGAAGCTTACGAAGGTTTTGTAAAACACATGAAAGCTTTCTTAGATGAGCAACAATTTAACCATGAAGAGTATACGAATTTTGTAAAATGGGCAGATCGTTTAGGTAGAAGTGGAGAAATTCCTTTATTCTTAGACGTTTTCGTAGAAACATATGTATTAGAAGCAAAATATAAAGATTTACCAGGTACAGAGCCATCTCTGCTTGGACCTTATTATGAAGAGAATTCACCATTACTTGAAGGTTCTAAGGTAGTTATTCCGCAGAGACCTGACGAGCCAGGAGATAAGTTGAGATTCTTTGGTAATGTGAGCTCAGTAAATGGTCCAATCGGAAAAACAAAAGTAGAGTGGTGGCAAGATGATGCAGATGGATTGTATTCAAACTATGATTCTACTGCGCCAGATTTCAATTTAAGAGGACAGTTTTATACAGATGAGAACGGGAATTTTGAAGTAGAATCAATCGTTCCGATACCATATCAAATTCCAACGAATGGGCCTACTGGTGAATTTACCTTCGCCGCTGGATACCATGCATACCGTCCAGCCCATATCCATATTAAGTTTGAGCATGAAGGTCATGAAACATTGATAACTCAAGTGTTTTTTGAAGGGGACAAATGGTTAGAAACAGATGTTGCTAGTGGTGTTCGCTCAACTCTTACAACAAAACTTATCGATAAAGTTGACTATAAAGAAGCATCTTTGAACTTTGTTATGCGAACTATATAAGTAACTCTTTCCATAGCTGTCGAGAAAAACTTGACAGCTATATTCTATCTAGAAATAACTTAACAAAATACATAGGGGTAAAGGGGAGAGATAAATGAAGTTTTCTTTCAAAGAAATCAATCAAAGTCTGTGGAAATCACATCGTAATACAATAGATATGGTGACTATGGCTGAGCTTAGAAATCAAAGTAGTTCTGGGGTAACAACTGCTAATTTGCAGGGCGTAAAAATGAAGTCTACGAGGAACGTAGAGACAAAACCTAGCAATTCCTATAGTACGACACAAATGGTCGGTCTTTTTTTAGGGCCACTACTATTTCTACTAATATTGTTTTTCATGCCTCTACCAGGACTAAGTGATGAAGGAAGATCTGTCCTCGCCATTACAGCATGGATCGCAGTATGGTGGATTTTAGAATCTATTCCACTAGGAATTACATCGCTTATGCCATTGGTTTTATTGCCACTGTTAGGGGCAGTAGGAGAAGGCGTGGCAGCCGCAAGTTACGGGAATCCTCTAATTTTCTTATTCATCGGAGGTTTTGCGCTCGCCTTGGCTCTTGAACGTTGGAATCTCCATGAAAGAATTGCGATTACGATTATTAGTGCCGTGGGCGCCAGTACACCAGGGCTCGTTCTAGGATTCATGCTGGCAACAGGCTTAATATCTATGTGGGTTTCGAATATGGCCACAGTTATGTTAATGATTCCAATCGGTACAGCTATCATTGCGAAAGTTGTGACCCTTATGAAAGAAGACAATGTGCATTCAGTAGAAGAAGAAATGAAATTCACTAAATCCATTGTCTTTGCAATCGGCTTTGGAGGAACAATTGGAGGAAGCGCAACCTTGATTGGAACACCGACAAACCTTGTGCTTGCAGGGCTTGCCAGTGAACTATTAGGGTTTGAAATTTCCTTTGCGCAATTTTTCCTTTTCGCTTTCCCGCTTACTGGATTGCTGATGTTGTTTTCAATTTTTTATATTACAAAAATTGCCTATCCAATGAAAGTTAAAAAAATCAAGAATGGCAAGCAATTCGTGCTCGATCGGAAAATAGAACTCGGTAAAATGTCGTATGAAGAAAAAATCGTATTGACCATTTTCTGTTTAACTGGCTTTATGTGGATGACTAGAACGTTCCTATGGAGCGATATCATCCCGGGTATAAGTGATACGATGATTGCTATGGTAGCGGCAGTTCTGTTGCACCTTATTCCATCTACTAACAAACCAGGCGAACGCATTCTCGGAAAGGATTCACTGAAGAATATGCCTTGGGACGTTCTTCTCTTAGTTGGCGGTGGTCTTGCACTTGCTGCTGGCTTTAATGGAACGGATTTGGCAAGCTGGATCGGGAACCAGTTATTATTACTTGAAGGTACGTCCTACCTTATGCTTCTAGCTGTAACTACACTGCTAGGTATTGGTATGACACAAATGACACCAAATACTGCTACAGTAACGATTCTTGTTCCGATTACTGCAGCGCTTGCACTAGCTATGGACGTCCACCCACTTCCGCTTATGACAGCAGTTGCGATGGGAGCCGGTTTCGCGTTCATGTTGCCAATTGGAACTCCATCCAACGCAATAATCTTTGCGACTGGCAAAATTACAATGATGGATATGCTGAGAAAAGGTACTGGGTTAACGGTACTGGCATTTATTCTAATTCTCCTGTTTGTGTATTTCGTGCTTCCAATCGTATTCGGTATCAATCAATTTGAATATCCAGAGGCTTTAAAATAAGTAGTGCTATTACGTCGTCGAAAATAGAGTAAAAAAGAAAGTTGGTTGAATATGAAAATAAAATCATTTGATGTATATATTTTAGATTTACCTACTATACGCCCCCATCAATTAGCGATGCATACGATTGTTTCACAAACAATTGTAGTTGGTTGCGTAACGGACGAAGAAGGAAACGAAGGCTGGTCCGAAGTTGCGACCATTGGTGGTGCTTCATACGGAGAGTCAACTCCAGAAGCAATTAAAGCAAATATTGATACGTATATTGCGCCACTTGTAATCGGGAAAGACCCTATTCACTTCGATAAAATTATGTATGAAGTGTCGAAGCAAGTTAGAGGGAATAATTTTGCGAAAACGGTTGTGGAAGCAGCGATCGTCGACCTGGCTGCAAGAAGTAAAGGTGTTCCAGCTTACGAATTATTCGGAGGACAGATCCATACTTCATTGCCGATAGCTTGGACACTAGCGAGCGGGAAAACGGAAACCGACATTGAAGAAGCGAAAGAGTTTTTACATCAAAAACGTCATAACATCTTCAAATTGAAAATAGGTAAGGGCGATCCTTTTAAAAATGTGGAACATGTTCGGAAGATAAAGGAAGCAGTTGGTGACCAAGCTCGTATTACAGTCGATGTAAATCAAGCATGGGATGAGGACACAGCGAATTATTGTATCGCCGCATTAGAAGATGGAGGCGTATCGATGGTTGAGCAGCCACTTCCAACGTGGAATTATGAAGGGATGGCAAGGCTCACTTCACGATTCAAGGTACCGATTATGGCGGATGAAGCCGCAAACAGTGTACAAGAAGTATTCCAAATCGCGAAGCATCGTGCAGGAAATAGCATCGCGTTGAAACCTTGTAAAGCTGGAGGATTAACACAAACGAAGAAGGTAGCTAGTATTGCAGAAGCAGCTGGCCTCGGTTTATACGGCGGTACAATGATTGAATCTAGCTTAGGTACTGCTATTTGTGCACACTTATATGCAACTATTCCTGAAATGAAATTTGGTACAGAGATTTTCGGTCCTTTATTGTTCAAAGACAATATCACAGTGAATGAAATGCAATATGAAAACTTTGAAGTGGTGATTCCGAATGGACCAGGCTTTGGGATGGAAATCGACCGCGAAAAAGTGAAGCATTATGCTAGAAAGCTTTAACTTTGGTTGCACAAAAATAGTAGAAAATATGCAAGTTTAATTAGTTCATGGTATTCGTTTTATCCGAATTTAAGTGTGATTTAGATTGCTAAAAGGAAGCCACTTTTCAAAACAGATTTTAGTTGTTTTGGAGGGTGGTTTCTTTGTTTTTTATTAGAATGTATGTTTTTCAAAGATATTGGGCAATACTGAGTTCAAATTTAAGTAATTGAAAGATTACTTGTTAGGAGGAACTAGTATTGAAAGTTAGAAGTATATTGTTTGTACTGCTATTCGTATTTGTGACGAATTCTGTCGCGCATGCATCTGAGCTTTTTAATGTCGCCACTAATGAAGAGGAATTATCGATCTCTCCTGATTTAATAGAAGAGAGAGCAATCATAGAAGAGGCATTTTACGTACATTTCCAGGATGCATTAAATTTACGGGCAGAAATAGAAGTGGAACCTGAACCTGAGCCTAAAACGTATACCGTTGTGAAGGGCGATAACCTGTATAGGATTGCAGAGGCGAATAATATTACCTTGGCAGCTCTTATCAGTTGGAATGGTCTTACGACTGATTTAATTCATCCTGATGATGTACTAATCGTAAGTGGTAATGAGGAGGACGTGGTGGAGCTTGCTGAATTCGAGCCAGTGAAGCGGGTCGCTTCATCATCAAACGTGGAGACTCCAACCATCGAGGTTTCTCAACCAATTGTTTCTGCCCCTCCAATAGGGGAGGGGGCAGAGATGGTCGTTACAGCGACCGCCTATACAGCATACTGTGAGGGCTGTTCGGGAACGACCGCTTATGGAATTGACTTACGTGCCAATCCCGATCAAAAAGTAATTGCAGTTGATCCTCGAATCATTCCACTTGGTTCAAAGGTATGGGTGGAAGGATACGGCGAAGCGATCGCTGGTGACACTGGCGGGGCTATTAAAGGGAATAAAATCGATGTATTTATCCCGACATATGAAAGTGCTATGCAATGGGGAGTTAAAAAAGTAAAGATCAAAGTAATCAATTAACAGAGTGCCTGTGTGATAAACGATTGTTTATCATACAGGTTTTTTTATTTGGAAAATTAAAAAAGCTTGAGAAGAAATGTATTATGATGGATAATGATAAAATTAATATATTGGGAGAGGGTCATACACATTATGGAAACAGAAGTCAAAGTGAAGTTAGAAAAACATAATAAGCAACTTGAAAATAGAGGACGCTTGTTAGTGAAATGTCCAGATAAACCAGGTATTGTATCTGTTCTTTCGACATTTTTGCATAACTACGATTCCAATATTATTGAATCAAGTCAGTACTCCAGTGACCCAGAGAACGGTACTTTTTTTATTAGGATCGAGTATCACTGTGATCATTTGGCAGAGAAGTCTGCGAACATGGAGAAAGATTTTGAGGAAATTGCTACAACGCATTCCATGGATTATGAATTTGCCTATCCAAATGAGCGGAAGCGTTCTGCTATATTTGTTTCGAAAGAGCCGCACTGTTTGATGGAGCTTTTGTGGGAATGGCAAAATGGCGATTTAGATACGGATATTGTTGTTGTCATTAGTAATCATGAAGATGCACGCCCATTTGTGGAAGCATTAGGTATTCCATATTATTATATTCCAGCGAACAAAGATATTCGAAAGCAAGTTGAAGCAGAGCAAATTCGTCTCATGGAAGAATATAAAGTAGATCTATTAATCCTTGCGCGTTATATGCAAATATTAACGCCTGATTTTGTACGTCATTTTGAAAATCGCATCATCAATATTCACCATTCCTTCTTGCCAGCATTTATCGGCGCAGGCCCATATGAACGTGCTTTTGAACGAGGTGTGAAACTAATTGGTGCAACTTCTCATTATGTAACGAATAATCTAGATGAAGGGCCAATTATTGAACAAGACGTAGAACGAGTGAATCATCGAGACGATGTAACAGATTTAAAGAAAATTGGTCGCAAAATCGAACGGCGTGTTCTTGCTAAAGCAGTAAAATGGCATTTAGAAAATCGAATTATCGTGCAAGATAATAAAACAATTGTGTTTCATTAAGTAACCTGTAATGACACAAATATGTGAAATTTGTAATAGATGGAAATACTCATATAGGTTGAATGGGTTCACGATTCTGTATATAATATAAGTAGAAACATATACTAAAAAGACTGGATACGCGAATATCCAGCCCCACAACCGCAAACCGCAGAAAGAGCGGCTGGTCCGAGGTCAGAAATAACCGTCAAACCTTTGCTGAGGGACGGTTATTTCTTTTTTACAAAGAAAATAATCAATGTCACAACGATTGAAAATGCTGCTAACATAACAGCACTTAGCTGAATCAACAAATTAATCGTTTCGTATGTGTTCACTGGCATCACCTCCTTAGAAGGAAGTGACCAACCGCCCACTCTGCCCATGCAATTGTATTTGTATTATAACATAAATACGAATAAGTGTTCTATTTTTTAATAGAATTTCGATAATTATTGTATAAATAGCTTGTTTGGTTAGATGGCTCTTTGCAAAAATGCAAAGAGCTTTTTTTATTTGTTGTGAATCTCATAGAGTCAACTTCTTATTGTGAGAAATGGTCGCTTTTGGGCTAAAATTGGTTGCTCAAGGGAGGGAATTGGTCGCGGTTCGGCTAGAATTGGTTGCTTATACAGGTGATTTGGTCTCGCTTAGACATTTTGTGTCTTTTACTGGATAAAAAATACATAGCTGCTTATTGAAAGTTAACTTAATGATGTTTATTGAAGAGAGTGGAAGAAAAATATTCCAATTAATGAATCTTATATGTCATTAAACACGTATAAACTGTATCTAAGGTGATGTCTTACTATTTATGGTGTTCCGAATTTATTTAGATGTAGGAGTGATTATATGATATGGATAAGCTTCATATTTTTTATGTTGATTATTTTTGCTTTAATATCAGTAGTTAAGCTAATTTTGAGAAAAGTATTTAATATAGAAAAAGAGAAGAAGGAATTCTTTTCTTACAACCATATAAATGAATTACATAGAAAAATTGATTGGGTTATAAGAATAGCTTTATTTATTGCAACGATCTGGGCCACTTTCTATATGTTGAATGAGGATTTTTCAATAAACCTTTTACTATTTATATACTTTTTCAATGTAGTGATTGAATATGGAGTAAGTGCCTTTTTTGAATGGAGGTATTTGGAGGGCTCTAAACGATATATTCTTACTATTAGTGAAGGTGTTATCTTAGCGCTCGCAATAGCTATAATAATCGATTTTGATTTGCTTAGTTTTGTATAACTCTTACTTTGAGAAATGGTCTCGGTAATGGGAAAACGGGTCTCGGTTCTGAGTTGGTTAGTCTCGGTTTCGGGAAATTTAATCTCGGTTATTGAGGAATTGGTCTCGAAGTACCACTTGGTAACATTTATTGGATAAAAATTACATCACGCGGGATATATATGAACCGTTTCAACTGAAGATAACTTGATATTGTGAGAAATGGTTGCGGTTATAGCTAGAATGGTTGCTGATAGTGTGAGATTGGTCGCTCTTGGGTGGATTTGGTTGCTTCCAGAATGAATTCGGTCTCGAAGTGCCACTAATTGTAAAATGCAAAACGCCCCTTCTAAAGTAGAGAAGAGGCGTTTTGATTAGATTTCGATTGGCTTTTTCGCTCGGATATCGCCGAGGAAGAACTTGCCGTATGGAATAATTTTTTGAATGGCTATGGAAATAATAATCGGAACAACCAGTCCGAGGGCTGTGAAGCCGATGATGCCATATTGGAAATAGTCATTCAAAATAATATCTGTTAATATATGCAAGTACATAATGGATATGGAGTGTTTTTCAATTTTGGCTAGCCAAGTTAATGGTAAAATTTTTGTGATTCGTTGGAAAAGTCCGAGAATCACAATAATAAAAGCGATTGGAATGACTAAATCTAGTAATAGGTGATCATATCTTAAAAACTTCATACTTAAATGATAGTCAATGTATCCGACCCTGTCCGCAATAACCGCACCTATTGCCACGACGCTTGCCCCAATGAGCCAAGGACGTGTAATGTTCATCCAAATGGATTTTGCATAATAGCCTAAGGCAAAGTAAACAATAGCCATTAAGACAACATCCAAATTCCAAAGCATCGGTATAGTTTGTGAAGCCTCATCTGGTGCTCCACTAATAACACGCATTGCGAAAATGCTTTCCAAATGTGCTACGAGGTAGAATGTTGCTAGTAAAACTATTTGTTTTACACGGCTTAAGTATTTGGTCATCCAAATGAACAGCAAATACGTGAAAAATAAAGTAGTTACAAACCAGATAACGCCATAAGCTCCACGAGCAAAGCGACCTCCGATAACTAGTGTCCAAATATCTTGTAAATACCAAGACAAATCAAAGTTTCCTAATGATAGCTCCATACCATATCGAACAGCTGTTATGATCGCTAGGAAGAATAAATAAGGGACCATCAGTTGCATAAATCTCTTTTTAATCGTTTTATTTGAGCTTTCATTTTCTTTAATTTCTTTGAAAAATAGGCCACTTAATAAGAAAAATGCTGGCATATGGAACCAGTATATATATTTTCCGAGTGGAAATTCTAATTCTCCAGGATAATGACCGATTACAACTAGAATCATCAAAAAACCTTTTGTCACATCTACCCATGTTAATCTCTTTTTAGACATACAGCATCCTCCAAGCTTTGATCTCCATGTTTATTTATCCATTATAAGGTGAATATAAACTTATATTGTGTTTCAATTATATTACAATATTATAGAATGGGGACTGTAAAATGTTGGATGTTGTATGTTTTGGGGATAGTATCACCGCTAGAAAAGAAGGTTTTCCTTCCCCTATCCTTACTTTCAAACTTACTACTAAGCTAAAAAACTATCATTTCATAAATGCAGGTATTTCCGGAAATACAACCGAGCAGGCGATGCAACGATTTGAAAAAGATGTACTCGCTAGAAAGCCTGACATAGTTACTGTTTTGTTTGGCGCAAATGATTCTTCCATACATAAGTTTGTGGAGCTTGATACATTTAAGCAAAATATTACGGAATTCACAAAAAGGATTGGACCAGAAAAAACGATTTTAATTACTCCGGCACCAATAGACGAAGCACTTCAACCAAATCGATCCAATGAACGATTGAAGCAGTATGCCAAAGCGGTAAAAGAAGTAGCAGAAGAAACTGGGAGTCATATGATTGATTTTTTTACCGTACTTTATTCAAAACCAAACTACAAAGAGCTATTAATAGGCGAAAAGAATGACGGTCTACATTTTGGTGAAGCGGGTTATGAAATTTTGTCGGATTTGATTGTTCAAAAGCTAGAAGAGATTAATGGTAGTAATAATAAAGTCGGATATTTTCGAAGACTATTTCAAAGATTGTTCAACAAATAAGAAGCTTCTTTTTCGGTTTGTATTTTTTCAATAAGTAATGGAAAAGATAGGACTGTGAATCTGAAAAAGGAGTGGTAGGCATGTTACAGTTGCATACGGAACTTGAAGGTAAGAAGGCGTATTTTGGTGATTTGAAAAGTCGAATTCAAAATCTCGGTTATTCAATTGGTGGAAATTGGGACTATCATAAAGGAAGCTTTGACAATGTTTTACATCGAGATGGTGGAGAGACGATTTATTTGCGACTACCTTTTGAGGTATTAGAGGGTGACCTAGATCATCATGAAGCATATATCCGTTTTCAAACGCCCTATGTCATTAAACATGTGGTAAATATGGGATTGGACACAGACGTAAATTCCTTGATGACTTCTACTGGTTTTGATCAATTTCAAGATCCGCTAGATAAAGACGGTCAGATTGTGAATAAAAATAGATGGGCACATGCTGGAGAGCAGGCTGTACAACAGGTAGTACAGTTTTTAAACTAATGAACATAGACCATTTCGCTATTTTGCTGAAATGGTCTTTTTATATGCAGTAAATCACTAAAAGGACTGTATACTTAACTTCCGGCTCATATTTCTTTATAATAGGAGTCAAATAGTTATGTACTTGAAAGGACAGCTACTGATGATGTATGAGCGTATAATTAATTCGGAGCAAGAAACAGAGGAACTTGCGCATCAGCTATCTGCTATTCTAGAACCGGCAGATGTGCTCACGTTAGAAGGCGATTTGGGAGCAGGCAAAACGACCTTTACGAAAAGTGTTGCTAAAGGACTTGGCATCACACGGAATGTGAATTCTCCGACGTTTACGATATTGAAGCAATATGAAGGTCGACTTCCTTTGAATCATTTGGATGTCTATCGATTGGCTGATAGTGATGAGGATTTAGGATGGGACGAGTTGTTTTACGGGGACGCGGTAAGTATTATCGAGTGGGCCAATTTAATAGAAGCAGATTTACCGCCAGAGCGATTGGCGATTCAGATTCTGCGTTTGGAAGACGAGAAGAGAAAGTTTACGTTTACTCCGTTTGGAAAACGTTATGAACAATTATGCGAGGAGCTTTTTGAATGATTTGGTTAGGAATAGATACATCACATACCCCACTTGCGATTGCTATAGTGAAGGACGATCAAGTGCTTGCAGAGTACAAGTCGTCGCTTAAAATTACTCATTCAATCGGAACGATGCCAGCAATTGAAGAATTATTAAAAAAGGCAGATATTAAGCCAAATGAAATTGATGCAATTGCTGTAGCGAACGGTCCAGGGTCTTATACAGGCGTGCGAATTGGAGTAACGATTGGAAAGACACTTGCATGGACGTTGAATATCCCGATAGTTTCAATATCGAGTTTACAAGTGATAGCTGGAAATGTACCGTTCTTTTCCGGCGTAGTTTGTTCCATTATGGATGCAAGACGCGGTAATGTGTTTGCGGGCATTTATGTGAGTGGAGAAGTAGTGAAGGAGGCGCATATGTCGCTAGCGGAGCTACTTCAAACAGTGGATGAGATGGGGCAACCGGTTTTATTTGTAGGAATGGATGTAGTGATTCACTGGGAACAAATTAAAGAAGTACTTGGAGATAAGGTGCAACGGGTGAATGCAGCATTTAATTTGCCGAGTGCAGCCGTTTTAGTTGAACTTGCGAAAAATCAAGAAGCATCTGATGTGCACACGACTGTACCGGAGTATTTGCGTGTAACAGAAGCTGAGGCTAATTGGATGAAAGAGCAGAAGAAAAATGGAAATTAATTATCGAAGAATGACTATAGAGGATATCGATCAAATCTTACGAATAGAGCAAGAAGCTTTCACGCTTCCTTGGACAAGAGAAGCGTTCGCACATGAAATGACGACTAATTTGTACTCGTATTATATTGTGGCAGAGACAGAAGAAAAAGAAATTGTCGGCTACTGCGGAATGTGGATCGTCATGGATGAGAGCCATATTACGAATGTAGCAGTCACTGAAAAGATGCGTGGTAGGAAAATTGGAGAAGGCCTGATGCGAGAAGCTATTCGTGTGGTTCTTGAACATGAGGTAGTTCTTATGACGTTGGAAGTCCGTGTTTCGAATGATGTTGCTAAAAACTTATATTATAAATTAGGTTTCCAAGATGGCGGTATCCGAAAAAATTATTATACAGATACACAGGAGGATGCTCTTGTGATGTGGGTGGAATTTAAATGACAAAAGATCAATATATATTAGGAATAGAAACGAGCTGCGACGAAACAGCAGCTTCCATAGTGAAAAACGGCCATGAAATTATTTCAAATGTAGTCGCTTCCCAAATCGAAAGCCATAAACGTTTTGGTGGAGTGGTTCCAGAAATCGCTTCAAGACACCATGTGGAGCAAATCACCATTGTCATCGAAGAAGCGTTGAAGAAAGCAAATATGACACCAAAAGATTTGGATGCCGTAGCAGTAACGGAAGGGCCAGGACTAGTAGGTGCGCTCTTAATTGGAATAAATGCGGCAAAAGCTTTTGCCTTTGCAAATGGACTTCCACTAGTGGGCGTGCATCATATCGCCGGTCATATTTATGCCAATGCACTCGTTCAGCCGATGGAGTTTCCGCTTCTAGCATTAGTTGTATCAGGTGGACATACCGAGCTTGTATTAATGAAGGAAGACGGTCAGTTCGAGTTAATTGGTGAAACACGAGACGATGCAGCAGGGGAAGCTTACGATAAGGTTGCTCGTGTTTTAAATCTTCCTTATCCAGGAGGACCACATATCGATCGACTTGCGAATGAAAGTGACGGGGCAGTACCGTTTCCTAGGGCTTGGCTGGAAGAAGGGTCATACGATTTTAGCTTTAGTGGATTGAAATCTGCAGTTATTAACTATCAGCATAATGCGGAGCAGCGTGGGGAGGAAATTAATCCAAACCATCTAGCAGCAGGCTTCCAAGAGAGTGTAATTGAAGTGTTGACTGCAAAAACACTAAGAGCAGCACGTGAGTTTAATGTAAAACAAGTCATTGCAGCAGGTGGAGTAGCAGCAAATAAAGGACTTCGAAAATCATTAGAAGAAACATTTGCGAAAGAGAACATTCCGTTTAACGTGCCACCAATCTCATTGTGCACAGATAATGCAGCAATGATTGCGGCAGCAGGAAACTCGAAGTTTGCGGCAGGTCAACTTGGGGATATGTCGATGAATGGCCGACCAGGAATGGAATTGAATAGTTGGAACTGATTTCAGACTGTTAGCACTTCGCTTGTAAGGCGTGCCTCTAATGTGAAGTTTATTCAAATATCCTCTTTTCTTCGACAAGAAAAGGGGATTTTTTTAACAGTTTTTTTCCCATATGTCAATAGAGAACATTCGTACTTATGCACAATTTGTGGATAAGATGTGCATAAGTTGGAGGATTTCAATATATAGTGTCACATTTATACACACTGTTGTGGAAAACTGTATTTGAAATCTGTGGACAATGTGTATAAGTCTGTTGATATGTTGGTATTACTTGGTTTTTTATGTGAATAAATTTGTGGAAAAAAATTAATAAAAATTTGTACTTGACCAACATATATGGGCATGAATCGACAAAAAGTAATTGGCAAAGTTTAATGACTCGACAATTAGTGAGATATTATAAATAATTTATTGAAGAGTAGAGAACAAACGCTTAATTAGTCTTTACATAGAACTAGTGTTTCGGTGAGTACTTTAAAATTTTGTTATTGTGAAGTGATGAAAAATATAATTTGATTTAAGGACGTGATTTCAATTTTTTATGCAATTGCATTATTTATACTTGCAGGATTGGCTGAAATTGGTGGTGGTTATCTCATATGGCTTTGGTTAAGAGAAGGTAAGCCGTATTATTGGGGTGTCTTTGGAGGAGTAGCATTAGCTTTATATGGAGTCATTGCTACATTTCAAACCTTCCCATCGTTTGGCAGAGTTTATGCTGCTTATGGTGGTGTGTTTATTGTTCTTTCTATATTATGGGGCTGGGGAATTGATAAAAAAACACCAGATTTTTATGACTGGGTTGGTGCAGGTATATGCTTGGTTGGTGTGTTAGTAATTCTTTTTGCTCCACGCCATTAAAATATGGGGTGTAAAACAAGCAATCGGATGGTTCAGAGCGATAATCGGATGGTTTATCAAAATAATCGGATGGTTATAAGCAATAATCGGATGGCTAACCATAATAATCGGATGGTTCCTTAATACATAATAAAAAAGTAGTGTAAACCATCCGCGTGGTTTACACTACTCATTCTTATGAAACGATTTCCTCTAATTGCTCCTGTAATTCTAACCATTCATTGGACAAATCGTCTTGTTTTTCTTTTAATTGATCCAACTCTTTTTGCAATTGCTGTACAGCTTCGTGGTCTTGGAAGATCTCCGGGTCACAGAGTTTTTCTTCAATAGAAGCAATCTCTGTATCCACTAATGGTATTTGTGATTCTAGTTCTTCCAGTTGTCTTCGAAGCTGACGTTCTTTTTTCTTCGCTTCTTTATCAATTGTAGACGTGCTTGGCTTCACGACAACCGCTTTTTCAATTGCGCCTGCACTCTCCAGTGCCAACTCTTCTAATTCGAGTTTCTTTTCTAAATAGTAATCGTAATCGCCTAAGAAAAGCGCAGCGTTATCATTAGATAATTCAATAACTTTCGTAGCTATTCTATTAATGAAGTAACGGTCATGCGAGACGAAAAGAATTGTTCCTGGAAAATCGAGTAATGCATTCTCGAGTACTTCTTTACTGTCTAAATCTAAATGGTTGGTCGGCTCATCCAATACTAACGTATTTGCTTTTAACAGCATTAGCTTGGCTAGTGCAAGTCTAGCTTTCTCTCCACCAGATAAGGTTGACACGGTTTTTTGAACATCGTCACCACTAAATAGGAAGCGGCCCAAAACAGTGCGTACATCCTTTTCATTCATGAGCGGCCATTCATCCCACAATTCAAGAAGAGCTGTTTTATTGCCAGTAAGCGCTGCTTGTTCTTGATCGTAGTATCCAAATTGGACGTTTGTGCCGTACTGAATTTTACCGCCTGCATCCTCTAATTGTTTCATAATGGTTTTCAGTAGGGTAGACTTACCGACACCATTAGGTCCAACAAGTGCTATACGGTCCTGTTTATAAACCGAAAAGGATATGTTGGAAGAAACCGTTTTTCCTGGGTATCCAACAGAAACCTCTTCTAGTCGAAGAACGTCGTTTCCGCTTGGTCGATCAATCGTAAAGCCGAAAGAAGCAGATTTTTCATCGCCGTCCGGTGAATCCATCCAGTCCGTTTTTTCAATTACCTTACGTCTGGACTGTGCCATTTTTGTTGTGGAAGCACGAGCTAAATTTCGATTTACGAAGTCTTCTAGTTTAGCTTTTTCCTCTTGCTGTTTTTCGTACATTTTTTTATCAAGTTCATAATTCTTTGCTTTTTGGTCTAGATAGTTACTATAGTTGCCGACATATCTAGTGACATTATGACGAGACACTTCATATACAAAGTTCACTACTTGATCTAAAAAGTAACGATCATGGGATACAATCAAGATTGCACCGCTATAGTTTTTTAAGTAGTTTTCCAAAAAGTTTAGTGTTTCAATGTCTAAGTGGTTGGTCGGCTCATCCAATATGAGTAAATCTGGTTTGCTCAGCAGCATCTTAGCTAGTGCCAATCTAGTCTTTTGACCACCAGATAATGCTGTTACAGGCTTATCATAATCATCAGGAAAAAACCGCATTCCGTGTAAAATAGAACGAATGTCTGATTCGTATCGATAACCACCAGCTTCATTGAAAGCTAGCTGTAGTTCATCGTATGCAGCAGCAACTCGTGCATAGGCATCGGCGTCTTCATAAACAGAAGGATCCGCCATTTGCGTTTCTAATGATCGAAGCTCTTTTTCAGATTCGATTAGATGATTAAAGATAGACTTCATTTCTTCCCAGATGGAAAGCTTGGATTCCAGTCCGGCATGTTGTTCTAAGTATCCTAATCGAATGTTCTTTGGCATAATAATATCGCCGGAATCATACGACATTTCTCCAGCAATTATTTTAAGTAATGTAGATTTTCCGGCACCGTTTCGACCAACGAGAGCTACTCGATCCCGATCCTGAACCTCTAACTTTACGTTTGTTAATATATCTTCTCCATTAAAGGATTTTGTTACTTGATTTACTTGTAAAACAATCACGATGATTCGCACCTCAATTCTATATTAAGTGTAATAGATAGGTCTTGTCGTTGCAACGCTATAGCTTTATAATGAGATGAATGTTAAGTAAGAAATTGGAGGGTTTTTGATGAAACCTGAACTACCGAGAATTCCTCAAGCAACAACGAAGAGGCTTCCATTATATTATAGATTTTTACAAAGTTTTCATAATGCTGGACATAAAAGAGTATCGTCACAAGAATTAAGCGATGCAATGAAAATAGATTCAGCAACAATTCGAAGAGATTTCTCGCACTTTGGAGCACTTGGCAAAAAAGGCTATGGTTACGATGTCGCTAATTTACTCCAATTTTTTCGAAAAACGCTCGACCAAGATGAAGCTGCAAATGTGGCTCTTATTGGAGTTGGTAGTTTAGGAACTGCTTTTCTAAAATATAACTTTCAAAAAAACCATAATACTAAGATTGTTGTAGCTTTTGATACAAAAGCACCTATTGAAGGAATGATGGTAAGTGATATTCCAGTTTATCATCCGAGTGTTATGGAGACGAAGCTCGAGGAACATGGTATTGAGTTGGTTATATGTACCGTTCCAAGCCGTTCTGCTCAAGAAGTAGCGGATCGATTAGCAAAAACGAATATTAAAGGGATTCTTAACTTTACCCCTATTCGTTTGACAGTACCAGATACAATTCGGGTTCATACGATTGATTTGTCTGTCGAAGTGCAAACCCTTATTTATTTAATTAGAAATGAATATAGCGAATAAAACGAAAGCCTTCTACCCAATACTGATGGGTCGAAGGCTTTTATTTATGTCCAGCTCCAGCGCCTAGCCCCTCGAGGTCAAATAACCTTCCCCCAACGAAGTCAAAGAACGACTTCTTTGTGGGAAGAACATTTGCTTGTCGGAGGCCCACACGAAGTGGGTCATACAGTCGTTGCGAAATGTTCTTTTATTTTGCGACGAGCTTGCGCAGGAGCACCACGATGTCGCGAACTTAGACTGTATTCCCCTTCATAGGCGCTTGCGCTTTTCTTTATGGCATTTGAGAGTATGTTTCTAAAAACTTTTGGATTGTTTCTCCGTAAAACTGGAAGAGGACAACAAACCCATTTAATAACATGTGGGAAATAATCGATGCCACTATTCGCTTTGTCTTGTGATAAATAAAAGCGAATATAAACCCAGAAACCGCATATAGTAGGATGTGCGTAAAGTCAAAGTGAATGATTGCAAAGACAATCGCACTGACAGATGCGGCGACGAAGAAATTTGTCTTTGGATATAAAGAGCCGAAAATGATACGGCGGAAAATGAGTTCCTCTAATATAGGAGCGAAAATTACAATTGAAAAGATTGCCCATGGAACAGCGTGTGCTATTTCTATAAATTGCGCTGTATTTTCGGATCCAGGTTCAACACCTAATTTGAGTTCAATCGTAGCTGCGACACCTTGCCCTAAGAAAACGAGAAAGAACCCGATGATTCCCCAGCCGATTGTTTTCCAAAGAGGAGACGGTTTTCCTTTAAAGGGACGTAAAAAGTTATTATTTTTTCTAATTAAAAGGAGTGTTATCAGTGTAGCAATTCCCATACTTAGGAATACCCACCATCCAGAAGCAACCAATGGAGGATTTTTTACGTCCATAGACTTAAATAGTATAAGTAAAAGTGGTGCAAAGATTGCTCCAGAAAGTTGCATCACGCAGTAAACAATTAAAATATACAAGCCTGTTTTTTGTTGTTTCATTCATTTAGTTCCTTTCTAGATCACAATTCTCTTTTTATTGTAAAGGAAAAAAGCAATAAAAGAAAAAATTAACACCTTCTCACTTGCAAAATGTTCTGTGTTTAATTATTATTATAAGTGTGTTAGCACTCAAAGAGATAGAGTGCTAATAATATTAAATTTTACTATTTTAGGGAGGTAGTTTCACTTGTTAAGACCATTAGGAGATCGTATCGTAATCGAATTAATCGAAGCTGAAGAAAAAACAGCATCTGGCATCGTACTTCCAGACTCTGCTAAAGAGAAGCCACAAGAAGGAAAAGTTGTTGCTGTAGGTACTGGACGAGTACTTGAAAACGGGACTCGCGTCGAGTTAGACGTGAATGAAGGAGACCGTATCATCTTCTCTAAATACTCAGGCACAGAAGTGAAATATGAAAATACCGAATATTTAATATTACGCGAAAGCGATGTACTAGCTGTAATTGGCTAATAAAAAACGAATTAATAATTAATCATTAGGAGGTTATTAAATCATGGCAAAAGAAATTAAATTCAGTGAAGACGCTCGTAGTGCAATGCTACGTGGGGTAGATAAACTTGCAGATGCTGTAAAAGTAACACTTGGACCAAAAGGACGTAATGTTGTTCTTGAGAAAAAATTTGGCTCACCACTTATTACAAATGATGGTGTAACAATTGCAAAAGATATCGAATTAGAAGATGCATTTGAAAACATGGGTGCAAAATTAGTTGCAGAAGTTGCTTCTAAAACTAATGATATCGCTGGTGACGGTACTACAACTGCTACTGTTTTGGCACAATCTATGATCCGTGAAGGATTGAAAAACGTAACAGCAGGAGCAAATCCAGTAGGAATCCGTAAAGGGATTGACCTAGCAGTTGCAGCTGCAGTTACTGAGTTAAAAGCAATCTCTAAAGAAATCGAAGGCAAAGAGTCTATCGCTCAAGTTGCTGCAATTTCTTCTGGTGATAATGAAGTAGGCGAATTAATCGCAGAAGCAATGGAACGCGTTGGGAACGATGGTGTTATTACAATCGAAGAATCTAAAGGATTTACTACAGAGCTTGACGTGGTAGAAGGTATGCAATTCGACCGCGGATATACTTCTGCGTATATGGCAACAAACACAGATAAAATGGAAGCAGTGCTTGATAATCCATATATCTTAATTACAGATAAAAAAATCTCAAGCATCCAAGAAATTCTTCCTGTACTTGAGCAAGTAGTACAACAAGGTAAACCTCTTTTATTAATCTCAGAAGATATTGAAGGAGAAGCTTTGGCTACTCTAGTTGTTAACAAACTTCGTGGAACATTCAATGCTGTAGCAGTAAAAGCTCCAGGATTCGGTGACCGTCGTAAAGCAATGCTTGAGGATATCGCTATCCTAACTGGCGCTGAAGTAATTACAGAAGACTTAGGATTAGATTTAAAATCTACAAACATTACGCAACTTGGACGCGCTTCTAAAGTTGTTGTAACAAAAGACAACACAACAATCGTTGAAGGTAACGGGGAATCAGAACGCATTGCTAGTCGCGTAGCTCAAATCCGTGTTCAATTAGAAGAAACTACTTCTGAATTCGATAAAGAAAAACTACAAGAACGCCTTGCTAAACTTGCTGGTGGTGTAGCAGTTGTTAAAGTCGGAGCAGCAACAGAAACAGAACTAAAAGAACGCAAACTTCGTATTGAAGATGCTCTAAACGCAACTCGTGCAGCTGTTGAAGAAGGTATCGTATCTGGTGGTGGTACAGCACTAGTGAACGTATACAACAAAGTAGCTGAACTAGCTGAAACAAAAGAAGGCGACGTAGCAACGGGTCTAAGAATCGTACTTCGTGCATTAGAAGAACCAGTTCGTCAAATCGCAAACAACGCTGGTCTAGAAGGATCAATCGTTGTGGATCGTCTAAAACGCGAAGAAATCGGTACTGGTTTCAACGCAGCAACAGGCGAATGGGTAAACATGATGGATGCTGGTATCGTAGATCCAACTAAAGTAACTCGTTCAGCTCTTCAAAACGCTGCATCTGTAGCTTCTCTATTCTTAACTACAGAAGCAGTAGTAGCAGACATCCCTGAACCAGCAGGCGGCGGCATGGGTATGCCTGACATGGGCGGAATGGGCGGCATGATGTAATAAGCCGCTTCAACCCTTGATATGTATGGGTTTATAAGTAAGATGAGAGTGAAATACTAACATTTTGCTAATAAATATTTAAATTACCGGAGGCTTCTCAAAAGTTGACTAAACTTTTGGGGGGCTTCTTTTTTTATATTGAGTTTCACTTTTATGCAGTCCTCAATGGTTACCATTCCACAGAAGAGCTCGAAATACGTTTGACTCCACGAATTGCAGCTATTTCCTCTACAAGTCTTTGCATGGCAAGGTTCTTTTGTTTTGCTTCTATCATTATGTCAAAGTCCTGATTAAGCTCCTTTGCCATCTTTAAGAAGGGGAGGATAAAGTTTAAGGAAACAAAATCAGCATGGGAACGATAGGCTTGATCAGATTTTGGTGAAGAAATGTGGACTTTCGGTACAATACTAACGTTATTCCAAGTTTCAAATATATGGGGTAAGTAAAGAGGGAGCTCACCCTCCATGTTATTCGCCATATAGTGATGATAATCCAGTACCATTGGTATGTTTTCCTTTTCACAAGTAATGAGTGTTTCCTTAATATCGTACGTTTTATCATCATTTTCTAGGGTCATATGCTTCTTGATTTCCTTTGGTAATTTTTTTAGATTTTGATGGAAACGGTTTATGGCATTACTTTTATCCCCATAGGCTCCACCAATATGAATATTAATTAATCCGTAATCGAGGGCATTCATTGCTTGGAGCATTCTAAAATGATATTCCATATCTTTTACTGCATTTATGGTTACTTCTTCTCTTGGGCTAGTGAAAAGTGTAAATTGATTTGGATGAAAGCTTACTCTAAGATTAAAATGTCGGATAATATCACCAATTTCTTCCCATTCCTTTTTGAATGGAGTTAGGAAATCCCACATCACTTCCGGATGGGTTGCTAATGGGACAAGTGAGCTTGAAAATCGGTATAGTTCTATTTCATGGGCGATATTATAATACAAAATTCTTTTTGTATGATGTAAATTTTGTGCTGTTACAAACTTCAATTTTTCCATTCTTCCGTTTTTAGGAAGCGTTGAATACCGTGTAAATGTTAATGTTTTTGAGGGGCTTGCATCCCATAAGCCTAATGCATTTGCTACATAACCGAACCGAATCTTCATCTACTTTTCCCCTTTATTTAATCCTTTGATATTGAGCTCTAATCTGATAGAGAGACTTTAAACATTAAGGCAAAAGCAGTATATTCTAGTTTATTTTCTGCAGAAATGCATTTATGTATACACAAAATGAGAATAGGAAAATTATCATTGCTGCATTTCTTGTATTTCCATTTTTCTCCTTATGCCTGACCTATAAACGACTATAATCTTGCCAGTAAATGTTGGGACAACAAAGAAGCTATGACTGAATGCCATAGCTTCTTTGCTGTGAAAATATTATACCCACTTTGTAGTGATCACTTTTTTTCGTGTATAAAATTGCACTCCATCTTTTCCATTTGCATGTAGATCTCCATAGAAGGAATCTTTCCACCCAGAGAATGGGAAGAAAGCCATTGGTGCGGGGACACCAATATTTACTCCTAACATACCTGCATCGATTGTTTCCCGGAACTTCCGAACACTTCCACCATCATTTGTAAAGATACAAGCACCATTCGCAAAACGTGATTGATTGGTTAAATGAATTGCATCTTCGAGGTTCTGCACTCTTGAAATCGACAACACTGGCGCAAAAATTTCCTCCTGCCATATCTTCATTTCTGAAGTTACATTATCAAAGATAGTAGGCCCTACAAAATATCCTTCTTGTTTTGCCGCTTCATCCAGACGACCATCACGGACAAGTTTAGCTCCTTCTTTTTCGCCACTTTCGATATAGTCCAGTGTACGCGCTTTATGATTGTCACGAATGACAGGTCCAAGGAATATCCCTTCATCCAATCCGTTTCCAATTTGAATTTGGTTCGCTTTCTCTGTAAGTAATTCAATAAACTCATCCGCTATTGAATCTTCTACAGCTACTACAGAAGCTGCCATACAACGTTCTCCAGCAGAGCCAAATGCAGCATTCATAATTTGTGTTGTAGCATTTTCCAAATTCGCATCACGTAAAACGATGGAATGATTTTTTGCTCCTGCTAGGGCCTGAACACGTTTCAAATTACTTGTTCCTCGTTTGTAGACATACTCGGCAACGGGTTGAGATCCAACAAAAGATATTGCTGCTGTTTGCTTATGGTCCAATAAACTATTTACTACATCATGTGCTCCATGAACAATATTAAATACGCCTGCTGGTAAACCTGCTTCTTCAAATAGCTCTGCCAAGCGATTTGCAAGTAATGGTGTGCGCTCTGATGGCTTCATAACAAATGTATTTCCAGTAGCAATAGCCATTGGGAACATCCAGCAAGGCACCATCATTGGAAAGTTAAATGGTGTAATCCCAGCAATAACTCCAATTGGATAGCGATATATTCCAGATTCCAACTCTGTAGCAATTGATGGAAGCGATTCACCCATCATTAATGTAGGGGCACCGGCAGCAAATTCCACGTTTTCAATTCCGCGCTGCACTTCACCGTATGCTTCCGCCAAATTTTTACCGTTCTCAATTGTGATCAATCTAGCAAGTTCATCATGATTGTCTACTAATAGTTGCTGAAATTTAAATAGAATACGGGCCCGTTTTGGAACAGGGACGTCTTTCCAAGTTTTGAATGTTTTTGCGGCAACCTCAATAGCATGATCTGTATCTTTTGTCGTCGAAATTGGGACATGGGCAATCACTTCACCTGTTGCAGGATTATAGACTTCAAGTGATTGATCTGTATCTGCTTCTATCCATTTACCGCCTACATAGTTTTTTAGTGTTTTTATCTTAGTTTGTGTCAATGGAAAAACCTCCTAATAAATTTTGGATTTATTTTTCGATATAAAGGTACTTTTTTATTTTGCTACCATACTTTCTGAGCTGAATTGATATTCAAAACACACTTCATAAAGTGCCTCTATTTCTTGTTTGGTAGGTATTTTTGGATTGTTATTGGGACTGCCACTTGCCAGTGCGTCTTCAGCCATTTTACTAATTGCATTTTTGAAAGCCTCCGGTTGGATTCCCCAGCCTTTTAAATTAGGAATCTCTAATTCCTGACAAAGTTTTTTCACTTCATATACAGTTAGCTCAGCAGCCTCTTCATTGGAAAGATTACCGCTATCAGATTTAAATATTCTTGCTAAATCGGCTAAGCGTGCGATACACGCATCTTTACTAAAGTCAAGAACGGCAGGGAGTAGCATGGCGTTGGATATACCATGTGGGACATGAAATAACGCACCAATTGGTCTGGACATTCCATGAACAAGACAAACAGATGCATTGCTAAAAGCCATTCCAGCTTGTAGGGACCCTAGAGACATTGCTTCTCTTGCATCGATGTTTTTCCCATCTTCATAGGTAATCTTTAAGTTTTTTACTATTTTCTCAATAGCGGAGAGTGCAAGCATATCTGTCATTGGCTGTGCCTTTATTGATAAATAGGCTTCTATTGCATGGCTTAGCGCATCAACTCCTGTAGCTGCTGTAACACCCTTTGGAGAAGAAAGCGTCAATAATGGATCGACAATGGCAACTTCCGGCATAAATGCGGGTTGTTTAATCATCATTTTTACGTCATCGGTTGTATTCGTAATAATGGTGGCATCTGTTGCCTCTGAACCAGTTCCAGCAGTTGTCGGAATGGAAATATGGGGGATGGGCTGTTTATCAGCAAGTTTTTTGCCGCCCATGTAATCCCCAATGTAACCACCATTGGTTGCTAACACTGAAATTGCCTTTGCTGTGTCAATACAGCTTCCGCCACCAAGCGAAATGATTACATCGCAGTTTTCCTTTTGAAATATTTCCAGTGATTCCGCTACATAAACATCTGTTGGTTCGGAATCAACCCCAGTGTAGAAAACGCTTTCAACATTCAGATTCAAAAGTAAATTTCTACATTCCTCAATATAGCCTAGTCTTTCCATCACTTTATCACTGATGATTAATGCTTTTTTTCCTCTGTCTAACGTTTCCAAACCCACTTTTTCAAACGCTTTTCGACCATAATGAATTGTTTGTGGTGTACGAAAAACAGCATGTTTTTCCAATTAAATTACCTCCCTTTCTCCTTCATAGAATACTATGCAAAAACGATGCCAAGTTATAGAATCCTGTATAGTAAGCGCTCATATAAAAAAGTGTAGTTAATAAGCTACACTTTTGTAGAAAATGTTGCTTTTAATCTACACTGATTGATTAAAGCAATCCGTATTTTTTTAACTTTTTGTATAATGTCGTACGGTGAATTCCCAGTTTATCGGCTGCTTTTGATTTATTTCCTGCTGACTCCTCTAATAGTTGAATAATCATTTCTTTTTCTTTATTATCCTCTTCCTTTTTCATTTGATTAATTGGGGATAGGGAAGGGGTATGAGAAAAATGCTGACGCTTTATATAATTAGGAAGATGGCGTAAATCAATTGTATTTCCCTCTGTTAAGATAACTAACTTTTCAATGATATTTGCAAGTTCCCGTATGTTTCCATACCATTCATAACCCATTAAAGAGTAAATTGCCTCATCTGTGATTTCTTTCTCCGCCATTTCATATTTCTTACATATTTCTGTTAAGTAATGAGATATTAGGATAGGGATATCCTCCTGTCTCTTTCTCAGCGGTGGGATAGCAAGTTCAATCACATTTATTCGATAATATAAATCCTCCCGAAATGTGCCCGACTGAACCATTTCCTTTAAATCCCGATTCGTTGCTGTAACAACTCTTGCCTTTAATTGGATTTGTTTAATACCTCCAACGCGTTCAAACATCTTTTCCTGTAAGACCCGAAGTAATTTTGTTTGCATCATTTGGGGCATTTCACCAATCTCATCTAGAAATATCGTGCCAGATTCAGCCAATTCAAATTTACCAGGTTTCCCACCTCTTTTGGCACCAGTAAAAGCACCTTCTTCATATCCAAATAACTCTGACTCAAATAGATGTTCAGGAATGGCACCACAATTTACACTTATAAATGGTCCTTGATTATGATGACTAAGATCATGAATGCTATGTGCAAACATTTCCTTCCCTGTACCGCTTTCTCCTGTAATTAAAACTGTAGCTTCCGTTTTAGCTACCTTTCTTGTCATACGTTTGAGACTTGCAATAGAATCATTCGTACCAATAATTTGTTCGATGGTCGAATTACTTCCTATTCTATTTGAAAAAAGCTTTTGACTTTTAATCGTTCCGATCTGTAGAGTTTTTTCCAGAAAACGTTCATAAATACGATAAAGCTCTGTCACACCTTCAAAAATCAACATTCCCACTGCTCCAACCAATTCTCCTTCCCTCCACAATGGAATACGGTGCACCACCATTGGTTGGCCTTGAATATATTGAATTACACCCCGTTCAGGAATTCCGGACTTTACCGTATGATGAAGGTTAGTATTGTCGATAATCTCCGAAACAGGACGACCAATAGCGTCTTTTTTATCTACACCTATAAACCGGCTGTAAGCTTCATTAAACTCAACAATAATTCCTTCCTTATCAACAACTGCTACGCCTTCATAGGCACTATTTAAGATAATATCCAATATGTCAGTAGTATGTAAATCTTGAGTTTTTCGTTCTATATAAGTAGAAAGACCCTTCATAATTTCATTTCTTGTTAACATTCCAACCAATATATGTTTTTCATTCACAACAAAAAAATACTGATAAGGTAATTTATAGATATCCAAAAGGGAATCATGAGGACAAATAATATAGAAATCTTCTCTAGACATATATTTTAAAATAGGTTCGTCGCGTCCATCATTAATAAATGCATCCAATAACATTCTGTTCGTTATAATTCCAATAGGGTTCATGGAATTTCCTAAAACAGGAAGACAATCAACATTCATTTTTGTTAGTGCTATTGCTGTATCTCTAACTGAATCACTTAATCTGGCGGTATTCGGAAGTTTTAACATCCAATTTTCTACTTTTAACTCATGTAATTCTCCTTGCAGCATATTCTCACCTCGTTTCACTTTTTCGTTGGATTAAATATCTATTAGTATACCTTTTTATTTACCAATTTAGAATAGTTTGATTAACTAACGGATAGTTAATACAAGATGTTCACTTAGATTCTCAAAAACCTTGATATATCGCACTTTTTCCAACACTTCGTGAAAGATATTACACACTTTCACCTTACGGGCGGCATGATATAATAAGCAGTATGAACCTTTGAATGATAAGTGTTTATATGTAAGGTGGAAGTGAAATGCTAATATTTTGCTAACATAGAGGATTTTAATTGAGGCTTCTCATTAGTTGTGAAAACTTTTGGGAAGCTTCTTTTTTCATTTCTTTTGTTACGTGGAGATAGACATTTTTGGTGATTTGATCATCTGAATGACCAAGTCTATCCATAATTTGTTCAAGTGCTACACCAGCCTCTGCAAGAAGTGATGTATGTGTATGTCGTAAAGAGTGTGGGGTTAATTCAGTATTTAAATCTGCGAGTGTCAGTAGTCTTGCCATTCTAAGTTGTACCATTTTGATAACAATCGGATATCCAGCTTGCCGCTCTGTTTTTGCAAAGATGAAGTCCTGATTATAGTAATCATCACCCAATTGTTGAATGATTTTCTCTTGCTTTTCTTTGTGAATTTTTAAAGCTTGAATCATATGGCTATGTTAAAGTTATTGGTTGATTTTGAATAAATCGTCCTCTTTTGTAGTATCCTGACTGTATACAATACAAAAGGGGCAATTCAAATGACTTTAACGAACATAATAGATAATATTTCTTCCTTGAATGATAAGGACAAAGAATACATTTTAGATTATCTAACTCGCCATTTCTCGCCGTCAGCCTCACAACAAGGAGCTTTAATCGGTGAATTGAGAGAGAGAAAGTTTTCTCATGGTTTTCATTGTCGGCATTGTGGAAGTACATCAGTGGTTCGTTACGGGAAACGAGATGGTCGCCAACGTTATAAGTGCAAAGACTGTTATAAATTAAGCTGTGATTTGACCAATTCCCCTATGTATCGTTCGAAAAAGGCAGATAAATGGATTCCATTTATAGAGTGTATGTTGAATGGTCTATCACTTCGTGAAACAGCTTCACAAATTGACATCACTCACGTAACATAAAGTGCTGACTGCTCTCGCAAAAGAAAGTATCGGTATATTTGAAGGACTAGTAGAAGTAGATGAAACATACTTCTTAGAAAGCCATAAAGGACGAAGAGTTATTCCGAATCGCAAACCAAGAAAACGTGGCGGTTCTGCTACCAAAAGAGGTATTTCCAATGAACAAGTCTGTGTATTAGTAGCTAGAGACCGAAACAAAACGACCCTTTCAAAGCGAGTCGGTTCAGGTAGAATTCTAATGGAACAAATTGATAACACCCTTACATCGCATTTTAAGAATGATACGGTGCTTATTTCCGATGCTCACAATTCTTACAAATCTTACACCTCTACTAACGATGTGGAGCACATCATCATAAACGGTAGTAAGAAAGAATATGTAAAGAAAGGCATCTACCACCTCAATAATATTAATAATTACCATTCCCGTTTAAAGAAATGGATAAGTCGGTTTAATGGGGTTTCTACGAAGTATTTACAACTTTATTTAGTGTGGTTTCAATTCCTCGACAATAGGAAAATGGAAAGCGATTTGAGAAAGAAAAAGCAAATGCTTATCTTGGCGAGTGTTCACGGGACTTGGGAAACCGCAGATAAGTTAAGGTTGAGAAACATCGCATTCTGAGGACAAGATTATACATGTTATTTCATAGCAAATAAGAATATACATAAAAATGAGCTGGGGGAAATGTATCTCCAAGCTCATTTAATACCTATCCTATTAGAAGTTCATTGTTATAAAAATCTTTTTAAACACTGAATTATAATATCAGGTCTGTCTAAGTGAACGTCATGGTCACTTCCTTCAGCAATAACTATCTCGCCTTTTTTAGACGAATGAGATAATTCTATCTGCAACTCACGCCAAGTATCTTCATATAAAACTGCTTCTTCCACAGGTATGTCATGTTCAACAAAAGCCTTTACTGATACTCCTTTATCTCTTGCGATTACTATTAGTGGAATGTTAGGAAAATCACCCATTTCTAATATATTCTTGCTACTAATTCCCCAGTTTTCAAATTCTTTGGCAATTGTCTTAGAGAAGAGGGGATTTGTTATCAATTCCTCATAATCTTTTGCTTCGCTGTAAGGTAAAGTTTTTTCGTATTCAACAATCATATTCTTGAATTTAATATTCAGTTCCTCTTTTGATTTGTTAGAGTTCTCCATATTGTTTTCTATCATCTTATCTATTGAAATTAAGGAATTCATTACAGGTATATCAAGATTGTATAATTTGTTAAAATTATATGAAGTAGAATCTATAAGGATTAGTCCCTTTATTTTGTTAGGGTACATTTTTGAAAACTGCTGTACACACAAGCCTCCAAAAGAATGACCAATTAGAACAAATTTTTCAGTGATACCTATTCTTTCAATAAGTTCATAAAGTTCCTCAGCAATATTTTTAGTTGTTCGAAGTTCTTTTGAAACTGGACTATTTCCATATCCAGCCCTATGGTACATAACAATCGTAAAGTCTTCTTTGATTTTTTGAATAAAAGGATACCAATTATAAAAAGAACCACCTATCCCTGTTTCTAGGATAAGAATAGACTTCCCACTGCCAACTACCTTATATTCCAACTCTATATCTTTCAAAAAATCCCTCCTTTTTAACGAATGCTGATTTACCTCTTCTTCAGCTAATCCCTTCATTAGTTTAAATGTCACCTTCATAAACCTATCCTCATTTTAACATAAATATCCAGTTTAGGTGGAAATTATTAAACGCCAAATGTAGGGTAGAAGTGACCATAGCATTTTACGATAAATCAACCTTTTCCTTTAACATAGCCAATCATATCTTCATCCACAACAACTTTTCGTCGGGATTTTTTCGTTTTAGGCGTTACTAATAGAAATTTTACCGTATTATTGTTGGGATTATAATACGTTTTGTAATACTGATTGTCTGATTCACAAAATCAATATCTTTCCACTTGAGCGCTACGAGTTCTCCAACCCTAATTCCTGTGTAGGATAGGATAAGAAATATTAAGTAGTCTAACTCCAGACCCCGCTCCTTAGCAGTTTTTAAAAAGAGTGCTAGCTCTTCCTTTTCCAAATATTTTGGGACTTCTTCTTCCTCCAATTGCTCGATTGTTTTCTTATCCTTTTGAGGCTTCTCATTAGTCGTGCAAACTTTTGGAAAGCTTCTTTTTTCATTTCTTTTGTCACGTGGAGATAGACATTCTTTGTGGTAGGGACGATTATTATTGATGGGATATGCTCGATATATTTAAATAATGTTGTTGTCATAAGCCGAATGACCATATTACTTATAGTTATTGTATAATCAGTCTGGTAATTTTTCTAGCTCACTATTAATGATACATCAAAAAATACAAGTCACTCTTAAATCTTGTATTTAGTATGATCGATATGTTGGTTATTGTATTATAGATATTAGAACGACTGTCTCAATAAATATTTAAAAAATAAAAATTAAGGAGAATTACATGGCCTGGAGCAAATTGAAGCAAAATCTGGAGAGCTTTCTCTGTCCTGCATTATATGGAAGAGTTGAATACCTTGCAACCAGCTACCGTTATTTACCTGATAAAGCAGGACTTTGTTATATTGCGGTAGATAAAAAGAATGTACTTAATATGAGTGATATAACTACCTTAATCAGATGGTATCAGACGGAGCTGGAAATTAAGAATGATTCAGATATCCAAATTCCTATCAATAATGAAGAAATTGAAGCGGTAAGAAAAGAAACCAAGGGGATAGTTCCGGAGGATCGTCTACAAGTAATTGCAAGGAGTAGAAAATTATCAGAATATGCAAAGGAGCTTTTGTCAGCGCAGTCATCATTAAGTAAATCAAATTTTATCGTTGTAGCTAATAAGTTTTTATCCACTTCTATAGAGGAAAGCATAGAGAGCAATGATATCCTATTGAATATTCTAGCTTTGGTTGACAGACGGGTTGGGAAAAAACGAATTTTAAACATGAGTGAGAAGATGAAGTTAAAGCATCCAATTGTGCAGTATTTTTATGAACTTCGGCTTAGTACGTTATGATAAATAAAAGTATTAGATGCCAACCGGTTATGGTGTGTATGATTGTACATATATATATATATATATATATATATATATATGAATTAACACGAATGTTTGTAAACCAGGTAACCTGCAAGGATTTACATAGAAAATAATAGGATGGTGCTTCTATGATTGGTATGGGCTATCGGACGATAAAGACTGCTGTAGGAGCAGGGCTGGCAATTTGGATTGCGAGTTTATTGGATTTGGAATTTGCAACATTTGCAGCAATTATTGTTATTATGTGTATCGAGAGAACGAAGAAAAAGACATTAATTACAATTAAGGATAAATTCTTTGCCTCTCTTTTATCTTTGATTCTTGGTGGTTTGTTCTTTGAAGTATTAGGTTATAATCCCATTGTCTTTTCCTTATTTATTTTATTATTTGTTCCAATCCTCGTAAGAGCTCACATCCAGGGTGGTTTTGTCACAAGTATGGTTGTCGTATTACATGTTTATACGGTAAAGGATGCTAACTGGGCTATGTTTCTGAACGAGCTCTATATTATTTTAATCGGTATGGGAATTGCTCTTCTCGTCAATAGTTTCATGCCAAATTTCAAGCGAGATATTGAAAACTTTAAGAAGGAGATTGAACAAAAGTTTGAAATTCTTCTCTTTGAACTCTCTGCCCATTTAAGGGATAATATGCGAAATTGGGATGGGAAAGAAATACTTGAGGTAGAAGATTTAATTAATCAATCCAAAAGCATTGCCATTCAAGATGTAGAAAATCATCTGTTGCGAAAACAAAATAAAGATTATTATTATCTGGAAATGCGAGAGGATCAACTGGAACTCCTAAAACATATGATGAAAATCGTTGCTATTTTCTCTTCATCCAGCCTAGACGTCAAACAGAAAGAAATGTTTGCAGAGTTCTTGGAGAATTTAAGTCGGAACGTTCATTCGGGAGATACAACGGACATTTCATTAAATGAGTTAGAGGAATTAAATGCTTTGATCAGCAAGATGGAGTTGCCAAAGACAAGAGAAGAATTTGAAGTACGGGCGAATCTATTTTATTTGATTTATGAAATGAAAAACTACCTAAACATAAAGAAAAAACTTTTTGCCAAAAGAAGTCGATAGTGGAAGGAGCTTGTGAGAGAGGATATTCAGATGATTCATCACGATTCCATAAAATAAACAGCGGATATCGATTGTATAACAATCTGTCGATATCCTCTCGATTTTTAATATATTTTCTGGTTTTGGGGTGCATGAGGAGCAATGGGTTTGAGAGATTCCTCTGAACGACATTATTTATATTTTAGGAGGATAAAAAACTTCCATTTTACATTAATCTAAAGTTGAATCGTGGAATTGATTTTCAGATAGGTGTATTGGGAGGGGCAGATTTGCAATCAGTTATCAGAGTATACGGCGAGTTTGCTCCTTATACGAAAGGTTACAGCGTTCAAGAGCTTTTAGAATCAATGGCTTCATCATAATGTTGTGAAAGTGTAACTGGCTGTTTCTGAATAAGAGACAATCAGCTTTTTTAGGCTCTACAATAAATGTTGGGGTCTTCAAACAATTATGTGCATAAAAAATGTAGATGAATACACGCACGCAATGTTATTTGTCTACGGTCAGCACTCCAAACAGGTGGTGTGCATTACTAGGTGCTAACATTTTGCTAACGCAATCAAGTGAAAGACGGTAAAAACCTGTTGAAGATGTTACACTGCTGATTTGCAGAAACCCTGATTTACCGCACTTTTTGCACACATTATTAAAGGAATTACACACTTTCACCTTACGGGCGGCATGATTGATGTAATAAGCCGCTTCAACCCTTGATATGTATGGGTTTGTATGTAAGGTGAAAGTGAAATGCTAACATAGAGGGTTAAACCTGAAGCTTCTCATTAGTTGTGCAAACTTTTGGGAAGCTTCTTTAGGGCTGCGTCGAAAAAATTCTATCTTTTTGATGCAGCCCTTAAATGTTGTTGTCCAGAAAAAAACTCAACGAAAAAACAATTCACAAGAAACATGTAGTCAACACGAAGATAGCCTGCTATAATTGACACTTGCTCAAAAACGAGTCTGTGTCTAGTGAGAATTGTTTTTTTCAACTGAGTGAATAACGCCATCGGTTGAGCCAAAATAGTCTTCAAATCCATATCACTGACTTCATTCGGATGATTTCAGCATCGCAAAGGGTCGTATCGGTACTGAGCGCAGCCAGCCATTCACTTCGCTTGTTGCGGTATTGTACTAACACGATTCTCATGGCGAATCCGATTTTTTTTTGCAATCACGGAACCATGGTTTAGACCAGTTTTTTCGGTACATACTTGAGTTAATAAATTTTTATCTAAAAGGAGAATACATCATGAGCGGCTATAACGCAGTATCAGCAAAAAATACGGAAAATGCTCCAAAAGGTAACAGTCTATATTCACAAACTGTTGCTTTCTCTCATTACAATAATCTTTCCGCTCAATTGCCTGTCGATCCAAAAACAGGTCAATTGGTAGCTGGTGGTATAAAAGAGCAAGCTGAACAGTGCTTTAAAAATATCAAGGCAATTGTAGACAGCATCGATCATGTTATGAGCGATATTGTTAGAATCACGGTATTCGTTAAGGATATCAAAGATGTTGACGCTGTAGACGAAGTTTATAAAACATTCTTCCCAACTTATGTTCCTGCACGGACAACAGTTGCAGTTGCAGCTTTGCCTCTGGATGCTATGGTACAAATTGAAGCACTTCTATCACACGGTGAAGGTACAATTCCAAACGCACCACAAGCAGGCGACCTCATCAAACTTACAAATAACACAGCAAATGCACCTACAAGTCCTCTATCTACACAAACCGTGGCTTTCTCTCATTACAATTATCTTTCAGCTCAATTGCCTATCGATCCAAAAACGGGTAGATTTGTAGCTGGCGGTGTACAAGAGCAGGCTGGACAGTGCTTGAAAAATATCAAGGCAATTTTAGAAAGTATCGATGTTCCTTTTGACGATATTGTTAAAATTACTATCTTCCTTAAAGACCTTTCGGATATTGAAGCGGTAAACGAAGTTTATTCAACATTTTTCCCAGACTCCGCTATCGCTAGGGCCGTAGCCTATGTCCCTGCACGGACAATAGTTGCAGCTTCAGCTTTACCTATGGATGCTTTGGTACAAATGGAAGCAGTGGTGTCACACGGAGATGGTACACCTCCACAAGCTGTTGAAGACAGACATGGAATCGTTATTTGGGCAAACAACACTGAAAATGCACCAAAGAGTTCTTTATCTACACAAACTGTAGCATTCTCTCATTACAATCACCTTTCAGGTCAATTACCTTTGGATCCAAAAACTGACCAATTGGTAGCAGGTGGTGTAAAAGAGCAAGCTGAACAGTGCTTGAAAAATATTAAGGCAATTGTAGAAAGTATCGACCACGTTATGGACGATGTAGTTAAAGTAAATATCTTCGTTAAAAATATCGCGGATATGGATGCTGTAGACGAAGTATACAAAACATTCTTCCCGGGCGGAGTTCCTGCACGAAGAACAGTTGGCGTATCAGCATTACCTGAAGATGCTTTAATTCAAATCGATGTAGTTGTATCAAATGCTGAAGGAACACCTCCAAAAGCATAACAGGCATTTAAATACAGGAACTATCAAATTTACTCGTTAATGCTAAAAGAGGCTGTCTCAAATAAAAATTGAGACAGCTTCCTTTTTTAACAGAATAGATGAAAAAGCATCGAAATTTTAGCCGATTATGGTGGGAATCTTGATTTCTCTTAGTTTTTATTATTATTTTATTATAATAAAATTACTGTGAAGTTATTTTTACATCACATTTGCATTTTTAATATTCAGCAATCAGGCGTATTTCTATAATAAGAAATGAGTCAATTTCCCTCGAGAATTTATTCATAATATTATTTTTATTATAAATAATCATTCAATTAACGAATGTTTTTGTTAATTTTTTGAATAATGTTCGTGTTTTATTGACAGTTAGAATTTCTGATGTTAATATGAGTTTGTGAAAATTAAATATTATTCTCGTATAATATTGGGGATATGGCCCGAAAGTTTCTACCAAGCTACCATAAATAGCTTGACTACGAGGTTGTGTATATAAATCTGGAAATAAACTTTTACTTTATTTCCACTCCATTATTTACCTACCTAAAGTCAAGCACCGGTTTAACTCGGTGCTTTTTTCTTTTTTCACAAACAACATGATTAACAGAGGAGTATAATTTCAATGAAAAAAAGTACAAAGAAAATAGCAATGATATTATTTATTGCTTTAATGACTGCTGTTTTGGCAGCTTGCGGAAATGACTCAGCTAATGAAAATGAAGCTAAGTCTGGAACAGGTGAAGAAGGATTAAAAATTGCCATTGTAACAAGCCCTTCAGGCGTTGATGATGGCAGCTTTAATGAAGATAACTATAACGGTATTTTGAGCTTTATTGATAAAAATCCAACAGCAACAGTAAAGGCTGTTAAAGAAGAAACTGGTGATCCTGCTGCGGCTGTACAAGCAGTTGCTGATATTGTGGCAGATTATGATGTAATTGTAACACCTGGGTTCCAATTTGCTGGAGTTTCTAGCATCGCTGTAGAAAATCCTGATAAAATCTTTATTTTAAATGACTCTGAGCCCGCGCCTGTAGATGGCCAAACTGATTTTGATAATATCTATGCGATGAATTTCGCTGAACAAGAAAGTGGTTTCTTTGCAGGAATGGCCGCGGCACTTGAAACAAAGACAAACAAAGTAGCGGTTGTAAATGGGATTGCTTATCCTTCAAACGTAAACTATCAATTTGGATTTGAATCAGGCGTAAACTATGCTAACAAGGTCTTTGGAAAAAATGTTGAACTTGTTGAATTGTCTGGTTATGCAGGGACAGATGTAACGGGTGCTGATGTTGGTGGTAACTATGCAGGATCCTTTGCAGATGAAGCAACTGGTAAAGTCATCGGAAATGCGCTAATCAAACAAGGTGTAGATATCATCTTCCCCGCTGCAGGTGGCACTGGTAATGGTGTATTCACAGCAGTAAAAGAAGCTAAGGACGATGTAAAAGTGATTGGTGTGGACGTTGACCAATATGACGACGGTACAAATGGTTCTGAAAATATCGTGTTAACATCTGCTGTTAAATTCATGGCTATGAACATTGAAAAGGCATTGAATTCTGTTGTGGATGGCAGCTTTAAAGGCGGAAACGTTGTTCTTTATGCGGATACAGATTCGACTGGTTTTATTAAAGAAGAAGGTCGTCATCAATTATCTGAGGATACGCTAAACAAAATGAATGAAGCTTATGAGTTAGTGAAAGATGGCACAATCGTACCTGCATCTAATTTTAATGAACATTCCCCAGAAAAGTTTCCGGGATTATAAGGTAAATTATAAACACAATAAAATTAGAAGTTTATCATATCCCTAATATTAGAGTAACTATTAGGGAATGATGAACTTCTATTATTTTTCCTATTATTGTGATAAAGGAGAACAACGATGTCTGATTATATCGTAGAAATGAAACATATAACCAAACGTTTCCCTGGAATAGTAGCGAATGATGACGTATCCATTGGCATTAAAAAAGGAGAAATTTTTGCTTTACTTGGAGAAAATGGTGCAGGCAAATCAACATTGATGAGTATGCTGAGTGGATTGTACGAACCGGATGAAGGAGACATTTATATTCGGGGGGAGAAAGTTCAAATTAGTTCGCCTAACCATGCAGCAAACCTTAACATCGGAATGGTCCATCAGCATTTTAAGTTAGTCCCTGATTATACGATTACAGAGAATATTATTTTAGGAGTTGAGCCCATCAGCAAATTTGCCGGTGTCTTTCCATACGTAGATATTCGAAATGCCAATCGTAAAATTGAAGAACTCTCTAAGAACTTTGGCTTAGAAGTGGATCCTACGAAAAAAATAACGGATCTAACTGTTTCCATGCAGCAACGGGTGGAAATTTTAAAGGTGCTTTATCGTGAAGCCGAAATCCTTATTTTTGATGAACCAACGGCAGTCTTAACGCCACAAGAAATCGATTTCTTGCTCGGTATTATCGAAGGTCTGCGAAACAGTGGAAAAACAATCATATTGATTACACATAAGTTAGAAGAAATTAAGAAAGTGGCCGATCGATGTGCGGTATTGAACAAAGGTAAGTTAGTGGATGTGTTGGATGTAAAGACAACATCGGTGAATCTTATGGCTCAATTAATGGTTGGTAGAGAAGTGAGTTTTAAATCAGAAAAAGTACCTGCGCAATTTAAAGAGGAAGTATTGAAGGTAGAACATTTAACCGTGAAAAATGAGGACGGATTTGAAGTAGTCAAAGACGTTTCCTTTACGATACACAGTGGCGAAATATTTGCGATTGCTGGTGTTGCAGATAATGGTCAAGTTGAAATAGCGGATGCCATTACCGGATTAACAAAGGTTAGTGGCGGAAAAATATCTCTCGAAGGTAAGGACATTACGAATGACAGTATAAGAAACAGAACTGAAACTGGAATCTCTTATATACCTGAAGATCGACATAGCTTTGGACTATTTTTGGATTTTGATTTATCAACGAATTTAGCATTAAAGCAGTACTACAAGGAGCCCTTTTCTAGTAAAGGAATCTTGAATAAACAGGAATTTGAGCAATTTGGCAGTCAGTTGATTGATCAATTTGATATTCGAAGTGGACAAGGCATTAAGACGCAAGTTCGCTCGATGAGTGGCGGTAATCAGCAAAAAGCCATTATAGCTCGAGAAATCGAATTACAATCACCGCTCATGATTTTCGTTCAGCCAACACGGGGAGTAGATATTGGCGCGATTGAAAATATCCATAAAATGATCATTGAACAACGGGATCAAGGAAAAGCGATTTTACTGATTTCATTGGAGTTAGACGAAATTATGAATGTAGCGGATACGATAGGAGTTATATATAATGGCCAACTTCAAAAAATTGCAAGCAGTGAATCATTAACGACGAATGAAGTCGGCGAATATATGATGGGGGCAAAGCATGAGTAAGGATAAAAAGAAAAAAAGTTTAAGTTATCGTCTTTTTTGGCCAATACGTAATGAGAAATGGCAACCAATCACAATTCCAGTAGCCTCTATACTAATCAGTTTTATTGCTGCGGCTATTGTCATACTTTTACTGGGCAAAAATCCATTTCAAGCGTTTTACAACCTGTTCCAAGGGGCAGGAATCTTGCCTAAGTCTTCTTATGCTGGCTATAAGAGCATTCTGACTGATTTTTTGAGTTTGCTAAACGCCATGACACCGCTTGTATTTGCCAGCTTGGCGGTTGCGGTCGCTCTCAGAGCGGGTCTATTTAATATTGGAGTTTCCGGTCAAATGCTCGTCTCTGGTTTTTTAGCGACGATAATCGTTGGTTACAGTGGGTTAGATGCCATAATTGCAAAGCCGCTTGTGTTGTTGGTCGGACTTGTTGCTGGAGGCTTGATGGGTGGATTAGTGGGGTGGTTAAAATATAGATTTAACATTCATGAAGTAGTATCTACGATCATGTTAAATTATATTGCCCAATATGTCATAAGCTTTTTTATTCAAATGTATTATATTGATCCGATTTCAAGACAATCCAAATATATTTCAGAAGCAGCAAGATTGACGTTAGTAAATGTCGAGATCGCAAATTTGAAAATGGATATTCCATTGGGCTTTATGTTAGCCATCATTATCGCGATTTTAATCAAGTTTCTCATGGACAAAACAGTGGTTGGTTTTGAAATTAAAGCAGTTGGTTCCAATCGGAATGCAGCAAAATATACAGGAATAAATGTCGGAAGAAATACAGTCTTAGCCATGATTATTTCAGGAGGTTTGGCTGGTCTTGCAGGTGTTACGTATTATTTAGGTTATTTTTCTTCCATACAACCAAAAGTATTAACAAGTATCGGTTTTGATTCCATTGCGGTAGCACTATTAGGTAACTCTCATCCGATCGGGATTATATTTTCATCATTTTTAGTATCAATCATTGATCAGGGAAGTACGTATATGAGTTCGCAGGCTGGAATTAGACAAGAAATTGCTTCTGTGATCATCGGGTTAATCCTATTGTTTAGTGCATGTGGTGCATATGTGAAGCATAAAGTCAGCCGCTTAAAGGAAAAAGAAGTGGATCGAAAGGACAGTGAATCATAAATGGACACGATTATTATTGATGGATTATCCTTTGCTCTGCCTCTTTTTATCATGGCAATAGGCGGAATATATAGTGAAAAGAGTGGTATCACCAATTTAGCACTTGAAGGCTTTCAAGGTTTTGGGGCATTCGTTGGAGCGCTGTCAGCTGTTTTAATCGCGAATGCTTTTGGCACAGATGTTCAAAATCTATTTTATGTGTCGTTAATATTTGCGATGATTGGCGGGATGGGTTTTTCCGTTATTCATGCTGTTCTATGTATTAAGTTTAAGGCAAATCAAGTTATCAGTGGCGTTGTGATTAATATTTTGGCGTTAGCACTAACGACTTTCTTAACAACACAAATAAATGCACTTGTATTTGGAGCGGCTTCGGACAAGTTTCGATTAGGTGTATCGGAGCGGTTTACGATTGAAGGTTTAGCCAATATACCATTCATTGGTGCGGTCTTTAAGAATGTATATCCGTTCGAAGTGATTATCATTGTGATTGCCATTTTTGCTTGGTATCTTTTATATAAAACTAAATTCGGTATGCGCCTAAGAGCGAGTGGGGAAAATCCTCATTCGGTTGATGCAGCAGGTGTAAATGTATTGAAAGTTAGGTTTTCTGCGGTTCTCATATCAGGTTTATTATCAGGTTTAGCTGGTATGTGTTTTGCCTATTCCATTTCAGCTAACTTTTCTTCAAATATTTATATGGGATATGGATTCTTAGCCATTGCTGCATTAATCTTTGGTAATTGGAGGATTCTACCTACTTTAGCCGCTTGTCTTTTATTTGGTTTTGCGAAATCTGGGGGAGTGTTTATTGCGCAGTCAATGGCATTACCAAGTAGTTTCACTGATTTATTCATGATTTTACCGTATGTATTAACATTATTGTTATTAATCTTTTTCTCTAAATCAAATCGCGCTCCGAGAGCATTAGGTGAAATTTATGACAAAGGAAAGAGATAGATAAAGTGAAACTTCCATTAAAGGTGTTACAATGCTGTTTGCCAGAAACCTTGATTTATTTCACGGGCGGCATGGTGTGATAGCCCTCAACCCCTTGATATACTGTTTTGAGTGTAATGCTATCATTTTGCTTCCTTTGATTTATTTAAATGAAGGCTTTTTAAAAGTTGAATAAACTTTTGAAAAGCCTCTTTTTTTCCTTCTTTTTAATCCAACCAAAACGAAATGATAGATCAGTTAAACTGGAAATGTCAATGGCTTTCACTTTAAACCTGCTGCTACAGCTTCGGAAGAGGTTGTTCAACAATTAAGAACCCAACTATTGTCCGAACAACAACGAAATTAAAATTTATTAAAGCCGAAATTTTTTGTATTCGGCTTTTTATTTTTTCGTATAAAGCATAAATCTAAGTTCCATAATAAGAATTTTGTTTGAGGACGTTTCTAATACAATTGCATATGATAATACGATGAATCGGTGAAGGGAATGAAGAAAATGTATTATCCTCCTTATGGGGATCCATATCAAAACCCTTATTATGGTAATGCGGCTATGTATAATTATCTTGATAATCCGAATTACTGGACGTATCCTAATGGGACAATTTTTGCAAATCAATTTAAACAATATCACGCTTCCAATGGTAATAATAGAATGATGTTAAGAGATTATGGACCAAACCCATATGTCGTTAATATTAATGAAGCGACGAAACAAAACAATACGTATCGTACTGCATTATGGACTGGAAAACATTTGCAGCTTGCATTAATGAGTCTGAATCCCGGAGAAGATATCGGTTTAGAAATTCATCCAGATGTTGATCAATTCTTACGTATTGAACAGGGGCAAGGAATTGCTCAAATGGGGAAAAGTAAAGATAATTTAAATTTTAAAAGAAATGTATATGATGATTCTGCAATCTTTGTACCTGCTGGGACATGGCATAACATAACAAATACAGGTAATATCCCACTAAAACTTTATTCGATATATGCCCCGCCTAACCATCCTTTTGGAACTGTTCACCCTACTAAAGCTGCTGCAGAGGCTGAAGAATAAGGGGTATGTTTCTTTAAACTGAAAGGTTTTGTCAGTTTAAAGAAACCTCTTTAACTATAGTGGATTGTTAAAGAATGTACTAAACTACTTGTACTTTTGGTATTTTTACAATCGTTAAATTCGGTAGAAAAATCTACTATAGTTAAAGTGGCTTTAGTGAAAAATGAAATAATTGAATTGATGATTGAGATCATATTTTTATAAAAAGGTGATTCAATTGATTTTTCCATTTGCTCTTAATCAAACATTATTTCAAGGCTACAAATGTTACTGATTAAAACTTTATTTAATTAATGAAACAGACACAAAAAAATGTGTCTGTTTTTTCAATGTCAATAGGTAGTTATGGCAAGGGTTTGAGAGAAACGGGTAGAATACAGGCACGCCATTAGATGTTTGAATATAAAAATTAATTAATAATTTTTATATTGTTTTGATAATTTTTACTTTCTAGTTTTATTTGTAATGTAAAATTGTACAATTTTATCAAATTATATGGGGTGGGAAAAAAGGGGAATGTCAGGGAGGATAAATATGAAAGCATAATTTTTTTTTAGAATAGAGTTGTTTGGGCTTTATATAATATTTCATATATTGCAGAATTCTACAAATACGTAATGGAAGCGTCATTTTTTTTAATCTGAGTAACACAAAATGGCAACAAAGCTTTGGTATATTCTAGGCAGGCAGATGATGGTACTGCCGGCAAATTTAAGTAATAATCTTACTTAGGCTGATAGGAGGTGAAATGACAAAAAAACGGAATTTATGAAAAATCCATCCTATCAGTAGAAAAAATACGAATTAGGAGAGATCAAGTAATGAATAAAAAACAAATGGATTCTAAGAAAGTAAATAAAAAATTGTCGAAGAAAGTAGCGCCACTAGTGATGTCAACATCAATGATGGCCGCAACCTTTTTAGCAGCTGGTGCTCCTATTTCTGCAGCAGAGCTTGATACTAAGGGCGTTAATCCGGAAGCTATTGAACAAGTGAAAAATCATGGTCAGAAAGTATCTGCATTAGCAAAAAGTCTACCAGGATCTCCGGAAAAAGGTAAACTAGTTAGCAAACTAGCTCAAGATAAATCTGGCACAATTAATGATAATATAGATGAAATAAATAATGATGAGCTACAAGAAGGCGAAATAAGTGATGATACAGCAGTAGCTGAAGAAGAAGGAACAGGTGAAGAACCAGCAGCACCAGCAACTGAAGATGGCCAAGCAGAAGATGGTACAGAAGCAGTTGAAGAAGACTTAGCAGGTGAAGAACCAGCAGCACCAGCAACTGAAGATGGCCAAGTAGAAGATGGTGCAGAAGCAGTTGAAGAAGACCTAGCAGGTGAAGAACCAGCAGCACCAGCAACTGAAGATGGCCAAGTAGAAGATGGTACAGAAGCAGTTGAAGAAGACTTAGCAGGTGAAGAACCAGCAGCACCAGCAACTGAAGATGGCCAAGTAGAAGATGGTACAGAAGCAGTTGAAGAAGACATAGCAGGTGAAGAACCAGCAGCACCAGCAACTGAAGATGGCCAAGCAGAAGATGGTACAGAAGCAGTTGAAGAAGACATAGCAGGTGAAGAACCAGCAGCACCAGCAACTGAAGATGGCCAAATTGAAGATGGTGCAGAAGCAGTTGAAGAAGACCTAGCAGTTGAAGAACCAGCAGCACCAACAGCTGAAGATGGCCAAATTGAAGATGGTACAGAAGCAGTTGAAGAAGACGCAGCAGGTGAAGAACCAGCAGCACCAACAGCTGAAGATGGCCAAGTAGAAGATGGTACAGAATCAGTTGAAGAAGACCTAGCAGGTGAAGAACCAGCAGCACCAGCAACTGAAGATGGCCAAGCAGAAGATGGTACGGAATCAGTTGAAGAAGACGTAGCAGGTGAAGAACCAGCAGCACCAGCAACTGAAGATGGCCAAGCAGAAGATGGTACAGAAGCAGTTGAAGAAGACGTAGCAGGTGAAAAACCAGCAGCACCAGCAACTGAAGAACCAGCAGCACCAACAGCTGAAGGTGAGCAAGTAGAAGATAGTGCAGAAGCAGTAAAGGACAAAATGCTAGGATACTTTCAATACGTAGTAGCTTCATTCTCTAACTTTCTGAATTCCTTAAAATAAGAGGAATCTCTAGCGTAATCGATCGTAGTTATCGCTTGAAACCCTGATAATGAAGGCTTTTATGTAGGTTGAAAGCAAAATGCTAGCATTTTGCTAACGTAGAGGATTATAATCGAGGCTTCTCATTAGTTGTGCAAACTTTTGAGAAGTCTCTTTCTTTATGTCTTTCGTTACATGAAGATATCCGTTCTTCTAAAGCTAGTCGCTCCGATTTTCTCTTTTTCACTTTCGGTTCCGATTCATTAATAAGATTATTTTTACACTGCATAGAAAAATACGTTGAGTGAAAGAATAGAAAAGAATATGTATTTATTTTTATTGAAATTACTAATATACACTTTAATGAAAATAAATTTTATCAATAATTTTGACAAAATTACATATTTATTGGTATAGAATGAGAAACTTTGTTAGGCTTAAAAGGTTAGTTTCTTTTGTACTTATTAGAAAAAAATATATGTGAAACTTTTATAAGAAAGGAAGTTTTGATGAAAAAAATTTCAAGCGTTTTTTGGATTTCGGTGGCGATTGTGTTGGCATCAGTTATATTCGGTGTTGCTGCACCGGAGAGTTTTGAAGAAGCGACAGGAAATCTACAAGCATTTCTTACGACCACATTTGGATGGTACTATTTAATTTTAGTTACAATCATAGTAATTTTTTGTGTTTTTCTTATTTTCAGCCCTGTTGGGACAATAAAATTAGGAAAACCTGATGATAAACCTGAGTTTTCGAAAGCTTCTTGGTTTGCGATGTTATTTAGTGCAGGTATGGGAATTGGTCTTGTATTCTGGGGAGCAGCGGAACCACTTTCCCACTTCATGGAACCCCCACTAGCTGAAGCAGGCACAAACGCTGCACATAAAGAGGCAATGAGGTATACATTTTTCCACTGGGGCATTCATGCATGGGGGATTTACGCAATCGTAGCATTAGCATTAGCATACTTCAATTTTCGTAAGGGTGAACCTGGTCTCATTTCCGCTACATTAAAACCTGTCTTAGGAAAAAAGGCAATGGAAGGTCCCCTTGGAACAGTTGTAGATGTATTAGCTGTTGTTGCAACAGTTGTTGGTGTTGCAACAACTTTAGGATTTGGTGCAACACAAATTAATGGGGGATTATCTTATTTATTTGGAATACCAACTAATTTCACCATTCAATTGATCATCGTGGCTGTTGTTACCGTTCTATTTATCATCTCAGCATGGACCGGATTAGGAAAAGGAATCAAAATTTTAAGTAACGCAAATATGTATTTGGCGATTGCCTTATTAATCTTAATGTTTATCACGGGACCTACAATCCTCATCTTAAACATGTTTACTGATTCGCTTGGAGGCTACATACAAAATATCGTCCAAATGAGCTTCCGTATTGCACCGCTTAATGAAGAGCACCGTTCTTGGATTAATGGCTGGACGATCTTTTATTGGGCATGGTGGATTTCATGGTCGCCATTCGTAGGTATTTTTATCGCCCGTGTATCAAGAGGAAGGACGATACGTGAATTTGTCATTGGGGTTTTATTACTTCCTGCTCTAGTAAGCTTTATATGGTTTGCTGTGTTTGGTACATCAGCAATCGAGGTTCAAAAAGCTGTAAGTATTGATTTATCTCAGTTAGCTACTGAGGAAGTTTTATTTGCTGTTTTTCATGAATCATCTTGGTCTACAATTCTGTCTATCGTTGCAATTACACTTGTCGGTACCTTTTTTATTACATCTGCCGATTCAGCCACATTCGTACTTGGCATGCAAACAACGAATGGATCACTTATACCACCTACTGCCGTAAAATTAACGTGGGGTATTGCACAGTCAATTGTAGCTTTAGTTCTTTTATATAGTGGTGGACTTCAAGCACTGCAAAATGCTTTGATTGTAGCGGCCTTTCCATTTTCAGTTATTATTATTTTAATGATGATTTCACTTTATCGCTCTTTAGCAAAAGAGCAAAAAGAGCTCGGTTTGTATCACAAACCAAAACCACGTAAAACCAATAAGGAAACTCCACATCAATAAAATGAAGTGGGTTATTCAAAAGTTCTATATACGACTTGTGAATGCTAAACGTAGCATCATTAGCCAAACATCAGAGAAATAGTTAATTCTATTTTTCATTCATATTGAGAACTTGTTATGTAAATAATTTTTTCAAAAGTAAAGACTACTTCCTAAATTTAAGGAGGTAGTCTTTTTTATGTTGTTAGAATTTGTTTTTCAAGATTTTTGGGATGACAGAAGGTTTAAGAACACTTCAGAGACAAACATTAGAAATCAAATCTATTTGGTGAATTTGTAAGATATTTTATTGAGAATGAGGTTGTAAGTATAGAGGTTGAAGCTTTCTTCTTTGGTGACATAAAGTTATACATCTTCGTTATTTATTTGTTTGAATATCCAAGCCTGTAGACTGAAAACCTTTCACTTTTCGTATCTATTCAAGGTCAACGGCATATATCATGCTTATTCCGTGTGCATGGTTTTCCTTATTTGAGCTACCAGTGTCTTTTAAGTTTCTAAAAAAACTTTGTTGTTATCCGTAAATGTTTTAGCAAAATAATCTCCTGTCTCATTAAATTCTGAGTAAAGAGGAGTTATACAAACAGGTTATCCTTCTCCTTTGACAAATTTGGGTGCCAGGCACCAGTAACACTCCTGTAACAATAATAGAAGAGTGTTTTACGTACAAAAACATTACAAAATATTAACGCTAGATTAATAGTAGTTGGGTTACAATCAAACTCTAATAGAAGGTTTTTAAAGGGGGAATAATGTGTATAGTTTTTATTAATGGGTAATAAATAACTATTCGCTATCATCATATTTATCGATACATAATTTTTTTATCTATTAAATACTCCCATAGTCACACTTGATAAAATAGGTCTGGGGGCTTAGGGAATAATTAGACTTAAGCAGGCTTACCGAATAAATACCATTTTGTATGATTACTTTAGTAAGTTCAATAATCATTCAGGTCAAGTCTACTAAGAAACTAGCATTTAAGAACATTATTATTTTAAAAGTAGATGGAAATTCTTCCTCTGAAGAAATGACCAAGATTGATAGAGACAAGGATAAAATAGAAAAAATATTATCGATGTAGGAAGGAGAAAAAATAATGTTTTTGAAAATAGTCAAGAATGATTTCATCAGAAATAAAATCGTAACGATGACAGTATTTGTATTTATCACGATGGCAGTAATTTTGGCAGCCAGTGCCATAAATAACATAGCCAATCTGATTCAGGGGATGTCAGATCTTCAGGAGAGTGCAGTACCATCTGACATTACGGTGATGCATGCCGGAGAATATGACCAGGCAGAAATCGACCAATTCACAGATCAATACAGTGACCATATAGCGATGCAGGAGACGATGTTTCTTCAGAATATTGATGGAAGCAATATTCATTTTGGTCAAAATCAAACGATGGCTGGAACTATACAGGATATTTCATTTGTTGTACAGAATAAGGAATTTGATTTTATATTGGATTTGGATAATGAAAAACTGGATGTAAAGGAAGGAAAAGTGGCTGTTCCCATTTATTTTATGGAACAACATGACTTAAAAATAGGTGATACGATTACGGTGAAAAGTGGCGGGTATGAAAAAGAGTTTGCCATATCAGATTATGCAAGAGATTTTGAGATGAACTCCTCCCTTACTTCTTCGAAACGGTTTGTGATAAATCAGAATGACTATGATGAAATGCTAGAATTGCAAGGTGGGGAACTGGAATACCTGATCGAGTTCAAGCTGAATGAAAACGGTGATTCTGCTGCTGTTCAGACTGCCTATATCGAAGCAGGTCTTCCGGCAAACGGTCCAATAATCGGAGGAAAGATATTTACGATGTTTAATGCCATGTCAGATATGGCAGTTGCGATTGTCATTATATTCATTAGTATTCTGCTTATTGTAATTGCTTCGCTCTGTATTAGACTTACATTTCTGGCAACGATTGATGAAGATATTAGAGAAATCGGTGTTATGAAAGCAATGGGTATATCCAAAAAAGATATAAAAAAGGTCTATCTTAATAAATACAGAGTCATCTCAGTAGCAGCCGGTATTATCGGTTATCTGCTTTCCTTTGCAGCGGTAAATCTGTTAAACGGTAATATGAGACTTTACATATCTTCCGATTTATCAGGCGGCTTAAAGTATGTGCTATCGCTTATAGCTCCATTACTTGTATATTTCATGATAGTGATGTACTGTCAGCGAATACTGAAAAGCATCGATAAGATTTCTGCGGTGGAAGCTTTACGTTCAGATATCATGGAGCGCGGAAAGAACCGAAAATACAGTTTCCCGCTGCTAAAGAACAAATTCTTAAGCACCAATATTTACATGGGGATGAGGGATGTATGGAAACGATTCAAATTATACAGGCTGCTTTTTGTTATTTTTATCGTATGTACGTTTATTGTCATACTCCCTTTAAATATTTATAACACCATGAATTCACCCGAATTTTCCACATATATGGGAATAGGGAAACACGACATGAGAATCGATCTTCGAAGAACTGATAGTATTACAGAAGATTTTATAAAACTGCAGGAAGAGTTGAAAAATGATTCTGATATTGAAAAGTTTGCAGCCTACATTACAAGCTCCTACCAGGTCAAAAACGCGGAAGGTTCCTGGGACTATATTAATATAGAAATCGGAGATTATTCCGTATTTCCATTAAAATATCTGGAAGGCCGAGCACCGGAGGGTGAAGGAGAAATTTCGCTTTCCTTTGCCAATGCCGCAATTGACGGATTAAACAAGAAAGTAGGAGATGAAGTAACAGTTAGGGCTGGCGATGAAGAACAGACTTTATCAGTAACGGGTATTTATCAGGATATTACAAATGGGGGAAAAACAGCAAAAGCACATACGAGTCTTGGGGTAAATGAAGAGGCAGTTCTTTGGTATATAGTGAGCATGGATATGGCTCAAGGCGTTGATATTCGTGAAAAAATGGACTACTACCAGAATGCTTACGATTCTGCGCAGGTAAATGATATCAAAGAATATACTGGGCAGACTCTTGGAAATATCATTGAACAGATGAGCCTGATTGTTATAGGCGGAATCGTAATTGCAGTAATCATTGCTGTATTGATAACTGCACAATTCCTTCGGATGCTATTATCAAAGGATATGTCTCAGATTGCAATCATGCGAAGTATGGGATTAACTTCTAAAAATATTCAACATCAATATATGGCAGGAACTATGATGGTACTGATATTGGGAATCATAGTTGGAGTGCTGGCTTCAAATTATTTAGGGGAATTTCTTGTAAGTATGGCAATGTCCTCTATGGGAGCCGCAAAAATTGAATTAATTAATGTTGCATGGCAGACTTGGCTATTATGTCCGTTAGTACTGATTGTAGTCGTTGGTTTTACTATTTCTGTGTGCTGTAAGGTAACAGCAGAAGATGATTTATCTGTAGTTTTAAGAAGTTAGAACGGCTGAATAAGGTTGGGGGCGAGGCGTATCCCCGAAGATAGAAGAAGCATACTGCGTGAAGGCACCGATGCAGATAAAAATGCAGATTCCTAAAAAATAAGGCATTCCGTGGTGCCTCTGCGGTATAAACTTTGGTTTAAATATTTGGCATTGGAGGATTATATATGAGCAATATAATAGTAGCTAGAAGTATTAATAAAAAAGTAGAATTAGGAAAAGATAATGAGCTTCATATCTTAAAAGATGTAGACTTAGAGATAGAAGAAGGCGAATTCGTATCGGTCATGGGGCAATCCGGAAGCGGGAAGTCAACGCTGCTATATAATATAAGCGGTATGGATAGAATTACTTCTGGTAGTGTGAAATTTAAAGACAATGAAATCGAAAGACTCAAAGAAGAGGAACTGGCGAAGATCCGATTGAATAACATGGGGTTTATCTTTCAGGATATTAATCTTTTGAAAAATCTGTCATTTATTGACAATGTTATGTTTCCTGCTCTTGTATCAAAAGATGCTGATAAAAATGCGGTATATCAAAAAGCAAAAAAACTGCTGGAAATGACAGGGATTGATAAGCTTGAAAATAATAATATCACTCAAGGGTCTGGTGGACAGCTGCAGAGAGTCGGTATCTGCAGAGCATTGATAAATGATCCGGATATCATATTTGGAGACGAACCGACCGGAGCATTAGATTCCAAATCGACAGAAGAGATTATGTCAATTCTTGCAGAGATCAATAAAAACGGGACGACCATAATGCTCGTTACGCATGATACAAAGGTCGCAGCAAAAACCGAAAGAGTATTGTATATGGTAGATGGGAATATTGTGGCACAGAAGAAAATGAGTAAATACGATGCGCAGCATGACGATGTTAAGGAGAGAGAAGAAAGCATTATGAAGTGGTTAGTGGAAAATGGATTCTAATTTTTCATTGGGCATTCGCATAAAGTTTACATGTGAATTTTTAGGTGATTTCGAAAGAGAGAGCTAAGAATGTTTGTTAGGACAGACACGTTAACAATTCGCTACGCAATCAAATGAAAAACGAGAAGATTTGCGTTAAATAAGTTACATTCCTGATTTTGCAAACTTTTCTTGTAGGAAGTAAACCAAAAAAGACTCAGAATAAATCTGAGTCTAAACTTCTTTTTATTTTTTTCCTAGTAGTGCCATTAAACCTTTAAATATCAGGAAAAGAGAGAAAATCACAATAGCTAAAATACCGATTAGGTTAGTTATTGGCTCTATACCTGCTAAGAAAGTACCTTCTAAAGGAACCTTTAATAATGCAAAACCAGCTAAAATACTAGCCAACATTAAAAAAATAACTCGATCCATTCTGTTACGCCTCCTCTCAGTACATTATATGAACAAGTGAAAGGATAGTTGACCCGATTGAATCCCACAACGGTTAACTGGCCTTTACTATGCACTTGACACAACAGGAGTACCACTAGTAGTCGTACAAGGAATCCAAGCATTACGATTACGTGGTCACATTATGACTGTAGCTGCAATAAGGGTGTCTATGAAGTCCATTTCTTGGCTTTTGGACGCCTTTTTTAAATGTCGTTAATTATCCGTAATAGGTCTTTTACTCAATTCATGGAACTGATGATCCATTTACATACGTTCACGGTATATATAAAAAAGGCCAACCAGAGATAAACTGGCTGACCACAAACAAATTTAAATTCAATTAAGGGAAAGTCGTTTCTTTTCAAAACTTTAATAGACTATAAAACCTTTTCATGACTTCTATCGCATCTATTGAGATATCTTTGCAGATAAATAGATTTCAATAGAATGTTGAAAATAATAAATCATTTGTTTTTTGGTTTAAATGTTTTACAGCATGTATCTGCAGAATGAATTGCTTCTTCGGTACGGTTAAAAAAGTCGAATTCCGTAGCAAACTCAGAGTCGTATTTTGATTGGGAATCAATATCGATTTTGATTTGATCAGCTCCGCAAATATTACCTTCCGCATGAAACACACAGTTTGCAACAGAACAGTTAACTTCTACAATCGGCATTCGTCTACCCCCTAAAATTGAATTTAAATAAGAAGAAAAAACCGTGAGATTCTCTCTTCCATTGTAGTCTGTCCTATTAGGTGAATAGTATGTATTAAATGTTAACGAGTCATAGTTTTACAGGTGAAAAAGTGATAATTTGGCAGTAGATACAATTGTACAAAAATGAATGTACAAATTTATATTATTTCATATTATTTTGAAATAAATAGCAAAGATAAAGTTAATTTATCCTATTTATTATGATTTTTTAAATAATAATTTTTATTCATTTACTTCTAATTAATCAGTTAACTAGATTATATTACCAGTTAGATGAATTGATTTTTAGGTTACACTATTAATATGAGAAACAGTTGATAACTGAAGAAGATCTCCCTTCGTTTTTCTCATGAAATTCCATAGTAATGGAATTTGAGGCCTCACTGTTGAAGAAGTGAGGCTTTTTTATGTGCTATTATATTTAACGAAAGAAGGGACTACCATTAATTCAATGAATTAATGGTAGTCCCTTTCTTAAAATTTGACAGATTGTTTTTACATTATATTAGGTATGTATTTGTTTTTACATAATTTCTTTTTCCATCACAATATGTGGAATACCTGCTTTAAGAATACGTCTGAAACTGTTTTATATCCTAATTTATGATAAAAATTTTCAGCATGCGTTTGGCCATGCAGTACTAGTTTTTTTATATTGTGTTGTTTAGCGTATTCCTCAATTCCTTGCATTATACATCTATTCCACCTTACCTACACCGTTGACTATACGAAAACGAGCAGTCCCTATTGGGTTTTCATCATCGTAAAGGAGAAAATGAACTGCTTCATTTTCATACTCATCAATTTCTTCTTCCAAAGGTACTAGTTGCTCATGAACAAACACTTTTATACGAATATCAAAAGCCGTGTCTAGTTCTTCTTTAGTTTGTACAACATTAAGTCTCAAAATGTTTCATCTCTCTTTCTTGGGCTATTACTATTCTATTATATATGAAGTTTCGAAGTAAATTTCGATGCAGAAATTTATTCGAAAATGGAAAAATATGATTTATGCAACCAAGTACAGGGTAAAGAATAGGAGAAGAAAATATTGAGGAGGTAGAATAATGGATCATTTAAAAGCAATCGGTATCAAATTTGTTATGATTGCAGTGGTTCTTTTAATTATATTAACCCTGTTATTCGATGTTCCTTTCATGGATACCATTTGGACTAGCTTAGTTTTAACCTTATTCGCATATGTATTGGGTGATTTTATTCTCTTTAGGTTAGCTCCAAAACGATTGCGTAATATAATGGCTACTATCGCTGATTTAATCATTGGCTTCCTGGTCATTTGGTATATGTTAATTGCACTTACGGATGCTAACGAGAATCTCGCAGTTGGTGCAATCATCTCTGCGATTATAATTGCTGGAGGAGAATGGTTTTTCCATAAATACCTTGATCGCTCAGTGTTCGTTGGAAAACATGTATCAAAGTTAGATGAGATTTCTGGAATAGCCAAAAAACATTAGAATGAAAATAAAAGCATCCAACCGATTAAAGGCTTGGATGCTTTACTGTTATTAACGAAGGGTGATTTCGTGCTCGCCTTCACTATCGATTACAACAAAAACTAGGGAGTTATCCCGCTCAGACACTGGAAGAGGGACTTGTGAGTATAAGTGGAAAGTTTGCTCTTGTAAGGAATCGATACTTGCACCTTCCAATTTAGATCCGTCTAATGATTCTGTTGTTGCTAGGAAATCGAATTCATGTTTGTTATCGTAAATTGCCTTAAACTTAACGCTACCTAATTGATGACCATAACTAAATGAATCTAGTGTGTCGTTACTGATGCTCCCTGATAAATGAAGGTAAATTTCCTTATCAGAAATTATACTTCGCTTGTCATCTCCAGTAGAGGATGCAAATTCTTTCGTGAACTCAGCATGATTGATGGTCATGACTATGTCTCCATCCTCATATTCAAATACGATATCCTCTTTTAACAGATTTTCTCCTTGAGGAATGGCTTTTGTACTTTTATCGTCAGAATTAACTTCTGATTTTTCTTCGGTATTTTCTGTTTCCTCTTTTTGTTCACCATCTTCGACATTTGTTGTTTCAGTTGCAGAAACTTCAGTAGTAACACTTGTATCGGAAACGTCTTTATCTTCCGTTGACTCGTCCGTATCACCGCATGATGCTAAAATCATCGTTAATGATATCCCTAAAAACAAAATTGCTTTCTTCATATTCTTCATCCCCATATCATTAATGGTTTTCTATTATCATTTATAATTATAGTTACCAAATTTTATAGCACGCAAGTAAAAATGGGTATAGTTGGTAAAAATAGTGCTTTGGAAGCTCAATGGTTTTGGGTCTATGATACTAACGTATAAGTATTATGGACTGTTTTAAGTGAAAAACACTTCTTTATATCGTTCATAAAGAAGTGTTTACTAGTTAGGTTGTTTGCATAGAAGACTTCAGGGAGTGGGAAACCTGTTGTCTAATTGATTCGACTGATGTATGTAATGAGTGAGATAAATCTCTAAACAAAATTTGCTGTATTGAATACATTTGCTGGATATCTTGATCAAGGAGCTTTTCTTTGGTGAGATCCGTTTCCATTTTTTTTCGCATTAATGTGTTTAATATTTTAGAAATTTCTCTACGGTCGCCTGTATTGATAATGTCTGTATATGTTTTTTTGCGCAGGTTGTTATTTTCGATCCAACTAACACCTGGCGATTTAAACAATTCCATAATTACTTTTGCTTCATCTTGATCTAACATATCTAACATTACGACGGTATGAGAATCTACTGGTATATTGATAGATACTTTTGCATTATCAAGAGGGTGCAAGACATAGTATTTTTTCGTGACATCATTATACGTTTTTTCGCAAATATCATCTATATGACATATTCCATGAGCAGAATAAATAATTAAATCCCCAACATTAAACATTTTACATGCTCCTAACAAATAATATTGTCAACTAAGTTAACTAAAATAATTATAATTCAGTTTTTACTCAATGTCAACCAAGTTGACATTGAGTGGTGGTTTTTGTATATTGTTAGCAGAGAAAAGGAATGGAGTGAAATACTTGAACTCTGCGCTAGAGCAACTAGATTTAATTGATTTATTAAGTGAGAGACATCTTATGTTAAGGAAAATAACGGAACAATCATGGAACGATAATAGCGAGATTTATATTTCTAATTCGGAATGGTTTATCATGGCAAGGATCTATAAAAAGAGGCCTACTATTTCTCATGTTACAAAACATGTAGATATCTCTAGGCAGGCAACCCATAAACTCATTAAGAGCCTTGAGTCAAAAGAATTAATAGAAATTCAGCCTGTTCCTAACAATAAAAAAGAAAAATGTATTCAGTTAACTAAATTAGGTGAAGCCTGCTATGAGAAGAATGAATCCTTAAAGGCCGTATTGGAACAAAAAATTGCAGTTCGTATAGGTAGTGAAAACTTATTAGTTTTAAAAGAAGTTTTAAAATTAGATTGGGGACTATAATTTAACCGATTGACTCTATTTTTAAATGATGCTATATTGAAAATATTCTAATAAAAGGTGTGGTGAAGTATGTCTGAAGCAGGTATGAACTAATACTGATTAGTTTAATAAGGCTTTTAAGAACTGGTTTTATTCCAGTTTATTAAGTGTGCCTTGTTTCACAATGTCTATGAAGCATTGTGAATACCTACCTAAAGACTGCTTCCTTTTCCATATATTCATTTAACATACAAAAATGTTAAGTCGAAGAGCATGGTGGGATTTGTCCTGCTATGCTTTTTTCTTCGTATCTTTTGTTGACGACTGAATGCCCGCAGGAGCTTTCTATTCATTTTCCGATGTGATCCGTGAAAATGGAATGGTAGGTAAGCTTCTTGCGGGCATTTATTATTTAAGACAATCGCCAGCATATCGAGGTCAAATGCCAATTTGCTTCTGTGCAAAGCTTGTTACGGTTATGCGGGCGCCTTACGCTTTCAAATTATTTAAGGAGGACTACACGTGAATACGATGACATATGAAAAATTACAATATAACGAATTAAAGGAAATGGTGAAATTACATTGTGTGAGTAGTTTAGGTAAGGAATTACTTGATAAGCTTCAACCAAGCACGAATATGAAGGTGGTGCAAAACAAGTTAAATGAAACGACAGAGGCTAGGAAATTATTAGATGCTGAAAGTCATCTTCCTCTGAAAGGTATCTCCAATATAAATCTTCATATAGAAAAGCTTGAAAAGGGAATGATTTTAGGACCATCTGAATTAGTGGCTATATCGGACTTTTTAAGAGGATGTAGAACGATAAAGAAATTCATGTTAGATAAAGAATTTTTTGCTCCAGTTCTCCATTCTTATTCTCACTCGATGATGGAATTTAGAGACATAGAAGAAAATATTAATCATTCGATAAGAGGAAACAGAGTCGATTCGGAAGCTAGTAAGGAATTAAAGCGAATACGAAATCATATCGCTAAAGCTGAAGAAAAGATAGAAGAAAGATTAAATAAGTTCCTGAAAAGTAGTGCTTACAAAGAGTATATTCAAGAATTCTTCATTAGTAAAAAAGATGATCGTTTTACGATTCCTATTAAGGCATCTTATAAAAACCAAGTCGCGGGCACAATCGTCGAGGTTTCTTCTAAAGGGTCCACCGTGTTTATTGAACCAGCAGCTATTTCAAAACTAAATACAGAATTGGCTGTGCTTAAGGCAGAGGAATCCATAGAGGAGTATCAAATCTTAGCGACACTTTCAGGAAGTATTCTTGAAGAAACAAGACAAATAAACATCAATATTGAACTAATAGGTCAGTATGACATGATTTTTGCAAAGGCAAAGTTTAGTAAAAAAATGGATGGAATTGAGCCTAGGCTAAATAATCATGGATACATTAAACTGACGAATTGTAAGCATCCGCTTTTGTCTGGAAATATTGTACCTTTAGATTTCGAAATAGGAAATGACTATCGCAGCTTAATTATTACTGGTCCCAATGCTGGTGGTAAAACAGTTGTTTTAAAAACAATAGGAATATTAACATTAGCTGTCATGTCAGGGTTTCATATTGAGGCAGATGAAAGTACGGAAATAGCTGTGTTTGATCAGCTGTTTGTGGATATTGGAGATAATCAAAGCATTGAAAATTCCCTTAGTACTTTTTCATCTCATATGAAAAATATATCTGAGATTATGGGTGCGTCCACTAATAATACGCTACTACTTTTTGATGAAATCGGAAGTGGGACAGAACCGAATGAAGGTGCTGGGCTAGCCATTGCTATTCTCGAGGAGTTTTATCAAATGGGGTGTATAACCGTTGCTACCACTCATTACGGGGAAATAAAACGCTACTCCGAAATTCATAGTGACTTCATGAATGCCGCAATGCAATTTAATAGTGAAACATTAGAGCCGATGTATAAGCTATTAATAGGTAAATCAGGAGACAGTAACGCACTTTGGATTTCAAAAAAAATGAATTTACGTGAAAAGGTACTGCAAAAGGCACAGCATTATATTGAAAATAAAAACTATGATTTAGAACGGGTTAGAGACAATAAAATTAAAAAGCCTATTCAAACGACTATTCAAGATGAAACCACTTATGAATTTGAAAAAGGGGACAGAGTAAAATTAATGGAACAAAATGATTCAGGTATTGTATATGAGAAAAAAGATAATCTCAATAATGTATTAGTGTTCTATAATAATGAAATATTAAAGGTAAATGTAAAAAGAATTCAGCTAGAAGTAAAAGCAACAGAGTTATATCCAGAGGGATACGATTTAAATACAATATTTGTTCGTTACGAAGAACGTAAATTTCAACGTGATATAGAAAGAGGATCTAAAAAAGCGTTGAAAAAAGTTTCAAAAGAAATAAAGAAAAGACATAATGAGTGACAATTAGATAATGGAAAATAAATTTACAGCGTATATCAAAGTAAGAGTGGGAAAATATAATAAAGATTTAAAATTAAAAGGAGGTGGAAGCAATGAATGCACAACGAGCAGAAGAGATTGTTTTTTCCCCTAATATGATTAATGTAACCTATAATGGTGAAAATATTTATATTGAGCATGTAGACAAAGGAAATGGCAAAGCTACAATCCATTCCCTTGATGAACCAGATAATAAACAAAGTGTATCTGTCTCAAGCTTAATGGAGCAGTAACATAATTACACTTACCTATAAGGCACTTTTTAAGGTATCTATTAGCGAGTATGTGAACGACATTTCGTTCACATACTCGCTTTTTGTCTGGCCACGTTGATTTCCGTTCCAGGCGGACGCTTTCCGCCGGCATGGCTTCAGCCGCTTCCCTCGCTACGCTCAGTCCAGGGTCTTCAGCTCATGCTATTCCGGCTGGAGTCGCCGCCCTCCACTCTAATCAACTATTGTATGCTTACAATTAAGCCTTTCTTCTATCTAATAAAACATCGTTGTCCGATATAATAAATTAAAGTAAATGCAGGTAGGCCCCCATGATTTCAACCCAAGAAACACTCAATTTAAGTTCATACATTGCTATACTGTTCAATTTTGAACAGTAAGTGCTTTTTTGTTCAAAAAACAATTACGTCATGTACAATCTAACTTGTTTAGTGACCTCACTAATAATTGGGGGTGCTTTTTCATAGCCAAAAGTACGCAGATAAATTAGTTAAAAATAGATAGATATCTATAATCTAGTAATATATAATTGTCCTTGATAGGGACTTGCATTATTTAGATGTAGATACTTATTCGAAAAAGGCAAATTTGTCGAAAGATAAAGACGCAAAGTTTCAGACCTAACGTCTAGCGGCTATGGTGGCTGAACTACCGAAGAATATGGATGAAAACTTGAATAAGGTTCAATTCACCATTCTTCCTTGTATTTCTATTTTTAATAGGAGAGAGGAGTTTTTTTATGTCCAATTTTAAAGGAAATTTGCGAAACACATTGCTTGCATCTATAATTGTTGCTTTCCTTGTGTTTCTTGTAGGTGTTAGTCCTACATTTGCAGAAACGAATGATTCCACAACTACAGTAGAGGATGACTTAGAAGTAGAATCTGGAGTTACGGAAGATACAAATGATACGGAAGAACCTGCGTTATTACCAGGTGATTTTTTCTATTTTCTTAAATCATTGCAAGAAAGTGTGCAATTGGCTTTCACATTCGATGACATGAAAGAAGCAGAATTGCTTAGCGCATTAGCGGAAGAACGAATTCTTGAAGCGACTGCATTATTTGAACAAGGTGATGAAGAGAAGGCAATTGAAACATTACAATTAGCGATAGAACAACAAGACGAGGCTTTAGCTAAGTATAAAGAAAGCGTTGAACAAGACACTACGGATGAAGTTGCAAATGAAAATGCTCCCGTTAATGAAGACGGTGCAACGGAGGAAGAATCCGAAGTAGATCCAGCTTATGCTGATCTAGAAGCAAAATTCTCATCAAATCTTCATGCTTTACAAGCAGCTTTAGAAAAAGTAGAAAATACAAAAGCTAAAGAAGCACTTGCTAAAAATGTTGTAAAAGCTGAAGAAAGATTGGCTAAAAAGATAGAGAAAAAACTTGCTAAGCTTGAAAAAGAGGAAACAGAAGAAACGGCAGAGGAAGAAGCAACTGAACCTATAGAACCGACTGAAGAAGTAGATTCCGATGATACTGTTGAGGAAAACACAACAGATTCAAAAGAAGAAGCACCCCTAGAAGAGGAAAATAAAGTACTAGAAGAATCTACGGAACAAGTAGTAGCTACTTCAACAGTTATGGTACCTAAAGTTAAAGATACTAAGACACCAGTTGCACCAAAAGTACAAGAATCATCTTCGAAAGCTGAAGAGAAAAAACAAGAGGCCGCTAAAAAAGCGGAAGAAGCAAAATCAAAAGCCGAAGAAGTAGCAAAAAAGGCTGAAGAAGAGAAAGCAAAAGCAGAAGTTAAACAAAAGGAAGCCGCACTGAAAGCAGAAGAAAAGAAAGTAAAAGAAGAAGCTAAGCAAAAAGATGAAGCAGCAAAAGCAGAAGCTAATCAAAAGGAAGCAGCACTAAAAGCTGAAGAAGCGAAATCAAAAGCAGAGGCTAAACATAAAGAAGCGGCAGCGAAAGCTGAAGAAGATGCTATAAAGGGTGCAGCACAGAAACAAGACTCCGAGGCTAGACAACAAGGAAATAACGAAAAGGAAAAATCGAATAACGGGAAAAAAGACAAAGGGGAGTAGATCCCTCTTTGTCTTTTTCTTTCTTAATAAATTTGGAATTTTCAGTTATATAAAACTATAATGTTACCCGATGCACCTGTTCTTTTAAAATCTGTATATTTCCTAAGACGTTTTGAGAGATTTCTAATGTAGCTTCAATCGAATTGGCTTTTTCATTGGATAATTGGAAGACTATATCATTAAAAAGAAGTTCCATTTCGTCTAGTATAGCTAATGCGGAAACGTTATATATTCTTACATTTTCATACTTCCCAGGTTCAAAAATGGCTGTATCTATATATGGTTTAAAATTATTTAGCATTTCGGGAAGATTTGCAAGCATACGACCAAAGCCTTTTCGGAGACCTTCCACGGTTACCTCCATCTCCTCAAGAGGTTCTAACGCACTTTGAACAGCACTTCTAATTCTTTCCTCGTAGTTAGTGAATAAACTAATGAGTAAGCTAACAGGATTTCCATACAAACCAACGTTTAATGCTGCCTTAACAGCTATTATGATTGTTGATAATGCTGTTTCGATTAGCAATAGCAATGCTTCTAAACTTAAAAGTATAGGAGTTAATATGGATATTCCAATTGCGTTCATATGTTGATGGGCAAGTTCCACTTGTACCTCCTTTATTTTCATCCCAACTACAACGTAAGGGGAAGGTTCAATTGCAAAAACATCTGTTTTTTGAATGGAATCTACTCCATCATCTAGAAAAGAACCTGAATTGATAGAAGTTGCCAAATTTTGATCTTTGTTGTGAAAAGAAGAGGCTATGTCATAAACTTGAGACTCGTAATCATTTAGTTGTTTATATACTTTATCCTTATTTCCATTGAGAATGTTATAGTGAGCATTGAATTCCCCTACAACTGCATCCACAAAAAAGTCTTTCCCGCCTTTAAATAATTCTGGAATATCATTCTGAACGACATTCTGTGCACTTTCCACTAAATGATCAACATCTACTTTTAATTGATTTAAATAAGCTTTTGCGGGAGCAAAGAGTCCTTCAACGTCTAAATTTATTGAAAAAATAAATTCAATTAATTCAGCAGGCTTAGAGTTTAAAATGCTATTTAGAATTCTGCATCTTGCCTCAGCTGAATCAAGAAGTGATAAAAGTTCATCTATACAACTTTTAATAATCAATCCTGTTTTGGCAATACCATTAAATACTGGGTCACCAGCAAGCTCTTCAAACATATATTGAAAAGTTTCTTGTAGCTCCGTTACTCGCTGATTAAATCGAGCACTTTCATCCTCCACAATGCTTACAGAATTTCTGATATAGTCTCTAACATTTGTGATACGGCCTTTCACTTGGTCCCTTATTCCATTTGAAAGCAAGATCATGTTTTCTTTGTTTATAAGAATCTTTTCAGTTTGGCCTCCATACAAAGGAGAACCGGACCAAATACTTGTTACAATATGATCATCGGCTCCAACATAAATAAATCCGTGACCAGGCTCTCCTTTTAAGCCGACTTCGATTTTAAATTTACCCTCCGCATCCGCTTCTACATAACCAGTATGGTTGGAGCCAAGCATCGAAAACATGGGAATTCCATTATTTATTCCGTATTTGTTACCCGGAATTCGATCTCCCATTCCTATAGTCTCTTCAGTGCCAGTCAGGAAATCATATTTACTATAGTAATTAGTAATGTTGGCATAATTTTTAGTAGGGTCAACCATACCAGATGGAAGAATGGCAGGATTTAACGTCACGGCTTTTACTTGAGGATTCTCGATGGCTACAGCGTTCGTTAAAGCACCAGCAAGTGAATTTCCTGAGACTGAAGAAATTTCCCCATATTTATTGTTCATCTGCTGAAAATAAACTTTAGCATCTTGAATTTGAGCAGGAGGAACATCGCTTAGAAGCTTTGTATTTGTACCAATCCAGTCTTTGTCTAGTTGTTCACTGCCGACAAATACTACGGATAGCTCTTTAGTTTCAAAGTTTTGAATGGTTAATGCATCTAGCCCAGAGGATGTATCATAAAGTGTATTAATAACATAAAATTCTTTTCCATTAACTTGTAGGATATCTTTAACCTCGTATTTTTGGTATGCATGATAGCCTGCTAGCTCAACTAAATCTCTGTCATTAGTATTCGGACTAGTTATGTTATTTATAGTAGTCATAGGTTATATTCTCCTATTCCTTCATAATTTCATTAATCGTAGTTTCTTCAATACTATTGTTTTTCGAACCACTTCCATATTTACTATTAATTAAATTATCGTGTAATAGAAGAGTATAAGCACCTCTTGGCAAACCATTCGTGCTTTCGATTTCAGAAATTATTTGTGAATAGGTAACTTTATCTGGATCTACATTCATTTCTTTCATGAATAGGTTTATAGTAATTTTTACAGCTTCCGTTTCAAATTTATTTTCATCTAGGAAATTTCTAAGCTCTTCCTTACTTACATTTTGGTTTTCTAAGTACATAGAGTTAAGACGATCGAAAACGTCAGTAAAAAAACTCATATAGTAATAGGGAGTTGAGTAACCAGTATCAGTATTTTCTACTGCCTCCTTAGTTTTACCGACAACAGGGTAATCTTTAATTATTAGATTTGCAAAATTATCCAAGTTGGCCATTTCTTCGTCATAAGCCATTGCAAATAATCCGCCTGATAAGGCATTTTCTATTTGGCCTTCCTGTGACCAAACGCTGTCTGTTTTTACTGTTTTACTTTTTACATCTATCGGAACAATAGCAAATGCATGAAAATGTGGTTCTCCCACTGATTCTACGAATACTGAAACACCATCAACCGCACCTACCAAGTTATGGACAATTACTTCTGTTTTATATTTTTCACTGAAGAATTTTTTTACTGCTACTTCAATTGCATCGCGATTTGCTTCTGCGATTTTATCCGTTTCCTCACCATTTCTTAATGCATATCCTTCACCTGTATACTCCTGGACGCTCACTAGGTTTTCTGTTTTTAAAGCAATTCCTTGACCTCCTGTTGCCGCTACTGTTTCTTTTTCAGCGCTTTTTGTATTCTCAGTATCCATGTTACATCCTCCTAATATAACTGTTATGCCTAGTCCGAGTGCTAAGGCTTTTTTGTTGCTTCGCATATAATCCCTCCTAGCGTGCATGAAAAATCCTTCATTCATAACCCATAATTCTTTTAAAATATCCTATTTTTACTAATTGTATTAAAACTTTAAGAGAAGATAAAACAAAAAACGAATGTTTTATTTGAATTTTTCAAAAACAGGAGAAAGGGTATGACCTGGAAATGTATAGTAAGGACTTTTGCTTTATAGAGGGGGGATAAATCTACTTATTACATTTTCAAATTTCTATTTGTAAAAGTTTTTTGTAGAAAATATTAGCCCCTATTGGGTTATTCGATTATTTACAGGGTACAATAATTAGAGACCTTTAAATATCTATGTTAGGAGGGGATTTGAATGGACGAGAAAATGGGTGGCATTGAAGTTGGAGAAATTCTTACAGTTCTGGATGAAGAAGATCGAGAACAAGAAATTGAAGTAATTGGTAAGTTGACTATTGAGGATAAAGAATATGCAGCTGTTGCATTTGCGGATGATGCGCAAGAAGAAACAGTAGAAGAGGTAGATGTGTTCTTTTTCCAAATTATAGATGGTGAGGAGCTAGCGGAAATAGAGACGGACGCTGAATTTGAGAAAGTATCCGCAGCTTTTTTACAAGCACAAGAAGAAGCAGAAGACTTTAATGAAGAAGATGAATAAACGGTTGTTAAGAGAGGATACACTCCTCTCTTTTTTACAGAATATACTCTATTAGAAAAAGCTATAAACCATCGCGACAACCTGCGTTATCTTGAAATTAATTATATTTTTTCATCTCATTTATTGTTTCTTCTACTTCCATTAAGTACTGGTCGAATACCGCATTGTTACCTGATTCGCTGAAATTCTGTTTATCAATAGAATTAAGCAACGCAAGAACCCCTTTAAACTTTATGTCATCAAAAGAAGGAACCTCAGATTGGCCCTCGATTTCTCCCTTTAGTATTATCTGTCTTTGTTCGTTCTCCATGTGAAATATAAACTTCTGTATTTCATTTATTTCCATTAACTATCTCTCCTAAATTTTACTCATTACTTTACATAATATAACCGTAATTATCGGTATTAACCCCATCAATGGAGGAACAATAGGATTTGTAGAAATTAAGGAGGTGAAATCCATGAATGCAGAACGAGCACAAGAAATAGCATTTTCGAAAAGTATGTCTAATGTTACATTTAATGGAGAAAGGGTTTATATTGAACATGTAGATCGAGACAAGGATTTGGCGACCATTCACTTTATTAATGATCCAAATAACAAGGAAAGTGTTTCAGTTACTAGCTTAGTTGAACAATAAGAAAATCATAAAAGAACTGTACCGAAGAGAAGGTGTAGTTCTTTTTACGTATTAAAGTAAAACGAATTCGGTACAAAATAGGATTTATTGTATAGTAAAAAAAGCTATGGTAAAATGAAAGTCACTTTAAGAAATGGAGGTTTTCCTTTTGACAGCATCAATGAGACTAAGAATCCAAACTTTGAACCGTTAATTGAATATGGTCAAGGACTCTGCCTAAGAGTAGAGTAAATGGGATTAGTCTGTCTTTTAGGAAAACTTTATTTTACGTTTAACAAAAAAGAGGGGGTGTATCTACCCTCTTTTTTGTTGTCTAAAAATAGTAATGTTTTAATTTTTCGATTCGAGATATAAGACCTTAACCATTTACTTTTCAGAGCAGGAAATATATATAGAAGGTCGTGAAGAAAATGAATACGGAATATGAAAATTGGAAAAAGAATATTATTATATTTTTAAGCAGCCAGACGATATCACTTTTTGGTTCCTCACTGGTTCAATATGCGATCATGTGGCATATAACACTCACTACACAATCAGGAATGATGATGACACTGTTTATAATATGTGGATTCATCCCTACATTTATTTTATCGCCTTTTGCTGGAGTGTGGGCAGATCGATACAACCGAAAGGTGCTCATTATCTTATCGGATGGACTTATTGCTACTGCAACTCTCATAATGGCAATTGTCTTCTTAATGGGATATGATGCTATTTGGCTGTTGTTTGCTATGTCAGCGATTAGAGCGATAGGAACAGGTATTCAAGGTCCAGCAGTAGGGGCTATTTTGCCGCAAATTGTTCCAGAGGATAAACTTACAAAGGTAAGCGGAACTAACGGTAGTATACAAGCGATAATTATGTTTGTGTCTCCTATGGTCAGTGCGGCATTGCTTACGATGGCTACATTAGAAATCATTTTCTTTATAGATGTGGTAACTGCAGCTATAGCGATTGTAACTTTACTCGTATTCTTAAAAATAAAGGTACATGCAAAGGCATCCGAGGCACAAACGACAAGCTATCTTAATGATTTTAAAGCAGGTTTAACATATATTAACAACCATGCTTTTTTGAAAAAGTTCTTTTTGTTTTTCGCGTTGTTTTTTGTTTTGATGGCGCCAGCCGCATTTTTAACTCCTTTACAAGTGACTCGAAGCTTTGGTGATGACGTATGGCGATTAACTGCAATTGAAATTGCCTTTTCGGTTGGAATGATGGCAGGGGGAGGTATTATTGCTTCATGGGGAGGCTTTGCCAACAAGGTGCATACGATGACACTTGCCAGTATTATAATGGGAATTTGTACGATTGCGCTTGGGATTATGCCAATATTTTGGGCGTATTTACTCTTCATGGCGATATTCGGGGTCTCAATGCCAATATTCAATACACCGACGACGGTACTAATTCAAGAGCGAGTCGAGGGTGATTACTTGGGTAGAATATTTGGGGGTATTTGGGATGATTGCTACTTCAATGATGCCAATAGGAATGCTCATATTCGGACCAATGGCTGATATTGTGAGAGTTGAATGGATTCTATTAGGTACGGGAGTGCTAATGTTAATACTTAGCCTATTATTAGGAAAAGACAAAGTTTTAATAAAAGCAGGTGAGCCTGTAGTTATTACAGAGTCTTCTGATCTAACTTCATAATTAATAAAACACCTTGAGATGGTTAAATCGCCATTTCAAGGTGTTTTTTGTTAGGGTATGTTTTTATCAATGATTTATAAGAACGTTTTTCCAGGGAGGGTGATTCTCTGAAAAATACTGATATGTAAATTAATAATATTAATGACACTCACCGCGGGACTGATAATGCCAAAAATTATCTCTACGTCCCATATTAAGTTTAAACTTCAATTCTTATATACCTAAGGGCGTAATCATTGACCATTGTATTTTGCTATGTTGGTCGTCTTAGGACATCATTCACTTTAGTAATATATATTATAATGATTTCAAGTTAGATGTAGTGACTATTTAGGTTTAAAACTATCTTGAGGGAAGTAGAGATATGTACGGCGAATTTCTATTATTAGGCTTTAATTAATTTCCCATTACTATCTGTAAATTTCCCAACAGCAATTATAATAAAATCAATTATTGTCCAAATTCCTAGGCCACCTAGTGTAATCAACATTAAAATTCCTGTTCCTACTTTACCAGCATAAAACCTGTGAACACCTAATGAACCTAAAAAGAAACAAAGCAGTAAAGCTGCCACAAAATTCTTTTCTGAATTAGTGTTTTCTGACATAATATATTCCTCCTTTCACCTGTATTAGAATATCACAGTATCATAGTTAAATATATATAAATATAAGTAATATTTTAGAATCAAAAGTAAGAGTAAAGCAGAAGGGACCTCTTTCTTTACGGAAGAGATCCCTTATACCTTAGTTTCTTTCTATTCGAATCGCTACAATGTCTTGGCAGTCTACGATAAGTGTTGAGCCTCTTTCAGTAGTTGGATCACTAAAGATTGCACAACAAGTATCCCGATCGAAGCTAATAAAAACAACATCTTCTAAAATTTGACCACCTTTTAAGAAAACATCAACCTCGGTCTGTATTCTTAATCGTCTTAATTGGTCACAAGCGCAACCTCTACAGCGATCTCTGTCACGATCTCTGTCACGATCTCTGTCGCGATCTCTGTTGCGGTCTTTGTTGCAATCTCTGTCACGATCTCTATCACGGTCACGGTCTCTTTCATTTTCTGATTCTCTTAATCTTCTACATTCAGAACACATATTCAATCCCTCCCTTCTGGCATTTAAAATCTAGCCTCATTTATAAACTATGATGGTAGATAAAAAGAGATTGAACAATGTGTCCTATATTAATAAAATAGTTATCTTTTTGAGTATTATGAAGATATTATCATGTAGAAGAAAAAGTCTTTCTTCTAATAAAGGGGACCAATCCATTTATTGCTAGTTATAGATTTAAGAGGATAGTCACATCTTTGTACGCAAAAATTGGTGAAGTAGGAACATTCCGATATATTTATCGTATTAATTATATGGAAGTTTACTATAAAGGAGTTAATTTATGAAAGCTGTTATATTTGATTTTGATAGTACTTTGGCAAATACTCAACCAATTTGTTTATATGCGTTTCAAAATGTATTTAATAAATTTTTAAAAAGTAGACTAGATTGCTTAAAAGTAGGTGTCTAATGAGTAATCAATGGTTGGAATGGGTAAAAAGAATTCAAGCATTATCTCAGGCTGGACTAGCCTTCTCGAAAGATATTTATGATATCGAACGTTATGAAGAACTTCGGAAAATAAGTGTAGAAATTATGGCAGTATACACTGAAGTTGAAATGAATAAGATAAGGGATTTGTTTGCGAATGAAACTGGTTATCAAACCCCAAAAGTCGATGTCCGTGGTGTTGTTTTTAAAGAAGATCGGCTTTTAATGGTAAGAGAAAAATTTGATGATAAATGGGCTTTGCCAGGTGGGTTTTGTGATATAGGGCTGTCTCCTTCAGAAAATGTTGTCAAAGAAATTCAAGAGGAATCTGGATATGAAGTAGTCCCCATTAAATTAATTGCATTATTAGATAAAAATAAACATCCCCATCCTCCTGAACCATATCATTATTATAAAATATTTATCTTGTGTGAAATCATTGGTGGCAAACCAACACTAGGCATCGAAACTAGTAATATAGGATTTTTTGGAGAAGATAATTTACCGGAGCTCTCCACTAATAGGAATACAGAAACTCAAATAATATCTCTTTTTGAATTTTTAAGGAACCCCATAAAAGAAACAATTTTTGATTAATTTATTATTAAATTAAAGTGGGAGATTCTATCAATCAGTAGTGGAACTTCTTTTCGATTCAAACGTATTAGGGTAATCGGCAATTTAGTTCAATCTAAATAAGGGGGTTCAGAAAATTACTGTGTATAAAAATAAACATTTTATAGGGGTTTTGTCGATTTTAGTTATCGCTTTGTTTGGAGTCATTTTTACAACGATTGCTATTAGTTATTTCAATACTAAAGAAATAAATTTAGCTAGTATTCGTTGCCATGAAATTGGTGGAAAAGTCATATTAGAAATCCATAATAGTCTCACAAGTGAATATTCATTTGAGTGTAAAAAATAAAAGGCATTTTAAGGTCAGTCAGAAATATCTGGCTGACCTTAAAATACTACCTATAATTATACCTCTTCTTGGAAGTAGATTTTATAAAACTTTCGATTTGTTGATTCATCATAGCCAACTTCAATTAGTTCATCTACTTGTTCAATATTACGAACGTTTACTTGAATTTCAATATTGGAATCGAGTTTAATTTTACGTTTATAAGTTTTTTCCACTTTTTCAATCGCACTTTCGGAAATTACTGTTTCATATGGCTTTACCGAATTTACAATGATATCTTTTTGTACAGGATCTGCCTTTTCAAATACAGTTTCAATAAAGTCATTTACCTGGAATTCTTCTTCACTTCTAAAATAATCAAGCGTTTTGTTTAAAAATCCCAATTTCTCAGTATTCGTAAAACTCTCTTCTTTTAATATATATTTCTTACATTCTGTTAACGCTAAGTTCGTTTTATGATAGTGTTCATCCGCTACCTTAACTTTTAAAAAGCGTTCTTGCCAGTAGACAACATCTTCTTTCTTTTTTGTTTTTATAAAGACAGCAGGTGCTTCATCTGGCCCCATATCCACGATTACGGCCATATTATTAAGTTTCTTAACATTAATACCGTCGATGCCATTCACAATCATTTTGTTTTGCTCGTTTTTCACATCTAAAAATATTTCTTTTTCGTCAATCTTTACAATGGCAATAGCCTTTTTAACATCTGTATGCCAAAGACAATTTTCGAATAATCCAATAAACAATTCTCCACTCTTAATATTAGGATGTTGAGATGCACTATGTAAGTGTGAGGCGATATTCTTCGACTGTTCAAAGAAACTATTCTCCTGATCGAAAATAGATTTCACATATGTATACACTTCATTTAATCCAATATCTGTTTCGTGAAAAAATTCGTATTGCTGCTCCAAATCGATTTTGTTAAACGCTAATTGTGTAAGGGCTGCTTCTAGCAAGACCTCCGGCTGAGAGTATGCCTCTTCTCCCAAAACAAGTGTATCGCTTACATAATGAACGACATACTGTGCTAATTTACTTTCACTTACTTCAAGCATGGTCTTCACCTTCTAATCATTAGTTGTCGATAATTTACCATATCATACCCCGCACAATATTTACATGTATTTTCATATAGAAGTATGGTGTAACTAATGTTTTTGAATAAAGGTTATACCTCATTTCCCACTTTTTTCAATACTAAAAGAACAGATTAGAACAGCGAGTCAATATTGATACAATGAAGCAAAAGGTTCTAAGTTCCAATACTAGGAAGAAGCAGATGGCTATGCTTCTTGAGGTATAAAAGACATATATAAACATAATTTTTGCAACAAAATAATGGTAGTTTGTTATATGATAATTATGATGTACTTAATGGGTAAAATATTAGGGGAAAAACTCCAAAAGAAGGAAGTGCTAAACGATGAATTTAGAAATGGTTATACAGGAGCTTGAAGCCCTTGGTAAGGAACGAACTAAAAAAATATACATATCCAATGGTGCTCATGAGCCGCTCTTTGGCGTGGCTACGGGCGCTATGAAACCGATCGCAAAGAAAATAAAAATAAATCAGCGTTTAGCTGAAGAGCTTTATGCCACAGGGAACTACGATGCAATGTATTTTGCAGGCATTATTGCAGACCCAAAAGCCATGACTGAGTCGGATTATGATCGTTGGATGGATACGGCGTATTTTTATATGCTATCCGATTTTGTAGTTGCCGTAACTTTATCAGAGTCAGATATTGCACAAGAAGTTGCTGATAAATGGATTGCAAGCGGTGAAGAGCTGAGAATGTCAGCGGGCTGGAGTTGCTACTGTTGGCTTTTAGGGAATCGACTAGACGTTGAATTTTCAGTAAGCAAGATTTCCAATATGCTTGATATTGTGAAAAATACGATCCACGATTCGCCAGAACGAACGAAATCCGCTATGAATAATTTTCTATACACCGTCGGTATTTCATATTTGCCGCTACACGAAAAGGCAGTAGAGACCGCAAAGGCAATAGGTACAGTAGAAGTTAAACGAGACAAGAAAAAAAACAGTTTCCTAAATGCTTACGAGAGTATTCAAAAATTCGATCAAGGAAAGCTTGGTTTTAAACGCAAGTATGTTAGATGTTAAAATTAACCTCATATCGCGAATAATCTTCAATTATCCAAGGGCAGCATTCCTGTTTGGAGATGTTCGGGGTCTTGAAAGAGAGCCCTCTAGTATGATGCTGAGTGTCAACTGTCATTGACTCATCATCAAACAGGAGGACTTCTCTATGAATTCTAAAGTGAACAAAAATAAATCAAGTTACTGAAAATACACTCGTTGTAGTTTCCTGCATGTTTGAGAGAGGGAACTTGTAATGATTAGTGTATTTTTTTGATTCAATCTAAGATAACCAATTAATAATTTGATAGGTTAAAATCACTACTGTTTAATACAAAGCACAACTACGAGTTCATCAGCTATCGGATGCTTTAGTTGAACACGAATACAACAAAACTTTAAATGTCAGTAAAAATGTATAACAAAAAGTACCGCCAAAAGAGGGGTACTTTTATTTTTTTCTCGTTTAAACATTTAAATTACATCATTTTTTTGTACCTAATTGACCTTCAATAACAATACTGAAATAGTAATAAAGGGATTCTGTGATTATTGTGTAAAGAATCAAAAGATAAAAGTTAAGATTTTACCTCTAATAATTATTAACAGTCTATTTATTTATAAAATTATCTGGTTAAAGTATAAGCTGCCAAATAATAGACAATAAATAGTGTATATTGGAGGGAAAATAATAATGATACTAGATGATAAATTAATTTATTGCTACAACTGCCGCAAAAAGTCCTTATTTACACGAAGAGATCTGAACAAAAATAGTGGTGTGGAAAGTCATTGTAGTGAGTGTTCTAATGTATGGTTTGAATGGCAAAATCGAGCAGTAGAGCGAGAAAAAGAAAAATGGCTTGATTTTAACGAAGGATTGGCAGGTAATTCTGACGGTCATCTATCTTATTTTTAAACGTTAAACACAAGCTTGCAGGGTATAGTGTAGTTTTTGAACTTTGATCATTATATAAAATACAGGGATGCAAGGTACTTGCTATTCAAACAGATATAACGAATAAGCATGACGTTGAGGAATTAGTGAGACAAGCCGAAGAAGCATTCAATCACGTTGATATTTTGGTGAATAATGCTGGGCAAATGCTAACATCCCCAGTCCTTTCAGGTAAAGTAGAAGAATGGGAACAAATAATTGACAAATAAAAACTAATGCTTTTTGGTATTCATTCTGTAATGCCATCCATGCTGGAGCGATCAAGTCGTCATATTATTAACATCGCATCTGTTTCTGGGTTAGAATTAACGAAAGTAAGTATTGTCTATAGTGTAACGAAATTTGCGGTTCGTGCTATTTCCATGGGATTTGAAAAAGAGTTGGCGAATACTGGTGTCCGTGTAACCAATATCTCTCCTGGTATGGTGGACACGTCTTCAAGTACTGAAAATTCATGGAATATCGAACGTAAAAAGTTAGAAACAAAGGATAGTGCAAGGGCAGTAATATATGCTGTAACACAACCAAGTTATGTAAATGTGAATGAAATTACCGTGCGCCCGGTTTAAGAGGAAGACAAAGTGATTAGATTGATATTTAATAACTGGTGCTTACATATGTCTTATAGATTTTTCAACCCCCTTTAACCAATTGCCAACATTCTTTAGTTTCCAGCGTTTTAAATAGCAACTTTTACTATCAAATTAGCAGGCCACTCATTAAAGGTGATGGTGATTTTATTAATGAATAGTACTTAATGAAACTCCATATTTATTATTATCTATTTAACTACTATTTTTCTTCTTTGGTAGTGATAGAGTCACGGTCTATTTTTTACATTTTAATTCGTAAGGTTTATTTTTGTGAATATAATAACTTTTCAATTTACCCAATAGCGTTCAACCCCCTATGAAAAATAAAAAACACAACTTATGACCTAATTTCCGATAACTTGGACAAAAATCCAAAATATCGGATTTTTTTATTTTCATTTTTACTTATTTTTCAAATCTATTCTAGTAATAAATTCCGATTTCTCGGAATATTTAAACCTATTCTTCGTCACAGTTCTGACACATAATATTGCAATTGTTAAAATATTCTGTTTTAATACTATTGAAAGCGCTTTAAAACAATATTTTCTAAAAATACTAGTTTTATATAGTAGACAACAATACCTGGTTTCCCATTTTTTTAAAGTTCGGAATCAATCGCGATGATTCGCGGTGGGCATATTGATGTTGCCATATTAGATGGTATGGAAGTATCTGAACAAGGTGATTTAGCCAATTGGATGATTCCAGGAAAAATGATTAAGTGCATGGGAGGTGCAATGGATTTAGTTCATGGTGCCAAAAAAATTATTATCATAATGGATCATGTCTCAAAAGATGGTTCACCAAAAATTAAAATGGAATGTTCATTACCTCTAACAGGGAAAGGGGTGGTCAATAAAATTATTACAGAAAGGTCAAGTTACAGTACGTGGACTTGAGTTAAGAGAAGTGTTTGAAGGATATACAATCCAAGACGCCATTCAATCAACAGAAGCAACGTTATTTGCTGAGAATGTGAAAGAGAGCCTTTCTATTTAATTTAATGGAGGTTAATTGGATGGATGGAATTACTTTCCGATTGATCAAAGACGGAAATACATTTCTCTTTGAAGGATTTGGACTAGAGGTATACCTGGAAAATTTATCTTGGGGTTATATTGAAAGGGGGTTAAAGGAACTTACGATTATTTCAATAATTGTAGGGTTTACGATTGGGATAGGGGACTTATTGAAAAATAGACAAATTAAAAAAGCAAAGGGTATTACTGGACAAGCGATTGTTATTGATGGTGGCTACATAGTCCAATAAGAAAGAGTATTAGTAAATGGTATTTTTCTTTCATTTAGCTGTTATTATCAATAAGTTAACTTTAGGTTTATCAAAAAGGGAGGGAATTTTTTTGAAAAAATCAAGTGCAATCTTTCTAGTGGTTTTTATGGTATTATTTACAATTTTAGCAGGATGTAGTCCGAAGGTAGAAGAAACAAAAACAAATTCCGCAGCTAGTAGTAATTCTGGGGATTCTTCAGTTAAGGAGTCCTTTAACATAGGTTTAGCTATTTCTATGTCGGGGGGGACAGCTCTATTTGGTGAAGGAGTAAAAAGAGGTGTGGACCTAGCTGTTAAAGAGTTTAACGATGCTGGCGGCTTTGAGGGACAAAATGCAAACCTAGTCCTTTATGATGATGAAGCTAAACCAGAAAAGTCTGTCGAGATTGTTCAAAAATTAATTAGTCAAGATAAAATTGTAGCCTTAGTTGGACCTGCTAACTCTGGGAATGCCATGGCTCACATTCAATTTACTCAAGAGGCAAAAATTCCTGAAGTTGTTCCAGTAGCTACAGGTTCAAAAATCACACAAGAGTTTAAAGATGCTGATAAAAACTATATTTTCCGTGTGGCTCCGCTTGATGGGGTTCAAGTGTCCGCTATTTTAAAAGAGCTTATTGATAAACAAGGACTTACGAAACTTGGTGTCATCCATGATACGGAAGGGTACGGGCAAGGTGGAAGAGAAGATATTGTTAAGCAAATGAAGGAAAACTACAATTTGGAACCGACTGTTATTTCAGCCTTTGATCCAAAGGAATTGAATCTAGAGCCTTCTATTCGTGAAATGAATAATGCAGGGGTGGAAGCAGTTATCTTCTACGGGCTTGCACCACAGTCAGCAAAGTTACTTGAAGCTCGTTTCAATGAAGGGTTGGATGCTCCTATTTACGCGACTTGGGCTACAGGTGATCCTACTGTTTTAAAACTAGTTGGAGATCTTGTGAAGGGTGATCTATTCTTTGTACAGTCATATACGATTGATCAAAATGAAGCAGCAAAAAAATTCCATGAAAAAGTAATGGATGCGTATAGTGAAGACGTATTCCCAATTGCTACGGCACAAGGATATGACAGTGCAAAACTTATCTTAGATGCTATAAAAAAGGTTGGTACAGATAGTGAAAAAATTCGTGATCAAATTGAATCCTTCACGGACTTTGAAGGTGTAACAGCAATTAAATCAGCACCTTTTACTAAGGATAACCATGAAGCATTTGGTATTGACGAAGTATTCATTGCCACATATAACGATGATTTACAAATTGTCGCAGCAGAGTAATAGAGTCATCATATAAATCTTTTAACTGGTGTAAAGGGTAAGTCCATATGAGGATTTCCCTTTTCACCATTTCTTGATATTTGTAGTATAACTACACAAGGGGGAGCGTTTGCTTTGGAATTAACAGATATATTAAAAGCCATTATTAATGGGTTAGTGTATGGAAGCGTTTATGCAATTATTGCCCAGGGCTACTATATTACTTTTATTACGACAAAAACTTTGAACTTTGGTCAAGGTGACTTCGTCATGCTTGGTTCACTTATAGGATTATCCACCTTTATGACAATAACTGCTACAGGTGGAGGTGTTTGGATTGCCTTTATAGCATCATTACTATTGGTTATCGTCATACTGGGTATTTGTGGTTGGGGATTGGAACAAGTCGCGATCCGTCCGTTAAAAAGCTGGCATTCCATTGGTTGGATTTTAAGTACTGTGGCCGTTTCTATGATTGTGAGAAACGTAGCTATGCTTATATGGGGAAGAGATGTTTTAATGGCCCCATCTCCATTTGGACGCGCTATTTTAGATTTGGGTATATTGAAAATCCGCTATCATGATATATTTGTACTAGTTAGTGCTGCAGTTATTATGTTACTTTTATATGTCTTCCTAAAGAAATCATTATTTGGAAAGGCGCTTGAAGCGGTTGCCTTTAATAGAGAAGCTGCTTCATTAATGGGAATCAATCCTCGATTAATGGCTTCCATTGCTTTTATAATTGCGGGGATCCTAGCAGGAGTAGGTGGAGTTTTAGTCGGACCTATGGTACATCCAGGTGCATTTATTGGTCTTTTCCTAGGATTAAAAGCATTTGCGGTTGCAATTATTGGTGGTATCGAGAATCCACGAGGTATTTTTATCGGAGGACTTTTACTAGGTGTATTAGAAAATCTCTTTACTTTATATAGTACATCCATGAAAGAAGCTGCTGCGTTCTTTTTAATTCTTGTCATTTTAGCAGTCCTTCCTCAGGGGTTATTTGGAAAACGAGTAAAGGAGAAATTCTAATATGATAAAAGCGAAATGGTGGATTTATCAAATTGGTATACCGCTCGTCCTCTTATATGCATTTCCCTGGTTTTTTAACAATGCTCATACCATTCATGTAGCCCAGACATTTTTAATTACCTACATTGTCATCGTAGGGTTAAATCTACTTGTGGGACTCTCCAATCAGCTTTCCTTGGGGCATGTAGGATTTTATGCGATAGGAGCATATTCTTCTGCAATACTTACCATGACAGTAGGATTGAATTTCTTCGTAAGTATTTTGATCTCTGGCTTAATAGCTGCTGTATTTGGAGCGATTGTAGCTCTTTTGTCCTTACGAGCGAAAGGTCCTTATCTGGCAATGGTAACAATTGCATTTGGAGAATTGATTAGTATTATAGCTAACCGCTGGGTAAATGTCACGGGCGGTCCTGCAGGAATCAAAACTTCGGTACCATCCTTATTTGGTTTTGAGCTTGGGCAAATTCAATATATGTGGTTTATTGGTCTTTTGGCTATAATATTTACAGCAGGCGCAACGAATATCTTTAGAGGTCGTTTTGGAAGGACCTTTACTGCTTTTGGAAATAGTGAAGTTGCTTCAGAGGTGCTAGGGATTAACGTTCGAAACTGGAAGATATTAGCCTTTTCTGTTTCTGCTTTTTTAGCAGGTGTAGGTGGAGGACTGTTTGCTTTTCAAAATCAATTTATAAGTAGTACAACTTTTGAATTGAATCTTTCTATTATGTTCCTTATTGCGGTTATTATCGGAGGATCAGGAACAAAGATAGGTCCTATTATAGGTACAGCGGTTATCATTGGGTTACCGCAATTCCTTCATAACTTTGTAGATTATCACTTAATGATCTTTGGTGGAATATTATTAATCGCACTTATCCTTTTACCCGATGGGATCGTGGGTGCCTTCACCAAACTTTCATACTTTAAAAAGTTTTCTAGTAAAAAAGTCAATACGGATTTAGGAATTTTACATGATGATCGGAAGGCCACAATAGATTTACCTGATGGGATTAATGGTAAGCTTTTAGAGCTTAAAAATATTTCTATGCATTTTGGTGGATTAAAAGCTATCGACGATGTTGAAATTGAGGTTTTAGGTGGAACTGTTCATGGGATTATTGGCCCAAACGGTTCGGGTAAAAGTACCACTGTTAACGTCCTAAGTGGAGTCTATATGCCGACTGGCGGAAACCTTCTTTGGAAAGGAAAGGACATTACAAAATATGCTCCTCATGGTATAGCACAAGAGGGAATTACCAGAACATTCCAAAACCTTCAATTATTTGAGGACATGAGCGTTTTACAAAACGTCATGGTTGGTTTTCATCGTCACTTCAAAACAGGATTCCTGAAAAACCTATTATATCTAGGTCAGGTATCTAAGGAAGAGCGATACTATGCACAAAAAGCTTATGATCTACTACGAATTGTTGGCTTAGAAGAAAGAGCCCATGAAAAGGCGTCTGACTTACCATATGGTGAACAGCGATTAGTTGAAATAGCAAGGGGGTTAGCTTTAAAACCTGATTTACTTATTCTAGATGAACCAGCAGCAGGGGCTAGCCCAAAAGAAATTGAAAAAATCATGGATGTGATCCAACGTCTGAAGAATGCAGGATTGTCTATTATTTTGGTTGAGCATCATATGGATATAGTTATGAATGTTTGTGATTATATTACCGTATTAGATTTCGGTAAGAAAATTTGTGAGGGAACTCCTGAAACTATTCAAAACGATCCAAGGGTAATTGAGGCCTATCTTGGAGGGGAAGAGGTGAACCAGCTTGTTGCAGGTACAAGATCTATCGGTTAGTTATGGTCAAGCGTCCGCTTTACACAGGGTATCATTGGAAGTAAATGAAGGTGAAATTGTTGCTGTTATTGGTCCCAATGGGGCTGGGAAAACTACACTATTAAAAGCGATAACGGGGTTGTTGAAGGCGAAGGAGGGTACTATCCTATATAAGGGTAATGAGATTTTAGGTACTCCAGCTCATAAAATTTTAGGATATGGTCTATCCCATGTCCCTCAAGGTCGTCAGGTCTTTGGTGATCAGTCGGTAGAGGATAATCTAATTCTAGGTGCATTTACGATTAAAAAAGAGAAACAAAAAATTCAAGAGCTTATAGAAAGAGAATACGAAAGATTTCCAAGATTAAAGGAGAGAAGATCGCAGCATGCTGGTACATTAAGTGGTGGAGAACAACAGATGCTAGCTGTATCTAGAGCACTTATGTCTGATCCTGATTTGGTCATTCTTGATGAGCCATCCATGGGTTTATCACCTATATTTGTAAAACAAATATTCGATACTCTGATAGAGTTGAAGAAATCTGGCAAGACGGTTATGGTTGTCGAGCAATTAGCCATGGCTGCTTTAGCTATATCTGACCGAGCATATGTTTTACAAGTAGGCGAGGTGAAGTTGCATGGAGAATCACGAGAATTATTAAGGGATAATAGTTTGGTAAAAACGTATTTAGGTTCAAAGTAAAATACGTTGTTATATGTATCTCAATTAATAGGAGAAGTAAATTAATATTTGAAGTTATTTTAGCCTCTTCTAGATAGTTATTTTGGAACAAGGAACCCCCGTCCCTCCATCGGGTTAATGGATAATTCATTCATGATCCACTTCTAAATAACGATAAAATTATGTGAATGTGTGAATTATAATGGGTATATAAGATTGGGAGGAAATGGAGAATCCTTATCAAATGATACAACGTGAATAATGATAATAATAGGTTAGTTATGAATAGTTTATTGTGAAATACCTAACCTTAAAAACCTCATTTAGATACATTACGGTGAATCTTACCATAAGTAAATGAGGTTTTTGAGTCAAGAAAAATAGCAAGCCAAAAATACTTTGTTATGTATAATAACTTGTATACTTTTGGCTTGTGAAAATTATAGGGTATAGAGGTATTGAGTATCTAGTTTAAGCATAATCCTCTAAAATCTCGACATTGTCGAATAATTATTTCTGTTCATTTTCATATATATTAATTTCTCTTCCGTTATTAAAATGGGTGAGTTTTTCTGGATTCATAACGATATAAACATCCGAAACGTGGTCACCTTTAAATTGGAAGGTAACTACTGTGAAAGTGATATCTCCAATTTTTATGAGGATCCCTGTTTGTCCATTAATCTCATATAATACACAAGTGAACCCTTTAGGCACTTTTGGGAAAATCGCGTTAAAGTACCGGATAATTTTATCAGAACCATGTATAGGACGCAAAGCAGCCTGTACCTTCCCTCCACCATCAGTGTACAACACAGCCTCCGATTTCAATACATCTAACAGTTGATCCATTTTTCCCGTCATCAAGGCATTCGCAAATTTTTCTGACATGGCGTACGTTTCAGCTTTTCTTGAGACATCTACCTTTGGGAGATCACCAATAGCTTTTTTGGTGCGATGGTAGATCTGTCGACAATTGGTACTACTTTTGTTTACAATTCCCGCAATGTCGTGATAACTGTATTGAAAGACCTCTCGCAATAAAAAAACGACCCGCTCAGTCTCCGAGAAATGCTGGAGCAAAAGTATATAAGCCGTAGAAAGAGATTCTTTCAACAAATAGTTCTCCAAAGGATTAAGATCACCGTGAAGATTCGAATCTGTCAAGAGAGGCTCCGGCAGCCAGGGTCCCATATAAGTTTCACGTTGCTTACTAGCAGATTTTAGTAAATCAATGGACCTGTGTGTCACTATCTTACACATATAAGACTTTACATTGCGTATATCTTCTTCCGGTATTTTTTCTAATGAAAGGAACGCCTCATGAACCATATCCTCTGCATCTGATACACTGCCCAAAATATTATATGACAATGAAAATAGTAGTGGTTTAAATTCATTATATAACTTCTCTGTGTTCATGAATGTCTCCCTTCGCATTCAATTCTTCAATAATGGCTAGTGCCGCCCGTTTAGAACTGCCTAATGATGCGTCAACTAACATTTCGCCGCGCCCGGTCCAATCTCCTGCAACATACAAACCGGGAATCTCTGGGACAGACGGACCTGGAGAAAGGTCATTGCGATCGAGCGAGTTAAAATCGTGGCTTACGGTAATGTGCGGTAAAAATTGGCGAGTAATTTCTTCTTTTTTCCAGCCGGGTTGAACAACGTCCATCGCTTTTTCTAATTGGAGTAAATCCAACTTCGCATTCCCTGAATTCGTCCCGAGGTGCTTGACAAGATGAATCACAACGGAGCCATCTTCGCTCATTTTCGTAACAGAGGTCGGGTTGTTATAGAAAATTGGCTGATCCATCCAGAAACCTGCGATAAAATTGACATCTGGCTTCGGAAGCTTCCGCAAAACCAGATCTAAACACGCTGCATTTACTGGACGTGCTTGGCTTTTCCACAGCTCCAGTTTAGTATGTTCCGCGTTTTTTACAAGATTGTACGTTTCTTCAAGTCCTGCAGTAACGATAACGTAGGGTACCTCTAATGTATCGCCATTGCCAAATATAATACTCTGAACATTCATATCATGCTTAATTTCAATTACGTTACGACGATTCATGATCGTGACTCCTGCTAAAGAAGCCTGAATTTTAAGGTCCTCAACGAGTGTTCCCCAACCTTCAGTAATATAAAAAGCTTTGCCGCTAAAAGTCCGCTGCATTTGCTGTAAGGCGGGTCCTGCAAGGTGAAGATCCGGATAAGGGACGAAAGAGTTGGAACGACAAATGGCAAATAATAAGAAGCGAACCATTGGAACGTCAATTTCCTTCTCAGCCCACTCTTTTAAGCTAATGTTACCAATTTCATCAGTATTGATCTTATTCAACGTCATCATCAGTCGCGTAAGACTCATTTTTCCTTTTAGTGAAAATAACTTATCGGACAAAAGCTGAAGTGGTCCAGTTGGAATGGAATAAACCTTGTTTTTCCATACCCCGACCGCTGAAGCAGAAGGGTTCGCCCCTTTTAATGAAATACCTAATTCCTTTAAAATATTTTCACCTGCCCCATCCTGATAAAAAGCGTGCACTCCTAAATTCAGCATCGCGCTCTTCTTTCTTATTGTCAGCCCGCGCCCCCCCAATTGGCTGGATTTTTCCAAAAGAATCACAGAGTAACCGGCCCTTGCTACGTAAATAGATGCTACCAACCCGGAAATCCCCCCGCCAACAATTGCAACATCGTACTGTTTCATAAAAAACACTCCATTCTTTGTTTACTAATAAGGCGAATGGAAAGGGCGTTTTGTGACAAAAATTAAAATTTAGTTTTGCACATCCTTTGAGGACGATAACCGCTTGCTGACATTTTTCATGATGCTATTCAAAATAAAGTCAAAGAAAATGACAAATTTTTAGATTAATCTTGCGGTAAAATTGCGGACAAATCAAAAACTAGAGGTGTATGTCTGTTAATTTTAGTAAAAGAAAAAGCTTGTAAACACTGAAATATCAGCATTTGCAAGCTTTTTTCAAAAGATGATCCCGACTGGGTTCGAACCAGCGACCTCCACCCTGTCAAGGTGGCGCTCTCCCAACTGAGCTACAAGATCGTTTTTCTACATTTCTTTAATAATTATATAAGCTTAACCTGAACACTACAATGTTTATTTATATTCTAAGAAAAACGAAATATAGAATTCTATATATCCAGATGTTTTTCTTTTTTCTAAAAACAAACTTTTTGTAAAATAAAGCAGCTACGACTCTAGGCTTAGATGTAAACACCACCTAAGTACATTTTTTTATTAACTTCTAATACATTATAATAAGGAGATAAATAGGAATTGTGTAGAAAGGGAAGGGCATATGGTTGACTATACAATAGAAGTAGAGAGGGAACTTTATTTTTGGAAGCGCAAAATGACCAAAGAATCTGGTCGAATCGGTCGTTTAACTAAGGCCGCTCAGACAAAGATTAATGGTTTAATTCCAGAAAAGTTTCATCAAGTGATGACAGAAAGCATCAAAAATATGGTGAAAGCAACGCTTGTGGGATCAAATGTTACAACTAAAAAACGTTCATCATTAGATCTAAGCCTCTTTGAAAGAGACGAACTACTTAGAGAGAAGCTTTCAACTTATAGAAAAACAGCTGTTGTTGAAGGTGCTGGAACCGGAGCAGGAGGGTTACTGCTTGGTCTCGCTGACTTTCCATTACTTTTATCCATTAAAATGAAATTTCTGTTTGAAGCTGCTGCGATTTATGGATATGACACAAAGAATTATGAAGAGCGTCTCTTCATCTTGCATATTTTCCTTTTAGCTTTTTCAAGTGAGGATAAACGAAAAGAGACGTTATTTATCATTGAAAACTGGGAACAACAAAAGCATTTAATTTCCGATATGGATTGGCGTGACTTCCAACAGGAATACCGGGATTACATTGATTTAGTTAAGATGTTTCAATTAGTACCTGGTATTGGAGCAGTGGTTGGGGCATTTGCCAATTATAATTTGCTCGACCAACTGGGAGAGACTGCAATGAATTCCTATAGGATGCGTATATTAACTAATGAAAGAAAGTAAGATGAAATAAGACTACCTTCCTATAAAAATCGGAGGTAGTCTTTGTGTTTTTTAAACAGTTGGAAGTAAAACATGATGTGCTTGTTTTATTTGCTCTGTTAGCAATTCAATTTTTTTGAATACTTCTACACTGTTTTTTTGTTGTTGTTCAAGTGCCGTCTTCACATTAGCCTCTAATTGAACTTGGGATTGTGCAAATAAGTCTAAAATAGCTTGATTGGGTAATCCTGAAATTTCTTTTACGGAATTGTTTATTTCGTCAATTTGATTGACCCAAGTTGATAATAATCGTTCAATTTGTTCATTATTAATTGATTTAATCGTATTTTGTAATACAGCTTTCCACTCTACTTCAAATTTATTTTTATCCTCTTCTATTTTACTTAGTGTCTCTCGAGTTGAATTTAGAATGTCTCTCTGCGTATGAAGATGCTGTAATGATTTTTCTGCAATTTCCGTTTGAAAAGATTGAAATACTTTAAAACTGTTCAACCAACCATCCAGTATTAAATCCACCCCGTTAGGTTTTTGATTTTTAGTTTCTACATTACTCATTCCATTTTCCTCCTTTTGATTGTAAAGCGAATTGTAAGCTATATGCTATGCACCAAGTGCACTGGTACCATTTTTTACTTCTCTGCATCTGATTCTTTTGGTTGAAAGGGAAAAAAAGGTTGGTACAAATTAAAGAATTGATTAATCATATTTTGGTAGTTTGCCAGAGAACTTGCCCATATCTCTAAGTATTGTTCACCTGCATCCGTAATCGAATATATCCGTTTTGCTGGCCCGTCAGACGCTGTATCCCACTCAGAAGTAACCTTCCCATCTTTCTCCAGTTGTCGTAAAATCCGATAAAGATTTCCCTGATCCACTGCGTTGAAACCGAATTGTGAAATCTTTTGCATTAGTTCATAGCCATGGGCATTAAAATCGCGAAGATGCAAAAGCATGATTGGTACAAGGAAGTTTTTCGGAGTACCTAAATTAGCATTTTTTCCATTACTATTGGACTCCTTGTTTCTTTCCACCTGTTATCACCACCAATCGAAATAAGTTCATACATGTAATGTACACATAGGTGCAAAAAAATGTTCCAACGCTAGGGGAAAAACTGTATCCCATATATGTAATTTACACATAGGGTCTAAAAAATATGACTTGAAAAATAAATAAATAGATTAGTTTTTTTGTGCATATGTTAGCATACTCGTTCATAGAGTAATAAAGTCGTTTCAAAGGAATGGCTATAACACGCAAATTATATGTAGGGAGATGAGATTTTTGACAAAAACATTGCCATTTGATCCATTCACCATGTGGAAAACTTTTTATGAACATACTGATGCGAACTGGACCGGTGCGATTCAAGAAATGTTAAAAAAGGAATCTTTCTCCGAAGGCATGGGAGAGACATTAAACCAATACCTTCAAGCGCAAAAGCTGATGAATGAGAAATCGGAAAACTTTTTAAAAAGTGTCAATTTGCCTACCCGTAGTGAAGTTGCAGATGTTGCCTCACTTGTCATTAATGTAGAAAGCAAACTGGACGCTCTGGAAGATGGATTGGAAGAAGAAATTAATCAATTAAAAATAGCTGTTTCTAGCTTAGACAAAAAAATAGATAAGCTACTTAACGCTTTTGAAGTTACTGAAAAATAGTGGAATCAAAAAATAAAAAGTGGATTGGAATGATGGTCTGTGACAATGAGTCAAGCTGAATTAACTCTATTTAACCCAATTAATAAACCGCTAGCAGGTAAGGTGGCGGTGGTAACAGGTGGCTCTCGTGGTATTGGAGCTGCAATCGCAAAAGTACTAGCAAAAAATGGAGCATACGTTGTCATTAATTATCAATTAAGAATGGACTGTGCAAAGGCTGTCGTGAAGGAAATTGAAGAACAAGGCGGTTTTTCTTGTGCCATTCAGTCCGACGTATCCAAGCCGAACGACGTAAAAAACCTTATTGAAGAAGTAATTAAACGATATGGACAAATCGATATTCTTATTAATAACGCTGGAATTACAAGAGACCGAACGTTCCGTAAACTGTCCAATGAGGAATGGGGCGAGGTTATTGATGTTAACTTAAACAGTGTATTTTATACAACCTCCGAAGTAATAAATCACATGTTGGAGCAGAATTATGGTCGAATCATTAATATAAGCTCGATTATCGGACAAGCGGGAGGATTTGGACAAACAAACTATGCAGCTTCAAAAGCAGGCATTATTGGTTTAACTAAATCTCTTGCTTTAGAAACTGCTAAAAATGGAATAACCGTCAATTCTGTATGCCCGGGATTCATAGAGACGGAGATGGTGGAAGAAATGCCAGAGAATGTGAGAGAAAATATCGTTTCCAAAATACCGATGAAGCGTTTAGGAAAAACGGATGAAATTGCAGAAGCGGTATTATTTCTTATTCAAGCAAACTATATTACAGGTCAATCCATTAACGTGAATGGCGGCTTATATATGTAACCTGTAATTTTATATATAATGGGGGATCTCCAAGTGGAGTTCCCCTAAAAATGATAGGGGGTAATCATGGTGTATTCCAACACAAATCAATTAGATAGCTGGTTAAATACATTACCGGATGAAGTGAAAAATAGTTATCGACGATATAAACGAGTAGTGGATGTTATGACAAAAGAACCTGATCCAATAGTTGGTCAAACTCCCAAAGAGGTCGTTTGGACTAAAAATAAAGCCAAATTGTATCGCTATCAACCGCAGAGTAAAAAAACGAACCGTGTACCAATTTTAATGATCTATGCATTGATCAATAAGCCATATATTTTAGACTTATCTCCTGGAAATAGCTTAATTGAATATCTAACTAATCAAGGGCACGATGTATATTTACTAGACTGGGGAACACCTGGTTATGAGGATAGGCATATGAAGTTGGATCATTATATTTTAGATTATATTCCGAAAGCCGTTAAAAAAGTTCTCAAAACGTCAGAAGCAAGTGAAATCAGTTTATTAGGTTATTGTATGGGCGGAACGATGACTACAATCTTTGCAGCACTACACCCAGAGTTACCTATTCGAAACATTGTATTATTGACGAGTCCTATTGATTTTTCTGATGCAGGATTATATACAAATTGGTTGGATGAACGTTATTTTAATGTCGATAAATTAGTAGACACACTTGGATTAATTCCTCCCGATATGATTGATTTTGGAAACAAATTATTGAACCCAATAGGAAATTATTACGGACCATACATTAGTCTTGCCGATCGTGTGGACAATGAAAAGTTCGTTGCCAACTGGAAGCTAATGCAAAAGTGGCTAACGGATGGAATCCCTTTTACTGGTGAAGCATATAGACAATGGATTGGTGAATTGTATCAACAAAACAAATTAATAAACGACGATCTTTATATAAGAGGAAAAAAGGTAGAGTTAAGAAACATTACAGCAAACCTATTAAATATTGCTGGGAAGAAGGATGTCATTGTTAATCCAAGGCAAGCAGAACCACTCAATGCGAAAATCTCAAGTGAAAATAAGACATATCACTTAGTGAATACTGGCCATGTTTCTGTAGTCACTGGAAGTAAAGCGATTAATGAAATCCATCCTATGATTGAAAAATGGTTAACCGAAAACTCCAACTAATTAAAGTGTCAGTGCCAAATCAAATTCATTTTGTCATGGCAACTGACACTTTTTTAAGTATAGAAGTAGTGACGATGTAAAAGCTAAGTAATAGCTTTTTTAGAGTGGGAGTATTGGAATGGATAAAAATAATACGGTGGAAAATTTTATAAGACCAGAAATGCAAGATATCATTCAGGCTGAACTTAATGGATTGTCATTTACAAAAAACTTCCGTTCTTCAAGTGCAGAAGAATGGTATATCTTCTTACCTCACTATCATGAACCTAAAACAGGCGGTGCAGCTGGAAAAGCAATTATTCAATATGATTTATTTGGAAATAAAGATGTTTTTATAAATACAACTATCATCTTTGATGACCCTAAATTACATGACTCGGAACTCCACTATCTCGTTTATAGTATAGCTGAAGAACTAATTAACCGACTAGTTGGATATGCAGATACACTGTTAGTCGTTCATGCTGGAGAAAATTCTTATCATGCAGAATACATTAATAATGAGTGAAGCGGTAATCGAAAGGTAGGAAGATTATCGACGACTAATTAAATAATGTGAGGAGCTGAAAGAAATAGAAGAGAGAACGGATAAAATTGAAGTAGGCAAAATTCTTACAGTGATAGATGAAAATGATCAAGAGCAAGAAATTGAAGTGCTAGATCTAATGACTGTCAATAATATTGTTTACGCTGCTATGCGATTTACGGAAGAAAATCAAGAAGAGTCTGAAGAAGACTTAAAAGTGTACCTTTTTAGAATTGAAGAGGATGAATTATCTTTGGAATTATCATTGATCGATAATGACGAGGAATTTGAAAAAGTATCTGCAGCATTTATTGAAGCTAGAGAAGATCTAGAATAAACAGTAGGTTCGACGATTAATTCGTTACGTCAAGCTAATTGAAAAAAGCATTAAACCTTAATAATAGGTTTAATGCTTTTTTAAGTTAGGATTTGTTAAAGCTTCCGCCAAGACCGGAATCAACGAGGCCCAAACAAAAAGCGAGGATGTAAACGTTCACATCCTTTCTAAGAGATACCTTGAAGAGTTTTTCAGTGCCCTGCTGTGGCTCCTGCTTAGCTTGTGGCAAGAAAAATAACAATAAAGTTTAACAAAGCCTAAAGTTATAAAGTATTGCTTACTTTTTGAACCAAATTAAATTAAATATAAGAGATTTTCTTGGAATAGAAACGACATATAACCAACTGACAATTGTAGTAGACAGCCATTGACAGATGATTGCCTGGATAATAATTTGCCAATCAATAATGTAAGCTGTGATAATGAAAATCAAACCATTTATCCAAAATAATGTTTTCCCTGGGTTAATATTTTTATACTTGGCAATGATTAAAGCAATTATCCCAACACCACCATTTGAAACTCCCTGTCTTAAAAGTATAGCAATTCCAGTACCAAGGAAGACAGAACCGACTAATAAGTCTACCCATACACTTGAAAAAGGCGTTTCCAAATATACATTAAATATATTTACGGAAATAGAAGTCATTGTAATACCAAAAAGAGTACCAATTGCACTACCACTTCCAAGATAGTGGAATGCAAATAGCAGCATGGAGGAGTTAACTAGCCATAATGCGATACTCAACGGCATATGAAACCAATAATTTAGCAATACTGTAAAACCACCCGCACCTCCAGAAGGAATGAAGTTAGGAAAAAGAAATACGCCCATTGCAAAACCTTGAATTATTGCTCCTACTATAACTAATGAGTACTTTCTGCGTAAGCGTCGAAAGATCCCTGAAGCTTGTCTATCATCTTTTCTTTTCACATGACATCATCCTAAATTAGACATGAAACTGCGTGTTCTAAAAGTGTATGCTTATCTTTTATTAGGAATGACATTATTAAGGCTGATAACTCTTCTTTTAATGAGTTAAGCAGAATTACCAGCCATTTTACATATTTATAAAACTACTTTCGGAATAGGATGAATAGGATAGTTCAGATCTTCCGCTACATTACGTCCTTTATGATCCGGATGATCAATGATTTGCATTAAAATTTGTTTAACTGTGGTAGTAAAAACTGAATGATCTCTTTGTCTAGGTCTTGGTAATGGAATTGGTACATTATGAGCAATTCTACCTTCTTTTAATAAAATGACGCGGTCTGCAAGTGCAACAGCTTCCTCCACATCATGAGTCACAAGCAAAGTTGTAAAACGTTGATTAATCCATATATCTTCTATTAAACTCTGCATTTCTAGCCGAGTGAATGCGTCCAAAGCTCCAAGTGGTTCATCAAGCAAAAGGAGGCTTGGATTGTGAATTAGGGCTCTGGCTAAGGCTACTCTTTGCTTTTGGCCACCTGAGAGTTTGGAGGGCCATTCATGAATCCGATTTTCTAATCCGACATTTCTTAAAACCACCATCGCTTCTTCTCGATGAATTCCCTTTAATCCCAATTCTACATTCTCTAGTACACGTTTCCACGGAAGAAGCCGTCCGTCTTGAAACATCATACATGACTGCCTGTTGATGGACATCAATTCTTTCTCGTCCACAAGAATTTTCCCGTCTGTTGGTTTTTCAAGTCCGGAAAGTAATCGAAGCAAGGTGCTCTTTCCACAGCCACTCTTTCCTACGATTGCAACAAATTCTCCTTTGCGAATAGCGAGATTCAAATCTTTTAATATTTGGGTACCATTATAAGACTTGTATAAATTTTTCAGGTGTATATGAGAGTGGCTAGTGTTTTCTTTTTCTTCTTTCATTCTCTTTCCCCTTCAATTCTAAGAATGCTTTGCATAACCTGGATGCCACTTCAACCATCTTCTTTCAAGGAACCTGGCGATAATGTCTGAAAGCTTACCAAGAAAAGCGTACATTAAAATACTTAAGATAATGACATCCATTTGCATAAATTCCCTTGCATTCATTGCCATATAACCAATGCCGGAAGTAGAGGATATAGTTTCCGCAACTATTAAAGTAATCCACATCATGCCCAATGAAAAACGGATACCAACTAAGATGGAAGAGAGAGCACCTGGAAAAATTATATTTAAAAATAAGGAAAATTTGTTTAATCCGTAGATTCTTCCCATCTCAATCAGACCTTGGTCAACCGATTTAATTCCATGATACGTATTCAGGTAGATAGGAAAGAGAACACCTAAAGAGACAAGGAATATTTTTGCCTCCTCTCCGATGCCGAACCACAATATAACGAGGGGTATCAAAGCTAGGTGTGGAATGTTCCTTAACATCTGAACAGATGTATCCGTAAGCATTTCAGTTGTACGAAACAATCCATTTAGTAGACCAAGTATAAAACCAATGCTACCACCAATAAAGAAACCGATTAATGCTCGCCAAAGGCTTACCCAAACGTGATGAAACAACTCACCAGTTTTCATTAGCTCTATAGCTGCAAAATAAACATCAGTAGGGGCTGGCAGAATTTTAGTTGAGAGTATGCCTGTTTTTATAGAAATTTGCCATAGAAGAAGTAGTGAGAAAGGTACAATCCAAGGGAGTGTTTTAGAAAGGATAGAAGAAAAAGAATGCTTCAATTTCCTTCATCCTTTTCAAATGAATAAACACTATCCTCAACATTTATTTTATTTGGGATAATTTTTAATTCATAGAACGTATCTGCAATTTCTTGCTGTTCTTTTATGATTTCTGCCGTAATTTCTTGTACACCGTATACTCGTCTTTCAACAGCCAACCTCATCGAGGACTCATCGATACCGAGAATACTAGAAAGCATAGTGGTTAATTCCTCTGGATGTTCATTTGCCCATTCACTTGAATGTTGGATTTCCTCTATGATGATTTTTGAGATGTCACTGTGTTTCGCGAAATCAGAAGAAGCAAGAAAGTAATCTCGATCAGATGTTAGTCCTTCTCCGTTCACTAAAAGACGGGCATCGGTTGCCATTTCTGTATCTGCTGTAAACGGATCCCATACTACCCAAGCGTCAATATTTCCTTGTTCGAATGCAACTCGTGCATCTCCAGGTGATAAGTACGCTGGTGTTATATCTTCATAGAGAAGATCAGCTTTTTCCAATGCTTTCACAAGTAAATAGTGAGAGCTTGAGCCTTTAGCGAAGCCAATAGTTTTTCCTTTAAGATCCACAAGTGTCTTAATTGGGGAATCGTTCTTAACTAGAATTCCTGAGCCCTTAAATTTTGGGTTTCCTACTGCGATATATTTCAGAGTAGCCCCTGAGGACTGTGCAAATATAGGAGGTGAATCACCTGTTCTACCAAAATCAATGCTCCCAGCGTTTAAAGCTTCGAGTAAAGCCGGCCCAGCTTGAAATTCAAACCATTCGACCGAGTAATCGAGAGACTTTAATCGTTCTTCCAATGTCCCTAAATTTTTTAAAATAATTAATGGACCATTTTTCTGATATCCTATTCTAACTGATTGTTTGGTAGTTGTTTTTGACTCAGCCTCGTTATTGCTAGAACAGGCTGATAGGAACATTGCAACAATCAGTAGTAGACTAGTAAACAAAGCAAAAGGCTTACATATTCCCCTTGATTTCAATATTGGTACACTTCCCCTCATCGTATAGCCAAATTTAAAGTGATTAGGCAAATTCATCGGCTCAATTACAACCTATGCAATAAAAAAAAGAATTTTTAGGCCTGTCTTGAATCTATTAAATTTGTTTTGCATAAAAAGTAATAAGTAGAAAGGATGAAAACAAGAGCGGTTGAAATACTATGTATAAGTAATTCTATGTGGGAGGAATAATGATGAACCAATCATCCTTGTTTGAAGACAGAGATATTGGATAGTTCAACTGTGCAATTGTTCCGCCTACATATTATAATGCCCTTTTTATTTTTTTAGAGGAATGAATGGATAAAAAGAACTTAATCCAAAGACAAAAACTAGAGAGATTTTCTTTTTTGCTAATAATTCGTTTTTAACGGATAATTAATTGAAAGCAGAAAGAGTAATTTTGCAAAAATAGTTTGAGGAGGTTTTTTAGAATGGAAGAAAATCAGGGGAAAATTGAAATTGGTAATATCTTTACGGTGCTAGATGAAAACGATCAAGAGCAAGATATGGAAGTGCTTGGTCTGTTGACGGTGGATGAAGTTGAATATGCTGCAGTCGGTTTTGTAGAAGATATTCAAGCAGAAACGGAAGATGACATAGATGTTTTCTTTTTCCGATTAGAAGACGAAGGAGAATTGTCTTTTATAGAGGTTGACGAGGAATTCGAAAAGGTTTCTGCTGCATTTGCTGAAGCAAGCAATCAATAATAATCAAAAGGAAGAGCCAAAATAGCTCTTCCTTTTTCTTTTGTTGAAGAGGATAAGGTAAAAATGAGTTAATGATTCATAGTATTTTACTATCAATTGAAAAAAATATTCTATCATTCAAAGTATTGCAAATTTGTCATGAAAAGTGATAGGATACATATTAATAATTATTGTTAAAAGTTAGGCTAATTTGAAGAGTTGGAAAGAAAATATAATACGAAAGTATTTTATTTTTTTACCTAATCCCTACTATAACGATGCGAATAATTTATTTAGAGTAATAGAGTAGAAAAGGTATTTATTAAAAAGACAATTTCATATTTTAAATTCTTATCAAGAGAGGTCGAGGAACTGGTCCTATGAAGCCTCAGCAACCAGTTATTACATAGTTAATAACACGGTGCTAATTCCAGCAAGTATAAAACTTGGTAGATAAGAAGGAGACTTTTTTATGCATGGTCCTTCTTATTTGAAGGACCATTTTGTTTGTTCAAATTATCTCTAACAATAAAAGGAGGAAAAATAATGACAGAGCAAAAGAAGTTGAAGCTAGGAGTAATCATTCATGGAGTTGGTGGAAATATTTCTGGTTGGAGACATCCTGAAATACAAACGGATGCAAGTGTAAGTCTAGATTTTTATAAAAATCGTGCTCAAAAAGCAGAAGAAGGCAAGTTTGATCTTGCTTTCGTAGCGGATGGGTTATATATCAATGAAAAATCAATTCCCCACTTCTTAAATCGTTTTGAACCTTTGACCATTCTATCTGCGCTTGCTTCCGTGACTTCGAATATCGGACTTGTCGGAACTGTATCCACATCGTATAGCGAGCCGTTTAATGTGTCTCGTCAGCTTGGATCACTAGACCATATTAGTGGAGGTCGGGCTGGGTGGAACATTGTCACTTCCCCTTTAGAAAAAACGGCACTAAATTATAGTAAAACGGTAGAAGAGCATCCGAATCATCCAACGCGTTACAAAATTGCTGCTGAATATTTGGAAGTTGCAAAAGGTCTTTGGGATTCATGGGAAGATGATGCGTTCATTCGAGATAAAGAATCAGGTGTGTTCTTTGACTCAGAAAAGTTACATGAGTTGAATTATAAAGGAGAATATTTCTCTGTTGCTGGTCCACTTAATATCGGTCGCTCAAAACAAGGGCGTCCAATCATTTTCCAAGCAGGTTCCTCCGAAGATGGTAAGAACTTTGCAGCAAAGGAAGCGGATGCGATTTTTACTGGTCATGGTAATTTGCAAGATGCACAGAAGTTTTATAAAGACGTAAAAAATCGAGCAATAGCATTCGGACGCAATCCAGATGAAGTTGTAATTATGCCGGGAATAAGTCCAATCATAGGAAAAACGGTAGAGGAAGCGGAACAAAAATACTTGGAAATTGCAAATTTAGTTTCTATAGAACAGGCACTTGCCTTTTTAGGAAGATTTTTCGAGCATCATGATTTCTCTCAATATCCATTGGATGAAGCATTCCCGGACGTTGGAGATTTAGGTTCAAACAGTTTTAAAAGTGAAACGGATCGTATTAAACAAACGGCAAAAGAGCAAAATCTAACACTTCGTCAAGTGGCACTAAGTTCTGCTACTCCACGTACGCCGTTCATTGGGACACCGGAACAAGTTGCAAATCGTGTACAAGAATGGTTTGAAGGTCAAGGTGCAGATGGTTTTATTGTTGGATATGATTTACCAAGTAGTTTTGATGATTTTGTTGACCTAGTTGTGCCAATTCTTCAAGAGCGAGGAATTTTCCGTAAAGAATACGAGTCTGATACATTGCGAGGAAACTTAGGTATCCCTTATCCGATAAACCGTTATGCGAAGGAAGTAGTTAATAAATAGAAGTTTCCATATTTATAATCCTAATATTTTAAATGCGTAAAGGGGGACTCCAAGTGAAGGTAAAAGAATATAACAGCACATATAATTCGAATACCCTACCAAGTCTTCAATCTCATGATATAAACAAAATTTTAAATCTACCGGATTTGCTCTTTTATACTTTTTGCAATGAAACTTACAGTATAAACCGCGGCATATACAACACAATTGATCAATGGTTTTATGAACGTGGGTTAGTAAATATCTATAAACGTAGAACGTTTTTATTGTCTTTTTTAAGCTTTATCAATGAAAGTAAGCTAAATCAAAATCAACATAACATGGTTAAGTTTGGTCCTGGAGGATTAACAAAAGAATTAGAGGGATTTTTTCTAAACTCTGCAGGTCAACCAGAGATATAAGGATTTCATAGAGATTCTATTTTTTTATAAATTTAAACTTACTAAACATATATGATTAAAAATCATTAATTTTAAAAGTGTGGAGGTAATAATAATGATGGGTTTTAAAAGGTCAAAATCAATCTTTTTTACATTATTTACAGCATTAATACTAGTAGTATCTGGTTGCAGTCAATCATCAGGGACCAATCAAGGTGCACAAACTTCGGCGACGGATAATACTTCATCTAATCCTGTTTCAGGTGGCGAGCTGTCTTATGCACTTGCAACGTCCCCAGATACGCTAGATCCACATCGAAGTGGGTTAGCTGTGTCCGTTCGTGTATTTAGAACAATTTTTGATAGTCTTGTTGTCCAAGATGCGGATAACAATATCCAACCATGGCTGGCAAAAGAATGGGCCGTATCGGAGGATGGTAAAAGTTATACGTTTAAGTTGCGTGATGATGTGAAGTTCCATGATGGAACCCCTTTTAATGCAGAAGCGGTTAAATACAATTTTGACCGAATACTTAATCCAGAAACGAAAGCAGGGAATTCAACAGCATTACTTGATCCATACGAATCTTCAGAGGTTGTTGATGAATTTACAGTAAAACTTAATCTATCTACCCCTTCTTCCTCTTTCTTAGGAAATCTAAGTCAAGCGATGTTAGGAATTGTATCACCTACAGCAGCTGAAAAATACGGAGATCAGTTTGGGAAAAATCCGATTGGAACAGGACCATTTAAATTTGTCAGTTGGACAGAAAATGCAGATATCCAGGTGGAAAAAAACAGTGAATATAATTGGGGACCTACAAGTGTAGAGAACAAAGAGCAAGCCTATCTGGATAAAGTTACATTTAAAATTATTCCAGAGGAAGCGACTCGTGTAGGTAGTGTACAAAGCGGGCAGGTGCTTGCGGCAGAAACCATTCCACCACAAAATATTGTATCGCTAGAAAATGATCCAAATACTCAAATACTAAAGGTTAATACACTTGGTTTACCGTATACACTCTTTTTTAACCAAAGGGAAGAACCTTGGAATAATGTAGATGTCCGCAGAGCTGTTTTACAAGCGGTTGATGTCGACGCAATTCTGAAAACCTTGTACTTTGATACGTATGAAAGAGCTTGGTCACCTATAACACCAGGGATTTTAGGGTATGATGAAAAGCTTGAAAATAGTTGGAAATATGATGTCGATGCAGCAAATAAATTACTAGATGGAGCAGGATATACAATCGGAGCAGATGGTGTCCGAGAAAAAGAAGGGAAAAAGTTGACGCTCAATTATGTAGATGTCTCTCCGAATCGCGAAAAACGAAATGATATTGCCGCTATAATACAACAACAATTGAAAAAAATAGGAGTAGATGTAGAGGTTAATATAACTCAAGATTATTTAACGGTAATCTATCAAAACGCCGATTATGATTTGTACGGCAATAGTCAAGTGAATTCAGATCCAAATGCCCTACGTAGCTTATATCATACACCTCCTGAAAATATTACTCGTAAAGGCTTGGGTGGAACATCTAATTTAGAACTGGATGAGTTGTTAGAAAAGGGAACGGTAGAATCTGATCCTGCGAAGCGGGAAGAAATATATAAAGAGGTACAGAAAATTATTATTGATCAAGCGTATGTTATTCCAATATATGTTTTTCCTTATACAGTAGCAGCATCTAAAAAAGTGGATGGAATTAAGTTTGATGCTTTAGGTTATCCATTATTTAATGATGCATTTATCAAACAGTAAAAAGTAGAAAGGAGCTTGTTTATGGTTTTAGTCAGCAAGACATTACAAAAACTTATAAATGCATTACTATCCATTTTCGGCTCCTTAGTCCTTGTTTTCTGCATAATTTATATGCTGCCAGGGGATCCGGTTCTATCTATGCTGGATCCTAATACAGCAACACCTGAGGCGATAGAAAATCTTCGCAAGGAATTAGGACTGGATCAGCCATTTTATGTTCAGTTTGCAGATTATTTTAAGAACTTACTTCAAGGGGATTTTGGTCAATCTCGGATTACAAGTGAGCCAGTACTACAAAAGATAATCGTCCATTTGCCAGCAACACTCCTCTTAACACTTACAAGTATGGTACTTTCTGTTGTTATTGGCGTAACATTTGGTGTTATTTCAGCTATTTATCACAATAAATGGGTGGATGTAATTATTCGTATAATAGCTTTGTTTGGAATTTCTATGCCAACGTTCTGGTCTGGGATTCTACTTATCCTTCTTTTCGGTGTTCAACTCAACTGGTTGCCAATTATGGGGTCGGAAGGATGGAAGACACTTATAATGCCTTCACTTGCGCTAGGTTTGGTAGGGGCAGGTTTTATTATTAGAATGGTTCGAAATAGCATGGTGGAAGTGATGGATGAACAATTCATTTTAACGCTCCGTGCTAAAGGGATATCTGAAAGAATTGTGATGTTCCGTCATGCATTACGAAATGCACTTATTCCGGCGATTACCGTTATGGGATTACATATTGGTGAATTGTTAGCAGGAACTGTTGTAATCGAAACAGTTTTTTCTAGACAAGGAATTGGTAGAGTAATTGGAGATGCGATAATGGTCAAGGATATGCCTGTTATACAAGGTGTAATTCTTTTTAGTGCAATCGTATACGTAACTGTAAATGTATTAGTAGATTTATCTTATTCGTTAGTTGACCCACGTATCCGAAGAGCACATTGATTCGTGAAATTAATAAAGGGGGAATTGTAAAATGAAAGACTTGGCAAATACAAAAGCAGTCGTACAATTTCCAAAATGGAATCTATCTAAGTTAAAAGTAAAATTATCTATATCAAACCTTTTCGTTTTCATAGCAAGTCTAATTTTATTGTTTATCGTTGTATGTGCCTTACTTCCATCTTGGATTGCACCTTATGAACCAACAGCCATGAATACAGAGAAAATATTAGCAACACCTAGCCTTTCTCACTTGTTCGGTACGGATCATTACGGGAGAGATGTGTTTAGTCTTGTTGTCTATGGTAGTAAAGATTCTTTAATTATAGGGGTTTCTGCAGTGTTAATCGGATTAATACTTGGTGGTGGCATCGGGGCTATCTCCGGTTATCTGGGTGGAATTATTGATACAATCTTTATGCGAATTATTGAGATATTAATGACGATTCCAGGAATTCTGCTTGCACTAGCTATTGCAGCAGCTCTAGGTCCAAGTTTACAAAATATTGTTTTTGCCATTGCGATTGCCTCAATTCCGGGCTATGCACGGTTGATGCGTGGACAGATGATGAGTATTAAAAAACGTCCATACGTTGCTGCATCTCGTTCTATTGGCACTTCAAGTGGAAAAATTCTTTGGTGGCATATCGTACCAAATGCTTTGTCTCCACTGCTAGTTATGTCAACAATCGGTCTTGGGACAGCTATTTTAACAGGTGCGGGGTTAAGTTTTCTAGGCTTAGGTGTGATCAAGGAAATACCTGATTGGGGTGCATTGCTTTCTCAAGGAAGAAACTATTTAACAGTTGCCTGGTGGATTGCTACATTCCCTGGACTTGCAATTACTGCATTTGTTCTTTCCGTTAATATTATCGGGGATAAACTTCAAGATGTGACAAATCCGAAAATAAGTAGGGGAAGATAGGTGATTAGCTAATGACACAATTACTGGATGTCCAGCATTTACAAGTAGACTTTATTACAAAAGACGGTTATTTGACAGCGATTAGAGATGTTACGATGCAAATAAAAGCTGGAGAAACGGTTTGTATAGTTGGGGAATCGGGAAGTGGAAAGACGGTAGCTTCAAAGTCCATTATGAGATTAATTGATTTCGAAAATGGGAAAATTACCGATGGAAGTATTACACTAGACGGTATGGATTTGACCAGACTCACACAAAAGGAATTACGGGCAATACGCGGGAAGAAAGTGGCGATGATATTTCAAGAACCGATGTCCGCTTTTGACCCCGTGTTTACAATTGGGAAACAAATTATTGAAACAATAATCGAACATAAGCAAGGAAACAAAGCGGATGCGAAAAAACGTGCAATATATTTATTGGATCGAGTCGGGATATCGGATGCAGAGTTGCGATTCAAACAATACCCCAATGAGCTATCCGGAGGGATGCTACAGCGGGCAATGATTGCGATGGCTCTTGCTTGTGAGCCTGACTTACTTATTGCAGATGAGCCGACAACTGCACTTGATGTAACCATTCAGGCTCAAATACTCCAACTCCTGCAGGAATTAAAAGAAGAGTTTCATATGTCTATTTTATTAATTACACATGACATGGGTATTGCCGCTGAAGTGGCCGATAGAATCATTGTGATGTATGCCGGTGAAATTCTAGAACAAGCGACCGTTTCTCAACTTTTCGAATTACCACATCATCCATATACGAATGGTTTACTTCAATCTATCACCAAAATGGATAGTGATCGGGGCCAAAAGCTATTTTCTATAGAAGGAACCATTCCTTCGTTATCTAATTTGCCAACTGGATGTCTATTTCATCCACGTTGTCCTTTTGCAACGGATAAATGTAGAATGGAAAAACCTTCATTAAGAGAAGTAAACGGTCGTAAAACAGCGTGCTGGTATGCTGAGGAATTAGTTCAAAGAAATGATTGGAATCAGACTGATTCTAGCAGTGAAGTTTTTCAAAGTTCAATTCAGGAGCCTCTTCAACTAAATTCGGTGGATGTTTCAGCAGAGGAATTATTTGTTATAGAAAATTTAAGTAAGACATATCCAATTGGGACTCGTGGTTTCTTCCAACCTCAATCGTATGTAAGTGCAGTAGATAATGTCTCATTTACAATTCGAAAGGGGGAAACATTTGGTTTAGTAGGGGAATCAGGTAGTGGCAAATCAACGCTAGGTAGATTGCTTTTACAATTAGAAAAAGCAAGTGAAGGAAAAGTGTTTTTCCAAGGTACGAATTTGGCTAAACTCAGTAATAAAGAATTGCGCGAAAAACGTAAACATATGCAGATGATTTATCAAGATCCATACGGTTCGGTTAACCCACGTTGGAAAGTGGGAGATATTATTGAAGAACCATTGAAGGTTCATGAATCATTTACTTCTAAAGAGAACCGACTAAAAGTGGAACAGCTTCTAGATGCGGTAGGGTTAGGGAGAAAAGCGTATGATCGTTATCCCCATGAGTTTTCTGGAGGACAACGTCAGCGTATTGCTATTGCAAGAGCGATTGCGATAAATCCTCAATTTATTTTAGCAGATGAAGCCGTATCTGCTCTAGACGTATCCGTTCAAGCTCAAATCGTAAATTTAATGAAGGATTTACAACAAGAATTAGATTTAACCTATTTATTTATCGGTCATGGGTTAAATGTTGTTCGCCATATTTCAGACCGTATAGGAGTCATGTACTTAGGTCAACTCGTAGAAATAGCAGACAGTGAAACTCTATTTAAGAGACCTGCCCATCATTATACAAAAGGGCTCATTAACTCTATACCGGGTATTGATCTATCCCAACAACGTGAGGTAATTACTGTGAAGGGGGAAATTCCATCACCTGCCAATCCACCATCGGGTTGCCGATTTCATACACGATGCCCTGTTGCGACTGCTCGTTGTCGAGAAGAACAACCAATCTTCCGAGAAGTGAAAAAAGATCACTGGGTTGCTTGTCACTATCCAGCTTTCTAATAGTTACGTAAGAGGAGAATATTTTTTCTCCTCTTTTTTATGTGTGCCAGGCATGGCAACTATCTAGGTGGTGAAAGTCCACTGTGGGGGTACACATCGACCAACCACTAAGGAAGCGCAAGGTACTTATCGTGAGGTAAGGGCTAGAGGAAGCGTGGAATAAAATCTTGGCTCGACGAACA